>NZ_JAUSWN010000002.1:0-211712 GCF_030815255.1 Hathewaya limosa
TTTGTTCTGACTTAAGCATTACTTGCTAAGCATTTAATTTTTATTTCAAAAGAATACGAGTTGTTTATCATACTCTGTTTAATTTTCAAAGATCATTCTATTTCATCACTTTTACCAAGCGACTCATTTATCATATCATTTTTTTTAAAACTTGTCAACAACATTTTTTAAATATTTTTCAATTTATTTTTGTTGTGATGCTACTTTACTGTAGCGACAAGAAATATAATATCATATACAGATCATATAATTATATTACTTATCTTTATTATACTAGATTATATTTTTCTTACGTTTATTTTGTTGTTATTTCTTATATTTTCTTATACCGATACACATGGTAAAGTTTATATTAAGATTATTTAGAGTACCTCTTTTTTTCTATTATTAATAGGGTATTCTGTGAATTGTATAAAACAAAGGTTATCTTTTTTAGTTAAAAATAACCTTTGTTTTATCTGTTATATATAGTCTCTATAAAGTTAATTCTTATTTTAAATTTTCAACTACCTCTCTAAAAACATTTCCCCTTACTTCAAAGTTAGGAAACATATCAAAACTTGCACATGATGGTGATAATAATACACAATCTCCACTTTCAGCTATATCTTTTCCCTTATTAGCTGCTTCTTCAAGAGTTTCAACCATATATATAGGCATTTGAATTTTCTTTTTTTCTATTACGTTTTCAAAAACTTGTTTGATTTTATCTTTTGTATTTCCTAATAATATTAAACTTTTTATATTTTTATATCCTTGCTCTGCTAAGGGTTCAAATGGTATATTCTTATCGTATCCTCCAGCTATTAATATAACAGGATGATCAAACGAAGAAATTGTAGCTAATGTTCTAGTAGGGCTTGATGCAATAGAATCATTATAGTATTTAACTCCTCTTAATTCACGTATGAATTGACATCTATGCTCTACCCCTTTAAAAGTTGTTGCAACTTTTTTCATATTTTCCTTAGAAACTTCAGAGTGTACTGCTAAAAATGCCGCTAAATAATTTTCTACATTGTGCATTCCTCTAATAATTATTTCATCCCTTTTACAGATTTCTTCTCCATTAACATACAATATCCCTTCTTCATAATATGAACCATCTTCTATTTTTCTTTTACTACTAAAGAATTTTACTCTTCCTTTTTGTTCTCCTAAGAAAGAATAAGTTATATCATTTTCCCTATTTAAAATAAGTAAATCATTATCATTTTGGTATTTAAATATATTCTTCTTAGCATTTATATATTCTTCCATACCCTTATGCATATCTAAATGATTAGGACTTAAGTTTGTAACTATAGCAATTTCTGGTGATACATTCATAGTCATAAGTTGAAAACTTGAAAGTTCCAACACAACTCGATGATCTTTTTTGACCTCTTCAATTTTTGAAAATAGAGGTGTACCAATATTACCACCTACCCATGTTTTAAACCCTTGCTCTTTTAACATATTATATATTAATGTAGTTGTAGTAGTCTTTCCATCACTTCCTGTTACAGCATAAATTTTAGCCGGACAATATCTAACGAACTCTTCCATTTCAGATGTTATATATGCCCCTGCTTCCTTTGCCTTAACCAAAGCTGGATTATCTATTCTCATAGAAGGAGTTTTAAAGATAACATCAAAATAAGTTAAATCATTTAAATATTCTTCTCCTAAGACTAACTTTACTCCCCTACCATTAAAATCTTCAAGTAATTTTTTATCTAGTTTATCTTCTGTTTTTTTATCTAGAGCAGTAACCTTAGCACCCAAATCTAATAAAAAATATATAAGAGGTATATTACTAATACCTATCCCTACAACTCCGACTTGTTTATCTTTAATAAATGTTTTAAATTCCATAAAATCTTTTTTCATCTAACCGCCTCCAAAATTGCCATTGCTGAAAACAATGTTTCATTTATATTATACTCATATTTATATAAAATGTAATCATTATACCAATTAAATCTTATGCTTCTATAAGACATTTGCAATCGTATAGATATATAATCAAATTTAATTTAAAAATATAAAAAATATTTTTTGACTTAATATTGCAAATTTCGACTTATTATGTTAATATATATATGTGCCGTAAAGAAATGATATAGATAATTCCCCAAGTATAGGTTAATCATTGACATATCCCCATAATTATCACAAATAAGATAGCAACCCCATGATTAACCCCTTTAAACCGGATTTCGAAAATCCGGTTATTTTTTTATTTTATGATATTTATTAATATATTTAAATTTTTTGTAAAATAATAAAATAAAGAGATGTAGCATAAAATTTCTACATCTCTTTATTTTATCTAAAATTCAATTTTTTCTTCTATGAATTTTGTTAAATCATCTATATTAATTCTTACCTGATCCATAGTATCCCTATCTCTTACAGTTACTTGATTATCTTCTAATGTTTCAAAATCCACTGTTATACAATAAGGAGTCCCAATTTCATCTTGTCTTCTATACCTCTTACCTATACTTCCTGTTTCATCATATTCTACATTGAATTTTTTAGCAAGCATTGAATAAACTTCGTTTGCTTTATCTGAAAGTTTTTTTGAAAGTGGAAGAATAGCAGCTTTAAATGGTGCTAATGCTGGATGTAAGTGTAAAACTGTTCTTACATCATCATTTTCTAGCTCTTCTTCATCATATGCATCAACTAAAAATGCAAGTGCTACCCTATCAGCACCTAAAGATGGCTCTATACAATAAGGAATGTATTTTTCATTTGTTACAGGATCCATATAAGTCATATCTGTTCCTGAATGTTCACTATGCTTCTTTAAATCATAGTCAGTTCTATCCGCTACACCCCATAATTCACCCCATCCAAATGGGAATAGATATTCTATATCTGAAGTAGCATTACTATAGAATGATAATTCTTCCTCACCATGATCTCTATATCTTATATTTTCTTTAGTCATTCCTAGATTAAATAAGAAGTTTAAGCAATATTCTTTCCAATATGCAAACCATTCTAAGTCTGTTCCTGGTTTACAGAAAAATTCAAGTTCCATTTGTTCGAATTCTCTTGTTCTAAATGTAAAGTTACCTGGTGTTATTTCATTTCTAAATGATTTACCTATTTGAGCAATCCCAAAAGGTACTTTTTTTCTTGTGCTTCTTTGAACTGATTTAAAGTTTACAAATATACCTTGTGCTGTTTCTGGTCTTAGATATATTTCTGCTTTGCTATCTTCTGTAATACCTTGGAATGTTTTGAACATAAGATTAAATTTTCTTATTGTAGTAAAATTCTTTTTACCACATTTAGGACAAACTATATCATGTTCTTCTATATATTTTTCATATTCTTCATTGCTCCATCCATCAGCACTAGCAACTTCAGCACCTTGAGCTGTCATATAATCTTCTATTATTTTGTCAGCTCTAAATCTAGCCTTACAATCCTTACAGTCCATTAATGGATCTGAAAAATTACCTAAATGTCCTGATGCTACCCAAGTTTCAGGATTCATTAATATAGCACAATCTAATCCTACATTATATGGACTTTCTTGAACAAATTTTTTCCACCATGCTTTTTTTACATTATTTTTAAATTCAACTCCTAATGGACCATAATCCCATGCATTTGCAAGACCTCCATATATTTCAGACCCTGCAAATATAAATCCTCTTGTCTTACACAATGCTACTATCTTATCCATAGTTTTCTGTACTGCCATACTTATTCCTCCACTTCTTATAAATGTATGTAAATTTTACTTATTTTCCAAAAACTCTATAATTTTATAAATGGATGCCTAAATTCTAGGCATCCATTGTAATTAACCATTATGCGCCAAATTATTTTTGTTCTGGCTTCATTGTTGGGAAAGGTATAACATCCCTTATTGAAGAAGAATCTGTTAAGAACATTATTATTCTATCGATTCCTATTCCTAATCCACCAGTTGGAGGCATACCAACTTCTAGTGCATACATGAAGTCTTCATCTATTAAGTATGCTTCATCATCACCTAGTTCTCTTTCTTTAAGCTGTTGCATAAATCTTTCTCTCTGAACGATTGGATCATTTAATTCTGAATATGAATTACAAACTTCTCTACCGAAAATAAACCCTTCAAATCTTTCAGTATACTCAGAATTTCCTCTTTTCTTCTTAGTTAAAGGAGAAATTTCAACTGGATAATCACATATAAATGTTGGTTGAATCATTTTATCTTCTGCATATTCTTCAAATAATGCATTTAAAATATCACCCTTTGTACAGAATTTGATATCTTTCTTGAATTCTAAATGTTTTTCCACAGCTATTGCTTGAGCTTCTTCATCTGTTTTAATTTGAGTAAAATCAACACCTGCATATTCTTTAACTGCATCTTCCATAGTAACTCTTCTCCATGGTGGAGTTAAATCAATTTCAGTTCCTTCGTAGCTAATCTTAGTTGTTCCTAAAACTTTTTCAGCAACATAAGCTATCATATTCTCAGTAATTTCCATCATATCATTATAATCAGCATATGCTTCATATAACTCTATCATTGTAAATTCTGGATTATGTCTAACATCTATTCCTTCATTTCTGAAGTTTTTACCCATATCATACACTTTTTCAAATCCTGCAACGATTAATCTTTTTAAATATAATTCTGTTGCTATTCTTAGATACATATCTATATCTAATGCATTATGGTGAGTCATAAATGGTCTTGCTGCAGCACCACTAGCTATAGGAGAAAGTATAGGAGTTTCTACTTCCATAAATCCTCTATTATCTAGATATTCTCTTATATATCTCATTATAGAACTTCTATTTTCTAAAGTTTGTTTAACTTTAGGATTCATTATAACATCTACTTCTCTGTGTCTATATCTTAAATCTGGGTCTTTTAATCCATGCCACTTCTCTGGAAGAGGTCTTATTGACTTACAAGTTAATTGGAAGTCCTTTATATGTATAGAAACTTCACCAGTCTTAGTTTTAAATACTGAACCTGTAACTGCTAAAAGATCTCCTACGTTAAATGTTTTAAATTCCTTTAATTTTTCTTCTCCAACATCATCTAACTTGATGTACATTTGAAGTTTACCATATCTATCATGAAGATCTGAAAAACCAGCTTTACCATGTACTCTTTTAGACATAAGTCTACCTGCCACAGTAACATCTTTTCCTTCCAATTCCTCAAAGTTATCTTTAACTTCTTTAGAAGAATGAGTAACCTCTACTGTATAAACATCAAATGGATCTTTTCCTTGTTCTTGAAGTTCTTTTAATTTTTCAACCCTTTGAGCCATTTGTTCATTATATTCTTGTTCTTCTTTTTTAGCTAACTTTTGTTCTTTTAATTCTTCCTTTGTTAATTGCTTTTCTTCTGCCATTACAAGTCCTCCTATCCTCTCTTAACTTCTAAAATTTCATATTTGCTCATTCCATCAGGAATAGCTACTTCTACTACATCACCAACTTTTCTACCCATTAATGCACTTCCAACTGGTGATTCATTAGATATTTTATATTCCATAGGTTCAGCTTCTGCAGATCCTACTATTTTAAAATCAACCTCTTCATCAAATGTATAATCTTTAACTTTAACAACACACCCTAAGTTTACTGTATTATCTTTTAAGTCTGTTTCATCTATTACTATTGCATTTCTAAGAGTATTTTCTATATTTGCTATTCTTGCTTCTAAGAATGCCTGCTCATTTTTAGCTTCATCATATTCGGCATTTTCACTTAAATCTCCAAAAGAAAGAGCTACTTTTATTTTTTCTGTTATTTCTCTTCTTTTAACAGTTTTTAAAAATTCTAATTCATCTTCTAACTTTTCTATTCCTTCTGGTGTCATCATATATTTCTTTGAATCACTCATTTATTTCGCTCCTTTATATAAATACTTCTTACATTTTTTGTATCTATTTCTAAAAAATATATTGTTCTTAACTATTTAACTAATTATAAAACAGAGTAATATTAAAGTCAACATTATAAAACACTCTGGATTACACGTATTACTATATTATAACATACTTGCATAGTTTGATAATATATCTATAACTTCATCTGAGTTATTTTTTGTATTTATTTCATTTTTTATATCTGTACAATTTTTGATTCCTTTTATATACCAAGCTACATGTTTTCTCATTTCTCTAACAGCCTTATATTCATTTTCATAGTTTAGAGTAAGTTTATAATGTTTTATACACATTTCTACCTTTTCTCTATCTGTTGGATATTTTATATTTTCCCCTTTTATTGCACTATTTATTTGTTCAAATATCCAAGGGTTTCCCATAGCTCCTCTAGCAACCATTATACCATCACAGTTTGTTTCTTGTTTTAACCTCATGGCATCTTCCACGCTAAAAACATCACCATTCCCTAGAACCGGTATAGAAACTGCCTCTTTTACTTTTCTAATAATATTATAATCAGCTTTCCCCTCATACATTTGTTTTCTAGTCCTGCCATGAACAGTAATTGCATCTACACCTGCATCCTCTAATTCTTTTGCAAACTCTACAGCATTTATATTATCTTCATCAAAGCCTTTTCTGAACTTTGCAGTAACAGGTTTTGATGTAACACTCTTAATCTTTCTTATAATATTACCTGCTAACTTAGGATTTTTCATTAATGCAGATCCATCACCATTTTTAACTATTTTAGGTACTGGACATCCCATATTAATATCTATTATAGAAAAGTTATCATTATTATTTAAAAACTTTTCACAAACATTAGCCATAATCTCGGGATCACTTCCAAAAATCTGTATTGCTGAAGCCTTACACTTTGGTGATACTTTCATTAATGCCTCTGTATTTTCACTTCCATAATACAATCCCTTTGCACTTACCATTTCAGTATATGTAAGTCCACACCCTAACTCTGTACATATTTCTCTGTAGGCTACCTCTGTAACTCCAGCCATAGGTGCTAAAAACGTAGAATTTTCAAATTCCAGGTTTCCTATTTTCATAAAATGCATTACTCCTTATTTTTATTATATATAATTCTAAGACCATCTAATGTTAAGAAAGGTTCTATTTTATCTATACTTTTAGCTTCTTCATTTATTAAACTAGCTAAACCTCCGGTTGCTATAACCATAGGTTCTTTTTCTCCTAAAGCCATCATTTCTTCTTTCATTTTATTAACTATAAATTCTACTTGCCCAACATATCCATAAAGAATACCCGCTTGCATACTTGTTATCGTATTTTTGCATATTATACTTTTAGGTTTTTCTAAATTAACTTCTGGAAGTTTAGCTGCCCTTTCTATTAGGGCCTGTGTTGAAATCTTAATTCCTGGGCATATAACTCCTCCCAAGTAATCTCCCTTTTCTGTAATAGAACAAAAAGTGGTTGCAGTACCAAAGTCAATAAGAATAAGAGATGATTTATATTTATCATAAGCAGAAACTGCATTTACAATTCTATCAGCCCCTACTTCTTTAGGATTATCATACTTTATATTTATTCCCGTTTTCACACCTGGTCCTACTATAATTGGCTTTACCTCAATATATTTTCTAATCATATGCTCTATAGTATACATTATATTTGGAACTACCGAAGAGACAATTAGCCCTTCTATATCTTTTATATGTATATTATTAAATTCAAAAAGCTTCATAACTTGAATACCATATTCATCTGATGTTTTATGTGGATCTGTTGATAACCTCCAATATCCTACTAATTCATCCCCCTCATAGACTCCTAATACTATATTAGTATTTCCTATATCCATTACTAAAATCACTTTATGCACCCACCTTGCCACTTATATGTATATTAACATAACAAAAGCAGCTTATAGCTGCTTTTATTATGTTATTTCATCTAAATCAATAATTTAATTGTAACAACTCCACCCTATTTGTCAAGTAGATAAGCATTTCCAATAATTTTATAAACTTACGTCTTTTTACGATTAAAAATCAATATATTCTTATTAAATACTTATTAGAATAATCCTATAATAGATCCATCCTCTAAGATATCCATATTGTTAGCTGCTGGAACCTTAGGAAGACCTGGCATTGTCATAATATTACCTGTTAAAACAACGATAAATCCTGCACCACTAGATATTTTAACTTCTCTTATAGATATATTAAAATCTTTTGGTCTTGATAAAAGAGCAGGGTTATCTGACAATGAATTTTGAGTTTTTGCCATGCAAATTGGTAGTTTATCTAATCCTAAAGATTCAATTTCCTTTATGTCCTTTAAAGCATTTTTATCAAAATCTACACCATCAGCTCCATATATTTCCTTGGCTATTATATTTATTTTTTCTTTAATGTTTAAATTAACTTCATATAATGGTTTAAAATTACATTGCTGTTTTTCAATAGTATCAACAACTTTTTCCGCAAGTTCTATACCACCATCTCCACCTTTTGCCCAAACATCTGATAAAGCTATTTTTACACCTAGTTTATCGCAAAACTCTTTAATAAAATTAATTTCATTTTCTGTATCACTAATAAATTTATTTATGGCAACTATTACTGGAACTCCAAACTTCTTAATATTTTCTATATGCTTTTCAAGATTTTGTATTCCCTTAGATAATGCTTCTATATTTTCTTCATTAAGTTGATCCTTCTTAATACCTCCATGATGTTTTAATGCCCTAACAGTAGCTACTAATACAACACAATTAGGTTTTAATTCACCATATCGGCATTTTATATTAAAAAATTTCTCTGCTCCTAAATCCGCTCCAAATCCTGCTTCAGTTACAACATAATCTGAAAGTTTTAATCCCATTTTTGTAGCTATTAAACTATTACAACCATGGGCAATATTAGCAAAAGGTCCTCCATGAATAATAGCAGGTGTATTTTCTAAGGTTTGAACTAAATTAGGTTTTATCGCATCTCTCATAAGTAAAGTCATAGCACCATTTACTTTTAATTCTTTACAATATACTGGTTCTCCATCTAAATTATACGCTACTAGAATATTACCCATTCTTTCTTTTAAATCCATAAGATCATTAGCTAAACATAGTATAGCCATAATCTCTGATGCAACAGTTATCATAAATTCATCTTCCCTAACAAATCCATTAGGTTTACCACCCAAACCAACTACTACACTTCTTAAAGCCCTATCATTCATATCCATTACTCTTTTAAATTTGATTCTCCTACTATCTATTTTAAGAGAATTTCCTTGGTGAATATGATTATCTATAGCTGCACTTAAGAGATTGTTAGCTGCTGTTATAGCATGCATATCTCCTGTAAAATGAAGATTTATGTCTTCCATTGGGACTACTTGGGCATATCCGCCTCCTGCCGCTCCACCTTTAATTCCAAATACAGGTCCTAACGATGGTTCCCTTAATACAGCAACTGAATTCTTATGTAATTTATTAAGTGCTTGACTTAATCCTATAGTTACAGTGGATTTTCCCTCACCAGCTGGAGTTGGATTAATAGCTGTAACTAAAACTAAATTTCCTTTTGCATTAGATTTTTTGCTTAAAACATCTAAATTTATTTTACATTTGTACTTCCCGTAAAAATCTATATTATCTTCTGTAAGTCCTAACTTGTTAGCTATAGTTGATATATGTTGCATTTTTGCTTCTTGCGCTATTTCAATATCGGTTTTCATAAGAGTGACCCCCTTAAAATTTTATATAAAAAGGATAGTCCTTTAGAAAATGACTATCCTTTTTTGTTTCATTTATTTTTTCTTACTTTTCTTGTTTTGGTTCGTCTTCAATTTGTTGATCTTCTATCTTTTTAGATTCATCAACACTCTTTATTTCTTCAACCTCAGTTTTTTCTAAAACTGTCTCTTCATTTGATAATGTTTCTACATTATCTTTAACTTCTTCTGTCTTAAGTTTTTCTTTTTTTTCTTCCTTCGGTGGTAATTGTTCACCTTTTATTAAAAGTTCAAACTCTTCGCCTGTAAGTCTTTCTCTTTCTAGAAGAGCTCCTGCTACAGCATGAAGTTTATCTATTTTTTCTGTTAAAATTTTCTCAGCTCTATCATAAGCATTAAAACTTAATTGAGATACTTCTTTATCTATTCTAGATGCAACTTCTTCACTATAATTTCTTTCATGTCCTAAATCTCTACCCAAGAATACCTCTCCATGAGTAGTTCCGTATGAAAGAGGTCCTAGTTCATTAGACATACCATATTCAGTAACCATTTTTCTAGCTATAGAACTCATTCTATCTATATCATTTTTAGCTCCTGTACTAATATCTCCAATTATAAGTTTTTCTGCAACTCTTCCACCAAGTAATCCTACCATTTCATCTAATAATTTAGACTTAGATGTGTAACTTCTGTCTTCCTCTGGCAGATTCATAGTATATCCGCCTGCCATACCTCTTGGAATAATACTAATTTCATGAACAGGATCTGCATGTTTTAAGTATCTCATAACAACCGCATGACCAGCTTCATGGTATGCTGTAAGTCTTCTATCATCTTCGCTAATAACCCTGCTTTTCTTTTCTGGACCAGCGATTACTCTTGTAATAGCTTCTTCTAACTCATCCATACCTATAGCCTTTTTATTAGCTCTTACTGTTAACAAAGCTGATTCATTCATTAAATTTTCAAGATCTGCACCTGTAAATCCTGGTGTTCTCTTAGCAAGTACTTTTAAATCTATACAATCTTCAAGACGCTTATTTCTTGAATGAATTTTTAAAATTTCTTCTCTTCCTTTAACATCAGGAGCTCCGACTAAAATTTGTCTATCAAATCTACCTGGTCTTAATAAAGCTGGATCTAAAATGTCCGGTCTATTTGTAGCCGCAACCATTATAATTCCTTCGTTAGCAGAAAAACCATCCATTTCAACTAGAAGTTGGTTTAATGTTTGTTCTCTTTCATCATGTCCTCCACCAACACCTGCTCCTCTTTGTCTTCCTACTGCATCAATCTCATCTATAAAGACTATACATGGTGCATTTTTCTTTGCTTGCTCAAATAGGTCTCTTACCCTTGAAGCTCCAACACCCACAAACATCTCTACGAAATCAGATCCTGATATACTAAAGAATGGTACTCCTGCTTCACCTGCTACTGCTTTTGCAAGTAAAGTTTTACCTGTTCCTGGAGGTCCTACAAGTAGAATTCCTTTTGGTATTCTTGCTCCCATTTCAATGTATTTCTTAGGTTGTTTAAGAAAATCAACTACTTCTGCTAATTCATCTTTTTCTTCCTCTGCGCCTGCAACATCTTTAAATCCTATTTTCTTTTTATCCGGTGTGGCCATTCTTGCTTTACTCTTTCCAAAATTCATAACTCCACGGCCACCGCCACCGCCTTGTGATTGCTGCATAAACATAAAGAAAAAGAAAACAAGCATTAATATGAACAATAGTGTTGGTAAATATTGAACCCATGCTGGGAAACTTTCAGGTTTTAAATATTGTAAATTAACACCTTCTAATTTACCTTTATCTATAATTTCATCTAGTAATCTAGTTGATATTACTACTTCATATTTACTTTTGTTATCACTTTTAAGTTGACCAGAGATTATAGCCAAACTTCCTTCTTGTTGTATATTGGCAGTTTTTATTTTATTTTCATCTAATACTTTAACAAATTGATCATATCTCATAGTTCCACTAGACTTCGTGGAGTCAAGCACTAGCATACCTGCCACCATAGCCAATACAAAAACAATTATCCAGACCGTTGCACTTGATAATTTTTTCATTAAAACAGGCCCCCCTCTCTATTTAGTTACTATAAAATTTTATCATATGAAATTTTTATTTACAATAACATTAATATTAATTATTTATTAATGCTTTGCTAAAACTTCAAAGTCGTATATATTTTAACTTATTTTCTCAATAATAATTCATTGAAAAATATTCTATATATACGACTTTCTTAGCTTTAACATTAATAAACTATGTATTACTTTAATTATACTACATTATTTAGTTTTTAATCCTTTTTATTTAAATTTGATATAAACTTTTTTATTTCGTGTAGACTCTTTCTTTTAAAATTCCTATAAAAGGTAGATTTCTATACATTTCAGCATAGTCTAATCCATAACCCACTAAAAAGTAGTCCGGTACATCATATCCTAAATACCTAACATCTAATTCTACTTTTCTTCTATCAGGCTTATTTAAAAGACAAGCTATCTCTACACTTTCTGGATTTCTAGATTTTAAATATTTCATTAAGTACTTTAAAGTAGTACCTGAATCTATTATATCTTCTATAACCAATACATTTTTACCTTCTATTTCATAATCCAAATCCTTCAAAATCCTAACGATCCCAGATGATGTACTAGACATACCATAACTTGATACGGCCATAAAATCCATTTGACAAGGGATAGTGATTTCTTTTAATAAATCTGACATAAACATTACAGATCCTTTTAAAATACCTACTAAAAGCAACTCCTTGCCTTTATAATCTCTACTTATTTGCTCACCTAGTTCCTTAATTCTCCCTCTTAACTGTTCTTCTGAATAAAGAATTTCTTGAATATCTTGTAACATCTAACTTTTTCCCCTCTCTATCTTTATTTTTAGCACTTGTTTTGTCTTATCCGTTACTTTATATTTTTCACTTACTCTATAGCCTACTATCCATGCTATATCTTCTCCAAAACAAACTAAAGGAACTTCATTTCTTTTTTCTCTTGGTACTTTCATATCTACAAACATCTTTTTAAGACTTTTATTTCCCTTCATCCCTAATGGATTAAACATATCTCCTTCTTGTCTGTATCTAAGTTTTTTATCTCCATTAATATTGTCATAATTAAAAAATTTAGTGTATGTACTACTTTCTGTTAAGTTTACTTCTTCTTTCGGAATTATTTCCAGAGAAATTTTAATATCTGAGATACAAACAACATTACCATCTCTTAAAAATATTTCTTTCTGTTTGCAGTTAGAATTATTACCAAAACTATTTTCAAAATCTTCTTTTGAATAAAGATAGACATCTCCATAATTATTGTACGCCACCACATCATTCGGAAGTATTGTTCGTGTTCCTGTACTGTTACGTCCAATTTCTATAACACTACTAATATGGTTTTTTTCAAAGTTATACATATTACCTTTAAGCTTATATAAAGCATTTCTAATAACTCGCGCTAATAGATTTTCGTTTTCATTATGGAATGCCTCCTTTCTTATTATAACCCTATTTTGTTCTTTATAACAATATTTTTCGTAACATTCTTTAGAAATTTCTTTTAAAAGTTCGTTTTCTCCTTGCATTATTTCCCCAAGTCTATTTAAAGCTGCCACCACATCTTTATTAAAATTCTCTTCCATATAAGGTATTATCTCTAACCTTACCTTATTACGACTATATATACACTCTAAATTTGTTTTATCTATTCTAGGTTTTAAGCCTATATTTTCACAATATGATTCAATTTCTTTTCTTGTTCTTCCTAAGATAGGTCTAATATAAATTTCATCTCTTACAGGTCTAATTCCACAAAGTCCTTCTACCCCAGTACCTCTCATAATCCTCATTAACAAAGTTTCTGCTTGATCATTAGCATTATGAGCTAAGGCAATCTTTTGTATATTATATTTTTTCCTTAGCTCATTAAAATAGTTATATCTCACTTCTCTTCCTGCCATTTCACAAGAAAGGCCTTTTTCCTCTCCATATTTTTCTACATTAAATTTTTGAGTAAATACTTTTATACCAAGTCCATTACATAAATCCTTTACATATTGTTCATCATCATCTGCATCCTTGCCTCTCAAACAATGATTAACATGAGCTGCATACAATTCTATATTCAATGTTTTTCTTAAACTATATAAAACATGTAATAGGCATACAGAATCAGGCCCCCCCGACAATGCTACTAAAATTTTATCTCCCTTTTGTATCATATTATACTTTTCAATATAATTTAAAACTTTATCTATCATTAGTAACCACAACTCCTAGCATCTTTATTATTTTATTAATTAAAGTTAATTATATTTTTTAATATATATTAGTGCAATACCAATTAATTAAATTTATGTTAATGAACTTAAGGTATAAATAATATTAATAAACCCCATAAACCTTACATGCTAATACTGTCATATCATCTTTAACTTTATATTCTCTAAGTTTTAATGCCTTATTCAATACTTCACATGCAATTTCTTTCGGTTCATTGCTTTTAATACTCTTTAAACACTCCTTAATAAATTTTTCATTTAAGATAGAATCATCATTATAATCTAAAACTCCATCACTAACCATGACTATAATATCTCCATTATCAACCTTTCTCTCCTCTATTTCTATATCAGCAGTATCCAAGACTCCTATTGGTAAACTTTTAGACTTTATTACTTCTACATCATTAGCTTTTTTCAAAAAGCTATCTACTGCTCCAACCTTCATGAATTCCACCCTACCTGTATATAAATCTATATTACATAAATCTAAAGTAGAAAACTTCTCTGTTTCAGAAAATTTCATACTCATTATAGAATTTATAGCATTAATAGCCGTTATCTTACTAAAACCATTTTTGCAAAACTCATTTATAAGCTGTACAGATGCTTTACTTTCCCTACTAGCTTGAGGTCCTGAGCCCATACCATCACTAATAATAGCCGTATATGTTCCATCATCTAATTTATTCGCACTATAACTATCACCACTACATTTTTCTCCATCTTTACATTTAATCGCTACATAAGAACTTACTTGAAATTTGGGTATTCTTTCATAAGTAACATTACATGTACCATTCGCTTTGTCTATAAGACATGAATCTCCACAAACATACATAGGATATCCTGTTGCTTGATTTACATATGCTAAAGCATCCTTACTACAATATTTTTTACCCCCACACGAATTTAATATAAGTTTTACAATATCTCTTTTTCTTTCATCTTTAATACACAAAATATCTTTGTATTTAACTCTATTTTTATCTAAAATTCTCTTTAACTTATTTTCTAATTCTATATTTATATATATATTATCTTGTATCTCACCTCCTATATTTTTAACGGTTTCACCCATATTTTTTATCTGTTTTGAAAGTAGCTCCCTTCCCTCACATAAACTACTTCTTTTCATCTCATTAATAATATATTTATTCACTATATCCTCTGTATTTTTCATTAAGGCAGTTCTATTAACGCATTTTCTTTCTATTTCATAAGGAACCTGAAAATTATTCTCCTGATAATTTTGTATAAGCTCCATAAATGCAGAATAGGTATAATGCATTTCTTGTTTCCAACAAATACTTTTCATATTACAATTGCAACATACTCTATCCGCCAAATTTTCAACCAGAGCCGAACTTTTCCCTTTCATCTCAAGTTTCTCATTATCCACTAAAGAATCTAAGGTGTATGATATATTAAATAATAGATTAGAAAATTTATTTAACCTTTCATCATAAAGCCCCCTTATTTTATGCATATACCCATCATTTAAGTCTTCCTTTTTTTCCTGAACATTAAATTCTAAACAAATTCTATTATAAATTTTTTTAGGAGTTATCATAAATAACGCCATAGAAGCTAAAAGTTCAAATCCCAAAAAGCTA
Source organism: Hathewaya limosa (assembly GCF_030815255.1). Taxonomy (NCBI): domain Bacteria; kingdom Bacillati; phylum Bacillota; class Clostridia; order Eubacteriales; family Clostridiaceae; genus Hathewaya; species Hathewaya limosa. Next base: position 15,568 of record NZ_JAUSWN010000002.1, read on the forward strand.
GAATCAACTCCTAAATAAATTTGCATTATAAAAAATGTAATAGCATACGCAATACCCGAAAAATATTTTCCTGTATCTCTAAAAACTCCTGCAATTAAACCACATACTCCAAAAACAGCTATATATACTGGCATAGATAAAGATGTCATTCCAACTATAGACCCTAAAACAACCCCAACTCCCCCACCGACAGAACTTCCACAAGTAAATCCAACTACACATACAAAATAAAGTCCCAATATATTCATCAATGATATTGATTTAAAACTGACTCCCCACGTTCCTGCCAAAATTAACGATATTACTATTCCCATGCTAATAGTTTCTTCATTGTCAAATAATTTTTTATTATCTATACTTTTAAAACATAAAATACCTTTGTTCATAATATAATATAATGGAATAATGCATAACCCTTCCATAACAGCGTAAAAAACACTAAGAGAAAGATTCATTTTACTAAATATTATTTTAGTAGCTATAAATTCAATAAAAATCATAAAAAACATAGCTATAACTTTTTTCTTTCTTGATTCCTTATTTATAAAATAGTTTAAAATTAATAAACCACCAATACAAATTAGATAATTTCCAACACTTTGAATTTTAGGCATTAATGAAAAATAACCTAGCATACTTCCTATAGAAGCCACTAAAAACATCTGTTTATTAATATATAATGAAAATACCATCAACATAGCAATCCCAAATGGGGCCATACCATTTATAAGTTTAACTCTACTAATTAGCAGACAAACCAAACTATATAACATTGCCTGTTTTATGAAACCTATATTTATCTTACTATTTTCCCTTTCTTCCTCCTTTTCTTTTTTAACCCTTTTATAAGGTAAAACTTGTATACCATATTGCATAATTAATCCACCACCCTTTATAAAATTACGAAATCATTATACCAGTTTGAACTGGAAATAATTGTCATAAGGTGGAATTATATTTTATTTTTTATAAGACATTTTAAGAGTATATTTGTATTTTTTTACCATATTGTATGAAATTCTATTTTAGATTTGAAATTTTAACTTTTAAAATGATAATAACTGAGTAAAACTTAAAGAATTTAACAGATTATTTGTAGATTTTATTAAGACTAGAATATATAAAAACATAAAAAAAACTGTTGAATTTATTCAACAGTTACACTCTATTTGGTAGCGGAAATAGGATTTGAACCTACGACACTTCGGGTATGAACCGAATGCTCTAGCCAACTGAGCTATTCCGCCATGTTGGTTGCGGGGATAGGACTTGAACCTACGACCTTCGGGTTATGAGCCCGACGAGCTACCAGCTGCTCCACCCCGCGGCATTTGGTGCTGAAGACCGGAATCGAACCGGTACGGTGTGTTAGCACCGCAGGATTTTAAGTCCTGTGCGTCTGCCAGTTCCGCCACTCCAGCTTAAATTATTAACATGTAAAGATTAAAATGGTAGCGGAAATAGGATTTGAACCTACGACACTTCGGGTATGAACCGAATGCTCTAGCCAACTGAGCTATTCCGCCATGTGGTTGCGGGGATAGGACTTGAACCTACGACCTTCGGGTTATGAGCCCGACGAGCTACCAGCTGCTCCACCCCGCGACATTGGTGCTGAAGACCGGAATCGAACCGGTACGGTGTGTTAGCACCGCAGGATTTTAAGTCCTGTGCGTCTGCCAGTTCCGCCACTCCAGCATTTACATGCTTTCATTTTATGAAATTGATTATATATCTTATTTAAAAACCTGTCAACAAGTTTTTAAATTTGGTGCTGAAGACCGGAATCGAACCGGTACGGTGTGTTAGCACCGCAGGATTTTAAGTCCTGTGCGTCTGCCAGTTCCGCCACTCCAGCACATTTTGTTTCGCTGTTTTTCATCAGCGACAAGTGTTATTATATATTAATATGGTACACATGTCAACACATTTACACAAAAAAATTTATTTTTTTTAAAAAGGTAATAGAAAAGCTAGGGTTATTAACGTTTTCATACCCTAGCTTTTTTACATTTCCAAAGCATATTCTTTAAAAATGTGCCTTCTTTATTTTAAACTAATAATTATTTTGTCTTTTTTTTAATACTTCCTTGACCTTTAGCAAGTTTATAACTCTTAGTATCTTTTAATCTTTCTTCACTTTCTTTTAAAAATTTAGAAAGGTTATCTTCAAAGTTATGGTGATGAGCCTTGTTTTTTTCTTTTTCCCAATCGATTTCTTGTGGTACATGAGTTCTTTTAGGCTTATTTTCTTCTAACTGCTTCATTGACAAACTTATTTTACCATCATTATCTACTGAAATTACTTTCACTTTTACTACATCATTTTCTTTTAAATGTTTACTTATATCCTTTACAAAAGTTTTAGATATTTCAGATATATGTAAAAGCCCTATCTTGCCCTCCACTTCTACGAACGCTCCAAATTTTGTGATGTTAACCACTTTGCCTTCTAAAATGTTTCCTGGTTGTAAAGACATTGAAAATGTATCCTCCTTAAAATAAAATATTTATGTATTTTTTTATTTTTTCTTATCTATTATTGTTTCTTCACCTTTTTTTACTAATCCAAGTTTTTCTCTAGCTAATTTTTCTAAGTAAATTTCTTTTCCTGATATTGTGACCTCATCTTTTAACTTTTGATTTTCCATCTTAACCTTGCCTAATTCAGTATTCCATTTACTAATTTCATTTTTTTGCTCATGCATAATAACTTGTTGTGAAATTAGTACATATCCTATATATACTATCGATAAAAAAATTAATATCTTTTTTTTATTAATAAATCTTTTCATAGTATATCATACCTTTCACATTTGGTAAATTCATAATACTTTAGTCTTTATTAAAAACTTTTTTTACGTTATATATTAATAACTCAAGTGGAAATAACATATACTTAATTAAAATTCTAAAGAACTTAAAGATATATTTACTAAAATTATAAATTATCAATAAACAAAAATTACTTAAAAATCTTAAATATATAACTATTCCAATAAATATTAATAAATATATATATATACTAACATAAGCGTAGTTAGTGTACAACAAAAATATAAATACTAAAATCGATGTTAAAATCCAAAAAAGTATATCTTCTATCACAGTAATTATATTACCTGGTTTTTCCACACCCCTTATTAATCTATATATGTCAAAAAATAATCCTGTAATAACTCCAGCCATTAAACTAAAAATGAATAAACTTATTTGATACCCTATAGGAAATAACATTTTATTGCCTACCTAAATAATCTACTTAGTATAGTATCTTTTTTTTCTGGTCTTTTATTACTCCTATATATGCAAGAATTAATAGTTCCTGTTATGTTTAATTCTCCATTATTTACATCCAACTTATTCATTTTTAGATTTTGACCTTTAATGTTTAAACCACCTAAACTTGTACTAAGTATTATCTCTTCTTCATTAAAACTAATTACCTCTTGTACTCCAGAAACCTGTAACTTCTTTCTATTTTGTAAAGTTAAATTACTTTTCTTTTCTTCTACATTCATTTCTTTTTTAGATTCCATAATATTTATATTATCCTCCTTCTAAAATCAAATACTGCTTATACACCCTTCTTTTTATATATATATGCACTTAATTCAATAAAATGATAAAAAAACATTATGTAAAATAAAAAATGAAAAAGAGCCTATAAATTGATAAGGCTCTTTTTCATTTTTTATTCTTCAGCATCTGCACCAGATATGATTTCATACATATCTTTTGCTTCTTCTTTTCTAGCATGCTCAGTTACATTAACTATTCTTGCTTTAAGTGTATCTTTAGCAAATACTATTTCTATGATATCATTTTCCTTTATACTTGTACTAGCTTTTGCAGGTTTGTTATTTATTAAAACTCTACCACCATCACAAATTTCCTTTGCCTTTGTCCTTCTTTTTATTATTCTTGATACCTTTAAATATTTATCTAAACGCATAAATTATTCCCCTTTATTATAATTTTCGAATTTTAATTTTATAAAAAATCTAGATTTTAATAAAGAAAAAACCTAGATATTTATCTAGGCTTTATTAGTTATCTCTAACTACTTATTTACTCTTTCTTTGAACTCTTTACCAGCCTTAAATACTGGAACTACTGATGCTGGAATTGTGATTTCTTCCTTAGTTCTTGGATTTCTACCTATTCTTTCAGCTCTTTTTCTAGTTTCGAAAGTTCCAAATCCTATTAATTGTACTTTTTCTTCTTTTTCTAATGATTCTTCTACTGCTTCTATAAATGCTTTTAATGCAGCTTCAGCATCTTTCTTAGTTAACTTAGATTTCTCACTCATAACAGTAATTAATTCCGCTTTATTCACCTTAGTTACCTCCTTAAATTAAAGCATACTCTATAACATGAGTATACATAAAATAGCTTATTCTTCAAGAATTCAAAAAATCCTTCTTTTTTTATTATTTTTATAACAAATTTAGTTATAAGCTAGTCATTTTTATTTTTTGCTTGTTCCCACAACCCATCCATTTCCTCTAAAGTCATATTTTCTAAGGATAGACCTTGTTCCTGAGCCTTAGTTTCAATAAAACTAAATCTTTTAATAAACTTATTGGTTGTATGGGTAACAGCTTCCTCAGGATCTATATTTAAAAATCTGCATACATTTACTGTAGCAAAAATTAAATCTCCTAATTCATCTATTATTTTTTCCCTGTTATTAGAATTATATACCTCTTTTACCTCAAAATATTCTTCTTTTACTTTGTCTAAGGCTGGTTCTACATTTTTCCAATCAAATCCTACCTTAGCAGCTTTCTTTTGAACTTTCTCCGCTCTCATTAAAGCTGGCAAATTTTTTGGAATATGTTCTAATATTTGCGTATAATTTTCAAAGTTATTTTCCTTCTTTTTTATACTCTCCCAATTATCTAATACTTCTTGTGTAGTGTCAAGTTTAATTTTTCCAAAAATATGAGGATGTCTAGAAATCATCTTTTCACAAATAATTTCTGTTATATCATAAATATTAAAGAACCCCTCATCTTTTCCTATTTTAGCATGAAATACAACTTGTAACAATACATCCCCTAGTTCTTCAATTAATTTATTTTCATCATCTTCATCTATAGCCTCTAAAACTTCATAACATTCCTCAATTAAGCATTTTTTTAATGTTTTATGGTCTTGTTCTAAATCCCAAGGACATCCTTCTTCTCCTCTTAAAACATCCATAATATTTACCAAGTCATAAAAATTTCTTAAAGCTTTTGTCCCTTTAGGAATATATAAAGAGGTTAAGTAATCAATATCCTCTTGTCTATCTAACTCATAAATTTTTATTTTTCTTATACTTTCTACACCTTTTATACCAGCACCTCTTACAAAATATATTTCTTCCTCATCATTGTAATACTCAGAAAGTGCCAATTTAACTTCTGATGCAATTAAGTTATTATAAACTTGTGTTATTACTATACCTGTTTTATTATTTAGAACAGAGTTTTTCATTTCAAAGGCATCGACAACTTGCATACCTTCAATAGGATCTATTTTTAAACATCCCATGATAGCTTCTAAAAAACTAACTGCTGGAAGTATCTCATATTCTACATTTTCTTTTTTACAAAGATCAATTAATAAAATTACCGACTTCTCTGCAACTAATGGATGTCCTGGTACAGCATAAACAATCTCTTCAAAATGCTTCGCCTTTGATATTATATCTTCTGCAATTGATTTATAAACATCATCAAAACTCTCATTTGTTTCATAAGCATTATCATAAGTTGCAAATTTTATGCCCAATTCTCTTAAGTATTCTACTGTTGGATGTTTTTCCGTTCTTAAAAAAACATTTTCACAGTTTTTCAAGTTTTCTATTGTCCCTAACGTTAAAGAATCTTTATCTCCTGGACCCAATCCTAAAATTTTAATCATTTGCTTACCACACTCCTTCCTATATAGCTTTAACATATTACTTACTATTAGTTAAGCCTTGCACTGAAATTATTATACTTTAGATATTTTAGCACATTTTAAATAACTTTAAAATTCTAAGGTGTTCTAAATTTACGTTTTATTTCTTTATAGGAAAAAATATTAAAAACTATTATAAATATAGAATATATTATGACCCCTATTAAAATTGCTCCTAAACAAGCTAAATTGCTACTTGAAGTTAATATACATATATATCTATAAGAAATTATTACTGCAATAGACATGAATACTGATGCAAATCCTGGCTTAATTGTAGCTTCATAAAAATTAATAGACATATTAAGTTTTTTTCTAATTAAAATTAAATTTAGTATACATGCTATAATATACCCTAAAGTAGATCCTATTACAGCACCGTATATATTAATACCTGGTAAAGGGACCAAAACATAAGTTATTATAACCTTAGCTATACATCCTATGGCTAAATTCTTAACAGGTGCATAAAAATTATTCATAGCCTGTAACAAAGTTGTACTACATTGAGTTAATACTATAAACGGAAGTGATAAAGACATATATTTAAGAATTTCATATCCTCCTACATCTCCCTTAAAAATAAGATTCATTATAGGATAAGCTAAAAAATACAACCCCATGGCGGAAGGAATTGATATTACACTTGATAATTTTATAGCTCCTTCAACCTTATTTTTAAGATCTAATCTTCTTTGTTTTATATAAGCTTCTGCTACTATAGGAACTATAGATGTACATAATGCTACAGATAAAGCAAGTGGTACATGAGATAATGTTGATGCCTTTCCTGTAAGCTGCCCATACAATATAGCTGCTTGTTTAGTTGAATATCCTGCCCTTAATAATTGACTAGGAACTAAAATTGAATCTACCAACCCCATTATAGTTCCTATAACTGCTCCGAATGAGAATGGAACAGCATTTCTTAATATAGTACCAACTATTCCTTTAGAATTTGTACTTATTGATTTATTAAAACATTTAGTTACCTTTAAATATTTAATTATTAAATAAACGAGTCCTATTATAGAACCTATTACAGCTCCTAATGCCGCTCCTCCAGCAGCATACTCTATTCCTAATGGGAACAATATATATGCAAGCCCTACTCCCCCTACAACCCTTCCAATTTGCTCTAAAATTTGAGATATAGCTGTAGGATTCATATTATGTAATCCTTGAAAGAAACCCCTTAAAATTCCCATGATTATAACAAAAACAGGTGCTAATGCCGTAGCTATAAAAGCATAATATGCTTTCATGTCCCATTTTAGACTGTTAATTATATTTTTAGAAAAACAAATAAGTATAAATGAAAATCCTAAAGCCACGGGTATCATTATAAGAAAACTGGACCTTAAAACTTTAAATATTCCTCCCCTGTCGTTATTAGCATTCATTTCTGATATTATTTTTGATACTGCTATAGGTATTCCTGAAGATACTGCTATAAATGTTAAATAAAGAGGATACGACATCTGATAATATCCCATTCCTTCATCACCAATTAATATCTGCATAGGTATCCTAAAAAATAACCCTAAAAATCTTGCTAAGATACCAGCTAATCCAAGGATTAGTGTTCCCTTAATGAGATTTTGCCTTTTCATAATTTTCCCCTCCTGTTAATCCATAGTTTAACGCAAATGTTTTGCTTTAATTAATATTATTTTTAGGTTTGAGGAATTATTACTTTAAGACAAAAAAATAAATGACAGGATTTTCATCACTGTCATTTATGTATAAAACATTTTTACTCCATTTGCTTACCTAAGAAATTAGCAGCTGTTTCAGCTAACTTTAATTCTAATTCTCCGAAACTATCTTTATCTTCATCTGTAATGATTAAAACGTTTCCAATAGTATCTCCTTCTGCTATAATTGGAGCAACAACTTGATACTTATATTTTGTTTCTTCATCATCTTCATATACTGGAATAACTTCTTGTGAGTTTTTACCAAGTATAACAGCCTTTCTTTCTTCCATAATAGTTTCTAATTCGGAACTTATCTTTTTATCTATATATTCCTTTTTAGAACCACCACTAACTGAAATTATTCCATCTTTATCTGTTATAATTACAGTTCCTCCTATGGTTTGTTGTAATGACTCTGCATATTCTTTAGAAAAATCGCTAAGTTCTTCTATTGGAGAATATTTCTTTAAGATTACACCACCATCTCTATCAGTAAATATTTCTAATGGATCTCCTTCTCTTATTCTTAAAGTTCTTCTAATCTCCTTTGGTATAACTACTCTGCCTAAATCATCTATACGTCTTACTATACCTGTTGCCTTCATTTGTTTTCCTCCTTTAAACATGTGTTGCATAAAATATCCTTGTGTTATTATTATCTTTATAATTATGTAATTTTATGCACATATTTAAATCAAATTTTCATAGTAAGACATTTTTTTCTATGATGACCGTAAAAACTCACATATTACATGTATTATTATTCAAATTTATTTTCATATATTTTAACGTTTTTCTCTTTTTTCCACTTCTCCATGGAATCTTTCCAAGCTTTCATTTTCTTATCAATTAAAACCTTATCTTTAATTCTATCTTTTACTTCTTCAAATTTCTTTGGTGGATAATCTGTTTTTTCCATCAATTTAATTATATGCCAACCTCTTTCATCCTGAGAAGGTTCACTAATTTGACCTACTTTCATAGACATAGCTGGTAATAAAAATGGTATTTGCGTTACTTGTTTATACTGTAAAAACCCAAGTTCTCCACCCTTTTCCTTGCTAGATTGATCTATGCTCTTCTCTTTAGCCATCTTAGCAAAATCTGCACCTTTATCTAATTGTTTTTTAATTTCCTTAGCTTCTTTTTCTGTTTTTACTACTATTTGTGCTGCCTTAATTCCATTTGGTTTTTCAGTAAAATCATTTAAATTAGATGTATAATAGTCTTTTAATTCTTTTTCATCCACCTTTATATCTTTTGTAATCTTTTCATACACTTTATCAGACAGCATTGATATTTCTGCATTTTCCTTTATTCTTGTTTGCAATTTCTCTTCAGTTAATTTTTCTTTTTCTAGAGCTTTCTTATACTCTGCATCTGTTTTAAATTTTTCTCTTATTTGTTTTTTAGTTTCATCAATTCTTTTTTGTAATTCTTTTTCATCGACTTTGATTTTTAGATCATCAGCTTTACTTTTTATAACCATATTAGTTACTAAAATTTCTGTTAGCTTAGCTCTACCCTCTTTTAAAATTTCCTTAGCCTCTTCATTTTTTTCATAATTATCACCATATTTTTGTTTTAGAGGTTCAGTCATATAAGCAAGCTGTTCATCAAGTTGTCCTCTTGTTATTTTATTACCATCCACCTTAGCTACAATCTCTTTTGCAACAGCCTTAGGAGTTTTTTCGATCATTTTACATCCACTTAAACTAGCCATCATTGTTAAGGCCATAATAGCACAAGTTAATCGTTTTGTATTCTTCACTTTAAGTACCTCACATTTCCATTTTATTTTTTTATTTTTAGAATTTTACATAAAATGATTTTATCATAACTACTTTAATTTTTAAACTATAGTTAAAAACTCTTTAAAAAGTTCAATAAGCCTTTCTAAAAGATTTTCTTTCTTTATATTTTTTAAATTATAGTATAAGACTGGCTCATCACCTAATTTAACCGCTAGCTCTCCCCTATAATCAGATAAAATCTTCTTAATTAATTCCCTACTTAATTTTTCCTTATTTATAAATTTAATATCTAATTTTTCTTTTACTTCTTTTATTTCTACTATTCCTAATTCATTTGCAATACTCTTTAAATATGCTATATTAATGAGATTTCTCACTGAAGGTGGTATATCTGAGAACCTATCTTCTATTTCATCTTCAATTTCAACTAATTCTTCATCTGAAGATATAGATGCAATTTTTTTGTAAACTTCTATCTTCTGAGTCTCATCTTTTATATATCCACTTGGTATATATGCATCAATCTTAATTTCAATTGTTGTTTCAAATGCTTCCTCTTCTATATCTCCTCTTATTTTAGCTATTGTTTCTTCTAGCATCCTACAATATAGATCATATCCTACAGAAGACATATGGCCATGTTGAGAAGAACCCATCATATTTCCCGCTCCTCTGATTTCTAAATCTCTCATAGCGATCTTAAAACCTGAACCAAGCTCTGTAAATTCTTTTATTGCCTTTAATCTTTTTTCTGCAACCTCTGTTAGTACTTTATCTTTCATATAAGTAAAATATGCATATGCTATCCTATTAGAACGTCCTACTCTTCCTCTTAATTGATAAAGTTGAGATAATCCCATTTTATCTGAATCATATATAATCATAGTATTAGCATTTTGTATGTCTATACCTGTTTCTATAATAGTTGTACATAATAAAATATCATATTTTCTTTCCATAAAGTCAATCATTACATTCTCTAATTCTCTTTCAGTCATTTGACCATGTGCTATAGCAATTCTTGCCTCTGGTATAAGATTAGATAGATATACACTCATATCTCTTATAGTTTCTACTCTATTATATACAAAAAATACCTGTCCATTACGTGCTATCTCTCTCATAATAGCATCTCTTATTAATTGTTCATTAAATTCCACAACATAAGTTTGAATTGGATATCTTTCTTCTGGTGGTGTTTCAATTACACTTATATCTCTAACCCCTGTTAAAGACATATGCAATGTTCTCGGTATCGGAGTCGCAGATAGGGTTAAAACATCTACGCTTTTCTTTAAGTCTTTAATTTTTTCTTTATGCTTTACTCCAAATCTTTGTTCTTCATCAACAATTAGAAGTCCTAAATCCTTAAATACTACATCTTTTTGTAATAATCTATGCGTTCCTATTATTACATCTAAATTTCCTTCTTTTAATGCTTGTAATGATTTCCTTTGTTCTGCTGCAGTTCTAAATCTACATACCATATCAATATTTACAGGGAAACTTGAAAATCTTTTAATAAAATTATTATAATGTTGTTTTGCTAATATTGTTGTAGGAACCAGCACAGCAACCTGTTTTCCATCCATAACTGCCTTAAATGCCGCCCTTAATGCTACCTCAGTTTTTCCGTATCCTACATCTCCACAAAGCAATCTATCCATGGTCTTTTTAGACTCCATGTCCCCTTTTATCTCTTCTATTGCTGTTAATTGATCTGGAGTCTCCTGAAATGGAAATTCATCTTCAAATTGCTTCTGCCATACAGTATCCTTTGTATACTGATGACCTTTTAGTATGCTTCTAGCCGCATAAAGCTTAACTAGATCTTCTGCAATATCTTCTATAGACTTTTTAACTTTTCTTTTAGTTTTACTCCATTCTGCACTACTTAACTTTGATATCTTTGGAGTTTTTCCTTCAGAACCAATATACTTTTGAACTAAATCCAATTGGTCAACAGGTACATATAAAAGATCATTTCCACCATAAGAAACTTGTAAGTAATCTTTCTTATGTCCACCTACTTCTAGTTGTTTTATTCCCTTATATACACCAATACCATGATTTACATGAACTACATAATCTCCTAATTTTAATTCTGTAAAACTTTTTATCTTAGCTACACCTTTTTGATTGGTTTTATGTTTTGCTTTTCTCTTAGATTCTCCAAAAACTCCTTTATCTGAAATAACACAAAGCTTTAATTCTGGATATTCATAACTTCTTAACTGACTTCCATATGTTACTACAACTTCTCCATAAGCAATTTCATCTACAATATCCTTATAAACACTTTCTACACCTTTATCTCTCAAAGTTTGAATTAATCTTTCACCTCTACTTTTGGTACCAGAAAGCAGTAAGATTTTATATCCTAACTTTTTCTTTTCCTTTATTCCCTCTATTAGTAGATCTAACTGACCATGATATTCATTTAAAGTTATTTCAGAAAAAGATACTATAGATTCAGGCTTGAATTCTTTTAATGTCTTGGTAATACCACTTATAGTTAATAATTCTCTAGAAATAATATATTCTTTTAAAATTTCCTTACTTATAATCAGCTCACCTTGTTTAGGAAGAAGATTACCTCTATTTAAGAAATTATCAAAATTTTCATTAAACTCCATGTAAATACTATCAAGCTTACCTGAACACCTTTGTGGGTCATCCATTACTATAAATACATCCTTAAAGTATTCAAAGAATGTAGAAGTCTTTTCATAAAAATAAGGAATATAACTATCTATAGTTTCAAATGTCCATTTCTCTTTTAAAGCTTCTAGGTTAGTGTTTATTATACTTAATATTTTTTCTGCTTCTTCATACTTATTATTTTTGTTAAATTTTTCTACGGTTGTTTCTAATTGTGTTTTAATATTATTATATCCATTTTCCAGATTTTCCTTGTACAATATAATTTCTTTGGCTGGAAAAACCTCAATAGTAAAACACTTGTCTATACTTCTTTGAGTTTGTGCACTAAAATTTCTAATTGAATCAATTTCATCATCAAAAAGCTCTATTCTATAAGGCATATTTGCAATAGGAGGATATATATCTATAATTCCTCCTCTTATGGAAAATTGTCCTTTTTGTTCCACCGTAAGTGTTCTTTCATATCCGCTCTGAACTAATCTCTCGCTTAATTTTTTTGTATCTACTGTATCTCCCACAGATAATTTAAAAATATTTTCTTTAAACATTTCTAAAGGAGTATAAACAGCCACTAATGCATCCACAGTAGTAATTACTATCTTTTTTTCTTCTCGTAACATTTCTCTAATAACTTTTAATCGTTCCCATCTCAAGTCGCCAGAAATGGCATCTATGTTATAAAACACTAGTTCCCTAGTAGGCAAATAATATACATTTGGAAGAAAAAAGTTTAAATCCTCATATAAATTTCTTGCTTCAATATCATTATGAGTTACAATTAAAATAGACTTATTAACTGTGTTGTATATAGCATTTGTTAAATAAGCTTTTGACGATTCAGATATACCATAAACCCCTATTGGATAACTTTTTTCTGTCATATTTTTTTTAATTTCAGAAAATCGTTCATTTTCCAATAAGGGCTTCATTAATCCTTTAAGCCTCATTATATAACACCTCTTATTTTAAACTTATAACATATTAACGCTCTTATTCATCAACAGAAAATCCATTAAATTTATTCATGGTTTCCGTTACTCCTGACTTAACTATCATCTCTACAATTTGAGGGCATATTTTTAAAACTTCTTCTACCTTTGCTCGCTCCTCTTTTCCAAACTTACCCAAAACATGCGCAACTAAATCATTTTTAGGTTGACCAACTCCTATTTTTATCCTTGGGAAATCTTGTGTACCTAATTTCTTTATTATATCCTTGATTCCATTATGTCCTCCTGCACTTCCTTTAGCCCTAACTCTAACTTTTCCTTCATTTAAGCTAATATCATCATATAACACTATAACTTTCTCTGTAGGAATATCATAATAATCAACCACTGCTTGCACACTATCTCCACTCAAATTCATATATGTAGAAGGTTTTAATAATATAATTTTTTCACATCCTATCCTTATTTCTCCATAGGTTCCTTTAAATTTTACCCTATCAATATTAATTTTATACTCTTCCGCTAACACATCTATTGCATCAAATCCGGCATTGTGTCTTGTATTTTTATATTCGTCACCTATATTGCCTAATCCTACTACTAAATACATAATTTCCTCCTATTTCAAACCATTATTCACTACAGTACCTATATTAAGGTTTTAATCCATCTTAATATCAAAAATAATTAGCATGCAATTATTGCATGCTAATTATTAATTTTAAATTATTTTTATAATTACTTCAACTACCTACACTTATATCACTGTAAATAATCTCTCCATTTCTCCATATCCTTAAAACTAACTTACTATCTTTCTTATTATAAATACTAATAAGTTCCCCTAAATCATCCATATTTCTTACTGTAATATTATTTACACCAGTTATAATATCTGTAGGTCTAATATTTTCTTTTTCACTTATACTATGTTGTAAAACCTTTCGGATATATACTCCTTCTACACCTTCATAACCAGTCGGTATAGCATTTTTACCAACAATACCTAAAGACTTTATTGCATTAAACTTCGAATTCAATATATTATTCACAACTTCTTCAATTTCATAAGGGTGCAACGCATTATAACTACAATCCTTTAATGCACTATTATCCTGTCCTTGAAAATTTATACCTAATACTTTTCCATCTTCATCGCAGATAATTGTTCCACCTTTGAGGTTCTTATTATTAGATATACCTGTCTGAATAAAATTAACTAAAAATTTTTTATTACCTTTAATATTTAAATTGCTAAATAATCTTTTTTCTATAGATACCATATTTCCTAAAAAGTTTCCCTTATGCTGTTCATCACCTTCTAAAATTATAATGTTCCCAGCTAGAGTACACTTCTCAATATTTCTAAAACTTATAGTCTTCAAATTCTCCTTATTTATCTTAATAACAGCTATTCCAGTTAGACTATCTTCCCCAATAAATTCTCCTTTAATTCGTTGTCCATTACTTAAACTAACCAAGATATTATTTTTATCTGGAAGATCATTGGCCCTTGTAATTATATATCCGTTTGATTTTAAAATTAACCCCAATTCCTTCACATTTTTACTTTCTATAATAACAGACTTATCTAACATAGAATTAAAAAATTTATCATAGTTAGAGTTATACTTACTTACCATACTAGCATCAGGTGAAAATTTATATTTCATTGATTTTTGTCCTAAGCTTTCACTTCTTATTTCTCTAATGTTAGTATTATAATCTACGTGAGTTTTAAAATACGATATAATTAAAATACTTGAAGAAACGGTAAGAGTAATAATAATTGTAACATTACTAAAATATTTTATACATTTATTAGTGTTACTTTTTCTAAATTCTATATTTTGCTTTCTCACTTCTTTTATTTTAGCTTTTTTTAGATTTAAGCCTGTTTTTAACCGCATTCTACCACTTCCTGTTTAGATTATGTATTAACAAATTTATTTAGATTTATCTAATGTGAATGTAAAACAAACTCCCTTATCTTCGTTTTCCACCCATATCTCTTGATCCAATTGTGATAATATTTCTCTAACTATAGAAAGCCCTAGACCTGTGCTCATTTTAGATGTTCTTGATTTATCTCTCTTATAAAATCTTTCCCATAATTTTTTTAGTTCTTCATCAGGTATGGGCTTAGAATCATTATACACAGAAATAATAGCTTGTTTAGATTTAGACTTAGCATTTATCTTAATTTCAGCATCTTGTTCAGAATATTTTATAGCATTATCAAGTAAGTTAGTTAGTACCTGTATAATTCTATCTTTATCTGCTCGTACCATTAATTTATCACTATCAAAATATACATCTACAGTTAAGTTTTTTTCTTTTATTCTTGTTTCAAACTTTAGTACAGTTATTCTGATAATCTCATTTATATCAATATCTTCTATTATAAGTTTAAACTTACCATCTTGTAATGCTGATATATCTAAGAGTTCATTAACCAACCTAGTTAATCTTTGAATTTCCTCATGAGCTAATTTTAAATAATAGGTTTCTTTTTCTTTTGGAATAACACCATCTATTATTCCTCCTATAAATCCTTTAATTGAAGTAATAGGGGATCTTATTTCATGAGACACATTAGAAATAAATTGTCTTCTATTGTCTTCTATTTTCTCCAAAAAATCTGCCATATAATTAAATGAACTAGCAAGTTCTCCTATCTCATCGTTAGTTCTTATTGTTACTCTTTTATCTACTTCTCCCTTAGAGATTTTTCTAGCAACATCATTTATTTCTCCCAAAGGAGTTAAAATAATTCTTTGTGAAAATGCATATATTACAAAACAAGATATAATAATGGCAAAAACTGCGGATATCCATATTATCTCATAA
The DNA here is from genome assembly GCF_030815255.1 of Hathewaya limosa. Classification (NCBI taxonomy): domain Bacteria; kingdom Bacillati; phylum Bacillota; class Clostridia; order Eubacteriales; family Clostridiaceae; genus Hathewaya; species Hathewaya limosa. Next base: position 31,438 of record NZ_JAUSWN010000002.1, read on the forward strand.
AATCTATTTAAAGGATCAGTAATTTGATTCATAGGAGTATTCATAACTATGGCTCCTAAAAATTTTCTATCATGAGTAATTACTGGAATTTCAATACTATGAACTAAGGTTTCATACACCTCTCCATAGCTACTTTTTTTATCTAAAATTTTATTATGTTTCAAATCTTTTACATCATTTATAAATAACTGAGTTCCTATTAATTTTTTATGAGAATATTCCGAAACAGAATATATATACCCCCAACTATCAACAAGCCAAATATCTGCATTTAAATAGTTTCCTACAAAGTGTAAAGTTTCCTCTACGGCTTCTGGAGTTATATCATTTCTTATATACCTTACAGCTAGCTGACTTAGTATAGGTGCTTGGCTTTCTAATTGTTTCGTTCTTTGTTCAAAATAATAATTTTCAAACCAAAATGATAGAAACGCAGCTAAAATCACAAAACTTAATGAAATTATTAATGTATAAGTAGCTAACATCTTAGTGAAAAGACCCTTTTTTCTCATCTATTTCACCTCAAACTTATATCCAACACCCCAAACAGTTTCAATTTGCCAACTTCCCGCTCCTTGAAGTTTTTCTCTTAATCTTTTTATATGAACATCGACAGTTCTTGAATCCCCTGGATAATCATACCCCCAAACTTCACATAAAAGTTGTTCTCTTGTAAATACTTTATTTTTATTTAGGGCTAAGAAATATAAAAGTTCAAACTCCTTAGGCGGCATCTTAAGTTCTGTACCTTTATATATAACATTATAAGAATTTATATCTATAACTAAATCTTCAAAAGATAATACTTCTTTATTTACACCTTCAACATTATATCTTCTTAAAACAGCTTTAATTCTAGCTATAAGTTCTTTAGGTTCAAATGGCTTAACCATATAATCATCAGCACCTAATTCTAAACCTAATACCTTATCAAAGGTTTCTCCTTTAGCTGTTAAAAGTATTACTGGTGTCTCACTATCTTTTCTTATAGTTTTTAAAACGTCTATACCATCAACATATGGTAACATTATATCTAATACCATTAAATCTGGCTTATATGAACCAAACTTCTCTATAGCATCCTTTCCATTATGAACTACAGCAGTTTCATATCCTGAATTTTCTAAATACATTTTTATAACTTCGCATATATTTTCATCATCATCTACAATTAAAATTCTTGCTATTGCTCCTTCCACATTAATACCCTCCCTTTATATTTATATTTATAATTTATCATATTTAAGTTTTTATTTTTTCAGTTTTACTTAAATGTTACAAAATATTTACCATGTACAATAATATTTTTTCCTAATTAATTGATTATATGTAAAAATAAAAACATGTTATAGTTATACTACAACATGTTCTTATTTAAAATGAAAATTAATCTTCAAATAATGTACTTATAGAAACATCATCATGAATTCTACCTATAGCATCCGCAAATATTGGTGCTACTGGTAATATCTTAAACTTAGAAATTCTTTTTTCTTCTGGTAAATCAATTGTATGTAACATAACAACTTCTTTTATAACTGAATTTTCAAGTCTTTCTATAGCTGGTCCTGATAATACGCCATGACTACAGCAAGCATATACATCTTTTGCACCCATTTTTTTAAGTGCAGCTGCACCGTTTGTTATTGTACCTGCAGTATCTATCATATCATCTATCATAATACATACTTTGTCTTTAACTTCCCCAATTATATTCATAACTTCTGATACATTAGCCTTTGGTCTTCGCTTATCAATGATCGCTATTGGTGCGTGTAACTTGTCAGCAAATTTTCTTGATCTTGCAACACTACCTAAGTCTGGTGAAACTACAACTACATCATCTCTATCTTTAAAACCATTTTCTATGAAATAATTTGCAAGAATTGGGCATCCCATTAAATTATCTACTGGTATATTAAAGTATCCTTGAATTTGTGCTGCATGTAAATCCATAGTCAATACTCTATCAATACCTGATGCTGTTAAAATATCTGCAACTAATTTAGCTGTAATTGGATCTCTTGATTTTGCCTTTCTGTCTTGTCTAGCGTAACCATAGTATGGTATTACTGCTGTTATCCTACCAGCAGATGCTCTTTTTAATGCGTCAACCATTATTAATAGCTCCATTAAATTATCATTTACTGGAGCATTTGTTGATTGAATAACAAATACGTCAGTACCTCTAACAGTCTCGTTAATGTTTACTGAAATTTCCCCATCACTGAAAGTAGTTACTCCTGAATGTCCTAAAGATATTCCAAGTCTATCAGCAATATCTTGTGCTAATCTTTTGTTTGCGTTTCCTGTGAAGATTTTAATATTTTTCCCATTAAACTGCATTATGTAGACCTCCTAAAAATTATTTCTTTAGCCCCTTTTTTTCTACCCAATCAGCTATGTTAGTTTGTCTTGACCTTGCAACTGCTAATGCTCCTTCTGGAACTTTCTTAGTAATTGTAGATCCCGCTGCTATATATGAGTTTTCTTTAAGCTCAACAGGTGATACTAAATTAGCATTACATCCAACAAATACGTGGTTTCCTATAATTGTCTTATGTTTTTCTTTTCCGTCATAATTTACTACTACTGTTCCGCAACCAAAATTGCAACCAGAACCCACTTCGGCATCTCCTATATATGTTAAATGTGATACCTTAGTATTATCTCCTATTGTGGACTTTTTGATCTCAACAAAATCACCAATTCTGGCATTTTTACCAATGTTACTATCAGGTCTAATATATGCAAAAGGTCCAACCGTAGTATTTTGGCCAATATGACTTTCTAATATTACAGAATTTTGAATAGTAACCCCTGCTTCAACAACACTATCTTTAATTCTTGAGTTAGGATATAACATACATCCTTCCTTTATAATAGTTTTTCCCTCTAGTACATTGCCAGGATATATAATTGTATCTGATCCAATTTCTACATCTGTTTCAATATAAGTAGTACTTGGATCAATTATTGTTACCCCATTTTCCATATGTTTTTTATTAATTCTTTTTCTTAAAATTGCTTCTGCCATACTTAATTCCACTCTGGAATTAACAGCAGTTGTTTCTTCTACTGGAACTTCAAAAGCTCCTATTTTAAATTTTTTATTTTTAAATATTTCAATTATATCTGTTAAATAATATTCATTTTGTGCATTATTATTAGATAATTTATTTAAATTATCTAATAAAGCCTCTATATCAAAACAATACATTCCTGAATTAACTTCTTTAACTTTAGCTTCTTCTTTTGTGCAATCTTTAAATTCAACTATCTTTTCCACTTCAGATTTTTCGTTTCTTATTATTCTTCCATATTTAGATGGATTTTCTAGTACTGAAGTTATTATGGTAGCTTTATATTCTCCATCTTCATGGAATTTAAATAATTTTTCTACCATTTCTTCGGTAATTAATAAACCATCACCTACAAATATTGCAACAGTTCCTTTTTTACCCTTTAAAAATTCATTACAACACATTACTGCATGCCCAGTACCTAACTGTTCTTCTTGAAGTGAATAAGTAACGTTTCTGCTTTTTGTACTTTCCTTAACTTGTTCTGCACCATAACCTATAACTAAGTTTATGTTTTCAATTCCTGTAGACTTTATTGTATCTATAACAAGATTAATCATCTCTTTACCACAAGCTTTATGTAATACCTTTGGTAGTTTTGATTTCATTCTTGTACCTTTACCTGCAGCTAGGATAATAGCACATTTATCCAAATTCAACACCTCGTATATATTTATTTTCAAATATAAAATTCCCTTTATAATTATATTTGAAAAGATTAAGTTTTTCAACCTTATCAAGATTTTTTTCAGTAAGTTACATTTTTTTCAAAATTATCATCTTATTTGAAAACTTACAAAAATAAAAAGGAGCCTAATGAACTCCTTTTATTAAAACTACAAATTTTTATTATTCTCCTATTTCCTCTGATAAAGTGTTTTCATCTGCACTTATTTGGCTTTTCACTCTTTCGTATTCTGACAAAATTGCATCCTGTATCTTTTGTCTTGTATCAGTATTTATAGGATGAGTTATATCTTTAAACTCTCCATTTGGTGTTTTTCTGCTAGGCATAGCGATGAAAAGTCCATTTTTACCTTCTATAACCTTAATATCATGTACTACAAACTCTCCATCAAATGTAACTGAAACTATTGCCTTCATCTTGCTATCAGTAGAAATCTTTCTTATTCTTACGTCTGTAATTTGCATAGGTGCACCTCCAAAACAGTTACTTTATATAATAATTCTCCATGATTCACAGAATTCCTTCTTAATTTTTAAAAAATTCTCAATCTTTTTTAATATTGACATTTTTTTTACCAATATTAAATAAAATTTCACTTCTAATTTTTATTTGATGGATATATTACTGCATTTCCTTCTTCATTTATACCCTCAAATTGTAACAAGGATATATAATCTTTAACTAATTTTTCTTTTGTCTCGATATCTTCTATAAATACACCTATACCTAAAAGCTCACATTCAAACTCTTTTAATAAATTTATAATTCCTGTTGCAGTTCCCCCGCCCTTCATAAAATCATCTATAAATATACACTTACTATGTCTATCTATAGCCTTTCTTGCAAGAGTCATAGTTTGTATTCTCTTTGATGATCCTGATACATAATTAATACTTACAGTAGTTCCTTCTGTAATTTTTGTGTCATGCCTAACTATAACAAGTTTAACACCTAAACACTTTGCAACTTCATATGCTAAAGGTATACCTTTAGTTTCTACTGTAATGACACAATCAACATCTAATTCATTAAACTTAGATGCTAAAATAGCCCCAGCTTTACTTATAATTCTAGGATCATATAATAAATCGGTCATATATAAAAAATTTCCTGGAATAATTCTTTCGTGATCACTTAAAAGTGAACATATTTCTGACATAAAATTTTCTTTTTCTATATTACTAGTGTCTGGTATATATTTTATACCACCTGAAGCCCCTGATATTGTTTCTATTTTTCCCATGAACAACTTAGATAAACATTCTCTTACGATAACTATATCTTCACTGATTGTAGATTTTGCAGCATTCAGCGAACTTGTAAATGTATTTAAATTTATTACCCTATTAGGGTTTTCTACCAACACTTTTGTTATTGCTCCGATTCTTTGATTTCTTGTAAACTTCTCTGCCATTAACATCACCTTTAGAAAAAAATTTTACGAATTATTATTTATTTACCTCTAAAAACATTCATGATTTTATAGTATATTTTACAACATATAAAGAATTTTAACCATAAAATAGAGAAATATTTAAATAATTTTTTTTAAAATCCATTTTTTGTGTTGATTTTCAATAGTTTTGTATATAATTATAATGTAATAATCTAAAAAATATTTTATATTAGAAAGAAATTTTATATTTTGCCCAAAACAGGTAAGTTTTTAAATAAAATTTTCTTTTTACAAGGAGTGATAAAAATGTCTTTAAACTTTATAAATGATATTAAAAAGAAAGTTCATTTCATAGGCATAGGTGGTATAAGTATGAGTGGACTAGCAGAAATTTTACTTAAAAACGGTTATTCCGTTTCTGGTTCGGATATGAAAGAAAGTCATATAACGAAAAAATTAGAAGATTTGGGTGCAACTATTTATATAGGTCACAAAAGTGAAAATGTAGATAATACTGACATAGTTGTCTATACTGCTGCCATAGCTCAAGATAATCCTGAACTTATCCATGCAAAAAATTTAAATTTAACAATGTATGACAGAGCTGAATTTTTAGGTCAAATAATGAAAGATCATAAATATAACGTAGCTGTTGCTGGTACTCATGGCAAAACTACAACTACATCTATGATGTCCCATATAGCATTAAGTGGAAACCTAGATCCAACAATTTTAGTCGGTGGAGAACTAGATGTTATAAACGGTAATATTCGTGTAGGTAAAAGTGATTATTTTATAACTGAAGCTTGTGAATACAAAGAATCTTTTCTTAAATTTCACCCTTATGTAGGAATAATATTAAATGTAGACGCAGATCATTTAGACTACTATAAGGATTTAAATCATATTAAACAAGCTTTCGCAAAATTTATAAATTTAATACCAACGGATGGATATCTTATAGCAAATGCAGAAGATAAAAATCTTATGGAAATTATAGATACTGCTAAATGTAATGTAATAACTTTTGGTATTAATAATGGAAGAATAAGGGCTAAAGACATTGTCTTCAACGATAACGCAACTTCTACCTTTAATGTCTATGATGGTGAAGAAAAATTATTCCAAGTAAATCTTAGTGTACCTGGACAACATAATATACTAAATTCACTAGCTACTATATGTGCTTCTTTAAGCTTAAAAATTCCTAAAGATGCTATAATAAATGGTTTGTTTGATTTTAGAGGAACTCATAGAAGATTTGAAGTTAAAGGTATTAAAGATGGTATATCTGTTATAGATGATTATGCCCATCACCCAACAGAAATTAAATCTACTATAAAAACTGCAGACAAATATCCTCACAAAAACTTATATTATATCTTTCAACCACATACTTATACAAGAACCTATACATTATTTAATGAATTCTGTAATTGTTTCTCTGGAGTAGAAAATTTAATTATTACAGATATCTATGCTGCTAGAGAAAAAGATACTGGACTTGTAAGTTCTGAACAATTAGCAGAAGGAATTAAAAAAGCTGGTGTAAATTGTACTTATATAAAAGACTTTAATGAAATAACTGATTATCTAAAAAAACACTGTACAGATGGAGATGTAATAATAACTGTAGGTGCTGGAGATGTATTCAAAATAGGAGAAGATTTTTTAAAGTAGTCTGACTAAAAACTTATGGTTATAAAATTTTTATTAATTTTATAACTGTAAGTTTTTTTATAGGATAATTTTTAAAATATTGTACAAAACTATAAGTAAATTAACTTTATTTTACTTAAAGGATGTGAGACTAATTGAAAAATTTTTTAATATCTGCATTAGTAAACTTAGGCCTAATTCTAATCTCTTATTACATATTCAGAAGCATTATTAGTGGTCCTAAACGTCATAAAATCTATGAGAAATTCATGAGCTCCTTTGCAAAATTCGTTATATTATTATTTATAATATCACTTGTAATAACTAGTGTTACTACTTTTATTTTATATAAAACTAGATATTTAATGTATATAAATATTATTACTCCTGCAATTTTATCATTACTTGTAGGATTTATAGTATCAACAGTACCAACAAAGGGATTTGATGATAAAAAAAATTAATTATAAAAAATATAGCAGTTAAAACTAACTGCTATATTTTTTATTTAAATTAATAAACTTTCTTGACAGTATCCAAGCTGTCTTGTATAATATTATTTGTATTTCGGGGTGTAGCGCAGATGGGAGCGCGCGTGGTTTGGGACCATGAGGTCGCAGGTTCAATCCCTGTCACCCCGACCAAAAGAATCACATTTTGTGGTTCTTTTTTTATTTATATTATATTTATATTATATCTATATATTTTTTTATTAATTATCCACATCTATAAAATACTTTTTTAATAAATCCACATTTTTCTAACTTTATTCACATTTCTTCTCTTATATGAAACTTAATATACTCTTTTATCCACAATTATATCTTTTGAAAAATATCTATACCTATTATATAATAATCTAAAATTAATTAATATTTCTCAAGTTAAGGAGGGAGAACTTTGAATTCAGTTTTACATCATTTAAAGACAACTGATGAAAAAATTTTAAAGTTTTTTAATCATAATATAAAATCTAAATTTTTGGACTCTATACTGCCAAAAATAACTTATTTAGGTTCTATTCCTTTTACTTATTTATTTTGTTTAACCCTTTCAACCATACCCCTAAAAAGCTTGAGAAGTCTGGGCCGTAAATGCTCTTTATCTTTAGTATTGTCTAGTATCTTAGTTTTTCTTATAAAAAAACTAGTAAACAGAAAACGACCTTTTTTAAAACTTAAAAATTTACATATTCGAAAAATTCATATAGATCCTTACTCTTTTCCTTCTGGTCATACAGCCATGGCTTTTTCTATAGCTGTAATGTTAAGTCTTTCCTTATCTTTCATCGATATATTACTTATACCACTTGCAATGCTTGTTGGCATATCTAGAATGTATACTGGTGTTCATTATCCAACGGATGTATTTATAGGAATGCTCATTGGAAGTATTTGTTCTATATGTATTTATTTTATTATGTAATTCAAAATTATTTTAGGAGGAATTCCTTATGTTTAAAGATATTAAAGGAGCAATTTTTGATTTAGATGGAACTCTTATAGATTCTATGTGGTTATGGAGTAAAATTGATGTAGAGTACTTAAAAAAGCATAATTTACAAGTACCTGAAGATCTTAAAGAAAACCTGAACCACCTATGTTTTAAGGATTGTGCTAAATACTTCAAAACTAGATTTAACCTGCCATACACGCCAGAAGAAATAGAATCTCATTGGATACAGATGGCTTTACAAGAATATTCAACTAATATATCTTTGAAACCTGGTGCAAAAAAGTTTTTACAGTTCTTAAAAAATAACAATATAAAAATTGCCCTGGCAACTAGCAACCGAAGAGACTTAGCAAATGCTAGTTTAAAATTAAATGATATAGCTAACTACTTTGATTGTATAACTACTACTGATGAAGTGCCTCGTGGCAAGAATTTTCCTGATGTCTATCTTCTTGCTGCAAATAGATTAGGTGTAAATCCAAAAAATTGTATAGTCTTTGAAGATATTCTTTTAGCTGTTAAAGGCGCCCATTCTGCTGGTATGAAAGTTATTGCTGTTTATGATGAGTTTTCTAAAAATGAGGAAAAAGAGATCACAACTATAGCTAGCAAATATATTCATAATTACGATGAATTACTTCACATGATTTAATCTTTAACCATGTAATTAATTTAAACTTTCATTAATATAATTATATAGACATAAAAAATAGGATGTTTATTAAAAAATAGACATCCTATACTAATTTTAATGGAGGTATTTTTATGATTTTTACCATTTTGTTGATTATAATTCTCATATGTGCTTTGATTTATATGTACTATACATATGAAAATGCCATTTATAATTTAAAAAATCAGCTTACCCTTAGCAATTCACAAAACTTAAAACTTAAATCTACTCTATTGGAAAACACAGATAATTTTTCTAACCTTACAATTAACTTTTCTAATCCAGAATTTTCACATGCAATTATAAATCAAAAATGTTATATATATTTATGTCCTTTAGAAAATTCACCTATTATAAATATTTTAGAACAAGGTATTGAGATTAATTTATTAGCCATAGCAGAAGTTCAAGATTTGACTTGGTATGAAATATCATTAAAAATAGAATCCAATAATATAAATTCTAGAGGTTGGATTTTAGAAGAGTGTATAAATAAACTAAATTTAAATACTTAGAAATTGTTACTCTAAACTTTTGTTAAACAAAAGCCAACAAACAAATGTTGGCCTTTTACCATACTAATTAATATTATTTAATTTTTCCATCCTTATATTCGGGAACTATATCAATAATATCTTTTTGTATACAATATTCTAAATCATCTTCAAGATTTAATCTTGTTAACCTATTATAGTGTGTAGCATCTTTTATGAAACTTATTATATCCTTATGATTTTCATAGACCATATAAGATGTTTTTGCTATATCAGTTAAGTTAATCTTTTTATTAATTTCTTTTATTTTAGATATTATATATCCCCCACAGATAAAATCATCCATTGAAAATTCACCATTTGTTCCTGAATTAACAATAACCAAATCATTATTTATAGCACAGACTTTTTTAGCCACGGCTTCTGCATTAATCATTGCCCCTATTAAAATATTTCTTGCTCTCTTGCTACCTTTAATTGCTCTTGTTCCATTACTAGTGGTTATTATAAATGTCTTATTCTTTATAACCTCTTCTGTATAGTCCAATGGAGAATTAGAACAATTAAATCCCTCTATTTTTAATGCATTTCTTTCTCCGCCTAAAATGTATAATGCTCTATCCTTTTTACATAAATCAAAAGCTTCCTCTGTAGATAAAACGGGTATAACCTCTTTACATCCATTCTTAATAGCCGTAACTATAACAGATGTAGCTCTTAATACATCAATTACTATTACTGTCTTTCCCTCTAATTTATCTGCATTAATATGATCAGCCGAAATCATTAAATCAATATTCATTACGATTCATCCCCTAATTATATATATTATTAGTCTTTAAAATCCTTGCCTTGGTAAATATCTTCTTCTATAAACCTTCTATCTATAGCATTTAATATTTCCCACTTTTTTAAGCTCCACATAGGTCCTATTAATGATTTTCTTGGTGCATCTCCGGTTAATCTATGTATAACTATAGATTGAGGTAACAACGCTACAGATTTACATATTATATCTATATACTCATCCTGTTCCATAAACTTAAGCTTTCCTTGCTCATATAACTTTACTAGTTGGGTATTCTCCATAAGATGAAGTAAATGAAGTTTAATCCCTTGAATATCCATTTTGGATAAATACTTTATAGTATTAAGCATATCTTCAGCTGTTTCACCTGGAAGTCCCAAAATAACATGCACTACTACATCAATATTTTTTTCTCTTAGTTTTCTAACAGCATCTTCAAAAACTTTAAGTTCATATCCCCTATTAATAATTTTTGCCGTATTTTCATTAGAAGTTTGAAGTCCTAATTCAACCCATGTATAAAGTTTTTTATTATATTTATCTAAAAGCTCCACTACATTATCCTCAAGACAATCTGGTCTAGTTGCTATAGCTAATGCCACAACTCCTTCATTTTGTATAGCTTCATTATATCTTTTATCTAACACTTCTATGGGTGCATAAGTATTTGTATATGCTTGAAAATAAGCTATGTATTTCCCGCTTTTCCATTTTTTATTCATCATTGCTTTTATATCTTTAAATTGAGTACTAATGGAAAAATTTCTGTTTCCTGCAAAATCCCCAGATCCTCTTGCACTACAAAATACACATCCTCCTTTTCCTATAGTCCCATCTCTATTAGGACAAGAAAAGCCTGCATCAAGTGAGATCTTAAAAACTTTTTCTCCGAATTTTTCTCTTAAAAAATAATTTAAACTACGATATCTCTTATCGCCCCATTTTTTTTGCATTACATACTTCCTTTCAAATCTTTTGTATATTTATTAGTATGATTATATTTTATCCCTCTTTATAAATAACTTCAAAACATTTATTTATATAAATTAAAGGTTTCAAAACAAAATTTGTTTTGAAACCTTTATATTATCTAAATTTTGGTTAATTTAAATTCCTTCAAATCTAAACTCCAGTTTCCTATAATATTTCCATCTACATTATCTTTTTCATTTCTTTTAACAACTTGAAAATTTAGAGTTTCCTTATCAAAACCATTAAATAATATATTAACCTTATCTACTGGAAAAATACTTTCTAGATTAACTGGTATTAAAGAGCCTTCTCCCGTATTATATACTCGTATAAATTTTCCATTATTACTATCACTATATTGACATAATACAAATTCATCATCTTGTGAAAATACTAGAAAATCTATATTTTTATCCTTAAGTACATCTAAAGATATAATTTCTTTTCCTATTGGAATTTCTTTCATACCCGAAGAGCTTTGACCTCCAGTTGTTCCACCTGATGGCGGAGTACTGCCTGCACCTGATGATGGCCCTTGAACAGCTAAACTATCATCTATAATAATTATTCCAATAAAAGGCATTTTGCCTTTTGTACTAATAGCTATCTTATCCGCATTATAATTAAATTGTAATCTTCCAAATTCTTCTTTGCTAACTAATACTTTATGAATATTTCCTGCATCTACTTTAGGAAAAAAGTATGTTGGTATACTGCCTTTTTCTAAAATTAAGTCAGTTTTTACATTAGTCTTATTCCTTTGTCTTACTTTTCCAGATTCAATAAATCCCTCTTTTTCAGGTGAATATTTAATATCACTAATTTTATATTCTGATCCCTCTTTAGTTACTTTTATAGCCAAATTATCCAAAAATGCTTGTGCATATTTTTCACTACATCTAGCAACTTTTAATTCAACTAGGGCACTTCTGCCTATTTCATTAACATTATTTATTGTAAATCCTTTTATTTTTAACTCCCCATCTTCCACTTTCTTAGATTTAGAACTTAATTCTTTAGTATAAAGTTTTTTAGCATTAGTATAATCATCTTTTTGTAAATATCCTATATAATTATTAACTATTTTTAATGCTGACTTAATTTCAAAATTATTTTCTTTCTCCTTAGCCATTTCTTTTGCATTATTACATCCTGATAAAACTAAACCTATAATTAAGAAAAATATAATTAAAGCTCTTCCTTTTCTCACTCTTATTTCCCCTTTCACTAAAATTCATATATTTATTTTTTCCATAAAACAAAATTTAATTAATAAATTCATTATTTAGTTAACAACTTAATATACTTGTAATAAAAATATATATTTTAGGGAGGAATTTGTTTTGAAAAAGAATACCGGTCAGACTTTGCAAATTGCAGCTGTTTTTATAGGCACCGTTGTAGGTGCTGGATTAGCCTCTGGTCAAGAAATTACTCAATTCTTTACTACATATGGATTTAAAAGTTTTATAGGAATCTTTATTTGTCTTTTAATTTATGTTGGCATATGTCCTATAATTTCTGAAATAAGTATAAAATATAACTTAAATTCATATGACCAACTTATAAGCCTTGTAAGCCCTGGATATTTGGGTAAATTCACCGATTTAATGACGGCTTCCTTTTTAGTATGTTCCTCTGCCATTATCTTAGCTGGAAGTGGGGCTTTATTACATCAATATTTCAAAATTCCTAAATATATCGGATTAATTCTTATGACCATAATCTCTATTTGTACCCTATTGAAAAATACTAAAGGTCTAGTAGTTATTAATTCTTTTATTGTACCCTCTTTGATTATTGTTATACTGTTTATATTCTCTTTATATATTACTTTTTTTAGCAAAGAAATAAATATAAATACCTTGTTAGCCTTAAAGCCTTGTAAACCACAGCTAATCTCTGGCCAATGGCTAATTTCATCTATTTTATATGGTGGATTTAATATACTATGTTGTTGTGGTGTTTTAGTACCATTGAGCAAGGAAAACTCAAATAAATGTGTTATGAAGAATGGAATCATTTTAGGCTCTATAGGTTTAACCATAGTATGCGCCATAATTAATCTAATGTTATCTTTAAATATCCCTGGGATATTTAAATATGATATTCCTCTTTTATATATAGCTAAGCCATTTGGCCTTGTTGTACAAGGAATCCTATTATGCATTATATGGTGTGAAATGTTCTCTACTGAAGTATCCAATATATATAGTGTTTCTAAAGCATTAGAACAAAAATATAAATTAAATTATAACATTGGAGTATTTTTAGTTATGGCTATAGCCATTCCCATTTCTCAAATAGGTTTTAAAAATTTAATACGCTTTTTATATCCTGGGTTTGGTATAGTTAGTTCAATCTTTATCATGCAGTGTGTTTTCTTTTATAAAAAAATGAATTGTTAAAGTTACTTTTGAAATTTTATTTAAATGTTGATAAAATTAACTTAAATAATTTTATTTAATATTAAGGAAGGCACTATTTATATGAATTATGAAAAATATTTAGAGAAATGTTCAATTTGCCCTAGGGCTTGCCAAGTAAATAGATTTAATAACATTAACTTAGGTGTATGTAATTCTTCCCACAAAATAAAAATAGCTAAAGTATCATTACATCAATGGGAAGAGCCTTGCATTTCTGGTACGAGGGGCTCAGGAACCATATTCTTTTCAAATTGCAACCTAAAATGTGTGTTTTGTCAAAATCATAAAATTAGTCAAGAAGGATTTGGAAAAGAAATTTCAATTGATCGATTAAGTGATATTTTCTTGGAACAACAGGCTAAAGGTGCACATAATATAAATTTAGTAACTCCTACGCATTATGCACTTCAAATCATTGAAGCGCTAAAAATAGCTAAGTCTAAAGGTTTAAATATTCCTATATTATATAATTCTAATGGGTATGAAAACATAGAAACCATTAAATTATTAAATAATTTTATTGATGTTTATTTACCTGACTTAAAATACTTTGATAATAAATATGCTCTTAAATATTCTAATGCACCAAATTATTTTAGTGTTGCATCAAAGGCCATAAAGGAAATGTATAAAAGTGTAGGACCCGTAAAATTCAATAAAGATGGTTTAATTGAAAAGGGAGTTATAATAAGACACCTAATGCTCCCAAACCTTTTATTTGATTCTAAGAAGATAATAGATTTTATATTTAATACTTTTGGTCATAATGTATATATAAGCTTAATGAATCAATATACTCCAATGTATAAATCATTGGAGTATAAAGAATTAAGTAATCCTCTTAATCCTAAACTTTATGACAGTCTTATAAATTATTGTTTATCCTTAGGAATTGAACATGCTTTTATCCAAGAATGTGGAACAAATTCTACAAATTTTGTTCCTAACTTTGATTTAAATGGAGTATAAAAAATGAAAAAGAGCACAAATAATTAGTGCTCTTTTTCATCTATTTCTTTATTTTTTGCTTCAAAAATCTCTTTTTTATTTTTATTCTTTTTAAGTTCTTTATTTTTTAAATATATATGAAAATTTGTATGTTTAAATATAAAACATACTATAAATGCCAAGATTACTCCACCTATTACATCAGCAAAATAATGTTGTTTTATAAATAAAGTAGATAGTATTATACTGACTCCCACTATAGTTGCCATAATCTTAACGTTTTTAGAAAATTTATCAGATACACATACAAAATAATTAATTATTAATGTATTCAAAACATGTATACTAGGAAAACAATTATATGGATTATCTGTTTTATAAATCCATAATACCATGTTGCTTAATATATCTGTTCCTATAACCTCTGGTCTAGGTACATGCGTAGGAAAGATAAAAAATACAAAATAACTTATAAGCATTCCTAGATTTAAACTAAATACTGTCCTAAAATATTGTTTTTCATCCAATATACATAAAAATGCTAAAAACCCCGCAACATAAACATACCATATAACATATGGAATTATAAATATCTTCATAAAAGGAATGTAACTATCTATGGACATCTTTAAAATAGTTGTATGTTCTCTTGGTGTATTTAATATAAGATACAATATATTAATTATAGGTACACTTATTAAAATAATCCCTCTTTTAATAAGTGTATTCCAATCATGTATTAATATATTTTTTATTTCATCAAATGTACTCATGCTCATCTTACCTTTTCTATCTTCTATTTTTTATTCACTAAGTTCAATTTTATATTACTACTGTATATTTGTACACAGGTTTAAGATTAAATTAAGCTAATTTTCATCTTTACTTAATGTATGACCTAATTTATTAAAAATATGTTAATATATACTACAATATAAAACAAAAAAGTCGTTCTTATGAAAGAGCGACTTTTTTAAATTTATTCTTCATCATCTATATATTCAACTTTGGGTATGTCATATACATTTTTATATGGTGTATGAGGTATAAATGTTCTTTTAAGTCCTCTTGTATCATTTCTTAACTCTGCAATTTTAGTTACTCCAACATAAATATCTGAAATCTTATACCAAGTAGAATAATCAACTGTTCCTGTCATCGGTAAATTAAATACTTGTTGAAAAACTTTTACAGCCTTACCTGTACCTTCTCCATAAATTCCGTCTACCTTAACCTTTGGTATAGCAGGAAAATTATCAGCTATTCTGTTCAAATAACTCTGTACTGTTCTAACAGGTGCTCCCGAACTTCCTATTCCTAACGTATATCCAGGATAAGATTTTGGAATCCCTGATACCTTATTAGCTCTTACTAATTCTATATCTGTTCCATAAAAATTAGTTAATATCTCATATGGTGCCTTGCCATCATCTCCCAAATATTTGCTTCCCCATTGAGTGAGCCATCCTGGACATTGAACTTTTACTCCATCACAATATTGCGTAAGTAATGGTTGTTTTGCACCAAATCTTCTTATATATGTTGAAAATATCTCATCTACAACAACACTAATACTTTTATAAATATTTCTTCCATACATAAATGCATGGTCATAAGCTGTTGAGCTAGTAACATCGAAATTTTTTCCTTTTCCTCTATACCATTCAGTATATATTCTGTTCAAAGTAAAAGATAATATGCAATATACATTAGCTCTAATTGTAGTTTCTGGCCAAGTTGAAAAAATCTCAGAAGATGCTACATTTTTTATATAGTCATTAAATTTAACTGTATAATTAGGTGCAGATGGATCATCAGGTAATCCTTGATGTACCACAACAAACTCTGGTACTACAGGTTCTGGAAGTACGACAAATCCACTTGGTGGTGGTGGTAATGGTTTTTCTGGGTTTTCTGGAATCTTAGGTGGGTAATTTCCAACTAATCTATTGGGATCAATTGTTATTATCTGTTCTCCTTGCCTCGTTACTCCTGTATTTGTTTTTTGTAAATTACTATTTTGTATAGCGAGCTCTTCTGGGAAAATTTGAACACCTTTTATTCTTAATGGATTATATCCAGGTTGTTCTATTTTTATATCATATAAACTATATGGTAAGTTTGAAGATGGTTTCATAGAGTTCTCTATCGGTGGAGCAGGAAGCTCTATTTCATTAGTTTCTCCTGATATATTCGTTGAAATTTCAGCTTGCTTAGTTTGTTCTCCAGGTTCTGGCACTTTTGTAACAGTTACTTTTGCTTGTTCTATTGGAGCTAAAGAATCACTTTTTAAAACTTGAACTTTTAATCTTCCTGTAGACGCCATGTTATTCTCTCCTATAAAGTTTTGTTCATAAATAGTATATGATTAAACTTTATAATAGTGATATTTTTTATAAGTATTTATAAATATCTTTAGGCAATACTACCTTTAATGTATTTTTCTTTATCATTCTGGAACCTCTATCTAGAGATCTTATATTTTCAAATACTCCATTTAAATCTAATCTTCCATATCCCCATTGTCTATTAGGATACATATCTCCCGCTCTTTTTTTAGTTCCCCTTATTAGATAAGTTTTTATTTTAGTAGAATACATAGTTTCATCATTCTTGTCTACTATTCCCCATTGTAATAATAATGCTACTGCACCTGCAAATACTGCTCCTGAAACACTCCCACCTGATACAGTTACTTCCTTATTATTCAATCCAGTGGTTAAAACATTTACTCCCCCACTTGTTAAATCTGGCTTTATCCTTCCATCTCTTGTATATCCATTTCCTGAAAAAGGAACAATGGTATCATTATTTTGATCATATGTTGATGTAGTCAAAATATTTTTACCTGTAGAAGGAATTGTAAGTGTTATATCTGGATCAGGTTTTAAAAACCTAGTATCAGCTTTAATTAATGGTCTTTGAGGTAACCAAATATCAAATTTACCATCTATAATTAAGTCACCTGTAAGCCTTATTTGCCATATTCCTCCTTTAATATTTGTTATTTTAACTATTATTAATTCATCCCCTGTACTTTCTTCTGGAAAATAATAATTTATTGTAGCTATACTCCCTTCAAAAACAAACTTTATTTCTTCTTGTTCTTTTAATTTGGCAGGAATCTTTTCTATTACTTCTCCACTAGGTGAAACTAATCCTATAGAAATTTTGTCGGGCTTATTAGCCCAAACCTCAAAACTTAAACTTCTTTCTTTTTCATCTACTTTTAATTCCACACTTTTAATTTCACCACTTTGTTGGAATCTACCACTTGTATGGGTTGCACTATCACCTTCATTTCCTGTAGATGTTACTACTGCAACTCCTCTAGTTTTAGATATATCATCTATATACCTTTCTAATATTGAGGAACCATCATGTCCTCCCATATTAGTTCCAAGAGGTACATATATAACAATTGGCATATTCATTTTCTTTCCTATAGAATACAAGTATCTTATACCAAGAATAATATCTGTGCTACTATAGACCATATCTAGATAATTACTAGGATTCTGCTCTTTAAAAGTATTGTGCTTTGTAGTCCTTAATTTAACAATAGCAAATTCACTATCTGGTGCAGCTCCAATTGGAGCTAGTCGTCCTCTTGAACCTATTACACCTGCTACCGATGTTCCATGTCCAATTTCATCTTTAGAAGGAACTATGTCATAAGGATTTTTTCCTTCTTTTTTACTCTTTATAGCCTCATTTATATTTTCACTTGTATAATATGATCCTAATTCTTGAGGATTTTTAGTATCAGGAATTGTTTGATCCCATATACCCACAATTCTTGTAGTATCATCCTCATACATAAAATCTAAATCTAAATAATCAATTCCTGTATCCACAATCCCCACTAATACACCATTTCCCCTTAAGGTTAAGAATGGATTATCATGAAATTTATAAACATTTGCACTTTGCATTGGTGATACATCATTTAGTGTATATAAAGTGTTTCGCTCTAAATAAACTATCTCTGGAACATCTGCTAATAACTTGTCCTTATATCCATCTTTCACAGAAATAACAGCATAATTATCATCTAGAATAAAACCACAAGCATACCCTGTTTTATTTAACACTGTTTCTATATCCCCATCATATTCAACAATATAATTATGATAACCCTCATCTATATACTGACTTCCACAATATTCTCTAGTTTTATCTAATCTATTATAATCCTTATTCATTCTAACATTTCCCTCCTCCAACCATATATTAAAAGCATTATTAAGACATAATGAGCCATATCCCCAGCTGGGATTTGGATATATTATATCGCTCCTATTACGTCTGGCACCTTTCAATAAATAATATTTTAATCTTTCTCCATAAAGATAAGGATCATTTCCTTTAACTAAACCCCATTCTGTTAATAATGCTACTGCACCAGTAACTTCAGGAGTTGCCATAGATGTTCCTGATAAACTATCAAATCCTCCTCCAGGTATAGATGATTCTATTTTTTCGCCAGGTGATACTATATCTGGCTTTATTACACTACTATTTCTTTTTCCTCTTCCCGAAAACGATGATATCGTATTAGTCAAAAAGTTATAACTTCCTACAGATACTGCATTATAAACAGTTGCTGGTATTCCTAATGTGTTATACGGATTTGGGTTTAAAAACTTTGTTTGAATATTTAAACCTTCCGCAATAGGTAACCATATATCATATCCTCCTATTAGACTTTCTACATTGATTAACCTTAAATCCCATATACCAGAAGTTATCTCACCACTAGCACTTTGGAGTACTATTAAAATTTCTCCGTTTATATTAAAAGGAGTAGGTCCTGAATTATAAATGTAATAGCTATCACTTCCTAAGTTGCCATTAGAATATCCTTTTTCATATATATTTATAACTCCTGATGTCCTCCCCATTGGATTTCTAATTTCTATACTTATATCATCCGTAAAACTTTTATATAATTGAAGTGTAATTATATTTTCACCCTTTGCAATATTAAATGATATTATATTTTCAGTATCTAATTTTCCACCTACATGATGATCTGTTGATCCCTCATTTCCTGCAGCAATAACAAAGGTCAACCTTTCTAACCCTATTATAGTTTGTATATAAAGTTCTAATAGACTTTTCCCATCATGAGCTCCATCATTTGTACTAAAACTTAGATTTAATACCAATGGTAAATTAAGTTCCTTGCTTTTATCTATAAGATATCTAATTCCCCTCATTAATTGAGTACTTTTAGCATAGCTAATTTTGCCTTCCCTTGTCATCTTAACCATAGCTATATTGCTTTCATATGCAACACCATAAAACTTTTTATCTATTTTACCACCTGCACATGCTATTCCTGTTACATGCGTACCATGCCCCAGTTGATCTCTCTCTGGCACAATAGCATACGGATTAGGTGATTTTATAGCTTTATTAATTTCTTCCTCATTCCAATCTTGTTTTTTATCAAGATCATAAATATACTTTATTCTTGTATTTCCCTGTTCATCTATAAAAGCTGGATGAGTATAGTCTATACCCGAATCTATAAATCCAACTAAAACTCCTTTTCCCGTTAATTTATATTTACTTTGTACTTCATCTACACAAGATGCCGAATTACTAGGTGCATAACTTGTATAAAGTGTCTTAGGTAATTCCATATATACAATTTCTTTTATATTAGATATTTCTTCTAACTTCCCTATCGGAACTGTCACTATTCCAAATCCATATCCTAAATACTCAAAATTTCCATCAAAGGTTTTAACCTGCCGTAAAACACTATTGCTGTCTCCATTAATTAAAACTACTACTTCTATGTTTTCTAAATTCTCTATTTTGTTATAAGAAAGAATTTTTGTTTTTATATCATTAGGAACAAATTTTAATAAATTTAATATCCCTTCTGTATTTTCTATTTTTATCACCTTAAAAATTAATTTCATAATATAATATGATTAATTAAATATTTTGATATAAAAACAAGAGATAGCTAAACAAAAAAAGAGAGCTATACTTAAAATAATCTTTCAAATTATTTTAAGTAACTCTCTCTAAATTCATATCATAATTTTATTTATAAATTGATTCTAAACCATAATAACCTAGCTAAAATTTTTATATTTTTTTTTGAAACTGTTTCTGTTCGTAATGTTCCTCTTTGGCTTATAAGTAATACCTTATTACTATCTAATAATTTTACTTGTCTTACAACTCGTTCTTCTCCATGTTGTAAGAAATAGATGCCATTATTTTCAATGTTAGAATTAATGATTGAGAATGCCAAATCACCTTCATTAATTCGCATACCAAGCATACTATCGTCTTCTATTTTTAAAAACATAACCTTATCCGGATTATGCCCATCAACCTTATTAGAGACTATAGGCATATCTATAGATCCTAATGGCTTATTCATATTATAATCATAGATTGGCACTTTTTTTATAACAGAACTAAAAGCATTAGTCCAAACATCTTTAGCTTTACTTAATGCTTTTTCTGGGGTTTCAACATGCTTTCTTAATTCTTCAGCCTCATCCTCTGCACTAATAAATCCTGAATCTAAATCTTCATTAAAAAGCTTTGAAATTTTAGCTATAATATTCTCATTTAATATCTTTCTACCTAGCTCTACATCTTTTATAAACCCTTCAGAAAGTCCTAATTTTTTAGCTAATTGTTTTTGACTTAACTCTCTTTTATTTCTTAATTCAACTAATTTACTTGCCATTCTATTTTGCATACTTCTCACCCCAAGTGGTTTATTTTAATTTATTGATTATTATTTTTAAACCATTCCCTCTCCTCTATTAAATGATTTACCAAATACTCAAATGTCCAATTAATAGATGTAGGAGTTACAACAGCTAAAATACAATTTAAATCTTTACATACTCTTATATCACCAATAATCTTATTTAAATCTTCCTCTTTAAAATCATTAAACAAAATTACTTTTTCATTAATTAAATTTTCTTTCTTACCTTCCATCATAGATTTATTTAACTTTAATCCATGAACAATCTCTTCCATTTTAAGGTTCATCATATTATTTTCAATTATTATTGTTTCCGATCTATATTTATTAGCTATTGCCTTCAACTTACTTTTTTCAACATCATTAAATCCAAAAACTATAATTGATCTTCTACTCACCTTAAACTCTCCTTTAAGAAATTTTTTCTGGTTCTTCGTATTCAACACCAAAAGTATCTACAGTTACTTCTTGCATAACTTGATCTTCCTTTGGTTTATCCATCATATTTCTTCTAACCTTTACTATTTCCTTTGCTACTTCTATTCCTTCTATTACCTTACCAAATGATGCATATTGTCCATCTAAATGTGGTGAATCAGCTACCATAATAAAGAATTGGCTTCCTGCAGAATCTGGAACCTGAGTTCTAGCCATAGAAATTACACCTGTTGTATGTTTTAAATCATTTTTAAAACCATTTGATGTAAATTCACCTTTAATAGAGTATCCTGGGTCTCCCATACCATTCTTTTCAGGACATCCTCCTTGAATCATAAATCCTGGTATTACTCTATGAAATATAAGTCCATTATAAAAACCTTTTTTTACAAGGCTTATAAAATTTTTAACTGTATTAGGTGCCACCTCTGGATATAATTCTATTTTCATCACTTTATCGTTTTCCATTTTTATTGTTACTATAGGATTTTGCATTTTTATACACTCCTTATCTTCTTTAAGTTATATTCAGTTATAATTATAACACAATGATTAAAAGTTAAAACTCCTATTTACTGTAATTAAAAAGAAAGTCGTCTCTTAAAGAGACGACCTATAATACTATATTTTTGTTTTCTCTATACTTATTTCACCATCTAATTCTTCTAGTTCATTATTAAACTCAACCGCTATACTTCCACCTGGTAATATTATAACGAATTGTTCATCTAATAATTCTAGATTACTAATATTATTATTTTCCCTAATTTTGACTTCTTTTAACTGTAATTCATCAACATGATTTTCTTGATTCATGTTATTAAAATAAATATTAGGTTCTTCTTTTTTTTGTTCCTTAAAATCATTATTATTATTATTTCCATATAATCCTATGCGTTTTAAAGAGTGTGCATTATTATTTTTATTCCTTATCTTTAAACCATGAATTATATATAAGGATGAACTTTTTTTAGGATTACTAATTGTTACACTTTTAATTTGACTTTTACCACTTAATTTAAGTTTATTAACTTTTTTATTTTTTTCTTCTGAGTTTTCTTTTGAAAATAAAAACACCTTCATACTTTCTCACCTTATTTCTAAAAGTTGTTTTACTGTAACTTATTCAAAAGTATAAAGATGTGTTATAGTTATTTAAATTTAACTTTTTATTTCATACTTAACAACTGCTTACTAAGTGTTATAATTTCTTCTTTCCCTAAAGAATTGCAAATTTCTATATGTCCATTTTCTAATTTATTACTTACTATGTCTTTTTCCTCCATAAGCCTTCTCAACTGTTTTGCTGTGCCATATCCACCATCAATAATAGGCACTTCTTCTCCTACTACCTCTTTTATAACTTTGCTTACAAACGGAAAATGTGTACATCCTAAAACTATAGCTCCTATATCATCTAAGTCAAACTGCTTTAACTTATTTTTTAAATACCCTTTTACCTCATCACCATCTATTTGCCCTTTTTCTATAAACTCCACAAGCTCTGGACAAGGTAATGGTTCTATCCTTGTATCACTCTTATAATGTTCATACAAATCCTTAAACTTTTTTTGTCTCAAGGTAACTGGTGTAGCCATAATTATTACTTTCCCTTGTGGTTTTAATAAAACTGCTGGCTTTACTGCTGGCTCTATTCCAACTATAGGTATATCTTTATAAACTTCCCTTAGTTCATTTATTGCAGCACTTGTCGCAGTATTACATGCAATAACTATAGCCTTTACCCCTCTATTTAAAAGAAATTCCACAGCCTTAAAGGTCAAATCTCTTACTTCTTGTACAGATTTTATTCCATAAGGAGCATTTCTTGAATCTCCAAAGTATATATAATCTTCATTAGGCATTATTTTTATAGCTTCTCTTAATACACTAAGTCCTCCTAGTCCAGAATCAAAAAAGCCTATTCCTCTATTCCTTTCTTCCAACCTTCGTCACCACCATACCTAAAAATATATAAATATATTTCCTATTTTGATATCTTATAAATATATTATAAGCTACTAGTTATATTTATAGAATACACATAATAATTATTATAATACAACCCATAAAAAATAAAAGAACTTATTACTAATAGATTAACATTTTTAAATTTATTTTAAATTTAAATGGTAAGGAGTATTATGTATATAACTATATGTTATAATATTTAAAATACTAAGAGGGGGTTGATTATATGGCAATATTTAACAAAGATTCTTTAAAAGATACCTTATCAAAAATATCTATTTCAGCTAAGGATGTAGCGGAAAACGTTGTTAAAGTTACTAAGGAAGGTGCTAATACAGTAGCTAAAAAATCTAGTGAATTAGTTGAACTTTCTAAACTTAATTCATGTATATCATCTGAAGAAACAAAAATTAAAGAACTATATACTTCTATTGGAAAAACCATTTACGAAAAACATACTAATAATATATATGTAGATCCCGATGTAGTGGAAATCTGCGAGGACATAAGAGAAAAACAATTTAAAATAAAAATACTAGAACAAAGAGTTCAAGATCTAAAAAAGTTTGATACTTGTACTAAGTGTGGTCATAATTTACAAGAAGACTCTAGATTTTGTCCAAACTGTGGACTTGAACATAATCCAATAAACACAGATTCAAGTTGTGAAACTGAAAATGAAAAACCTAATGAAGAAGAATAAGAAAATGGCTATCTCTAAAATGAGATAGCCATTTTCTTATTCTTTATGACCTTCATGATGTCCATCATGATGATTACATAATACTTCTCTGTCTTTTAAGCTTCTATTTATATATTGTTTAACCACATCTTCAATTTCTCCATGTGCACCTCTTATTACTTCAAGTCCTTTTTCTTTTAATGCGTTATATGCACCAGGACCAATTCCTCCTGTAATAACAACTGTAACACCTTCATCGCAAAGTAAACTAGAAAGTCCTCCATGATTATGTTGAAGTGTTTCTGCCGATATTTCTTTTATTCCTACTAATTTATTTTCTTCTACCGTAGCAATGGCAAAACTTTTGCTTTTTCCAAAATGTTGGTTTATCTCATTTCCATTTTTAGGCATACCTATTTTCATTTAATCTACCTCCAAAATTTATAGTAAAATAAAAGATCTACTCAAAATATAAGATGAACAGACCTTTCATAAAATTCTTTTCTATTTAGCTAAAAGTTCGTTTAATTTTTCTTCTACATATTTATAAACTTCTACATCTTTTATATAAATAGTATTATCACCCTCGATATCACTTGGTTTTACCATAAAGAAGTTTATTAATAATCTGTTTTTATCTATAATATATTCATCTAAATTCATTGGTGAGAAAATAACTTCTAATTCTTCATATTTATCAGCACCATCAACATTTTGTAGTTTTTCAACCAATGCATCAAAATTTAATTTCTTTACTGGTTGAATCATTAGATCTTTATATTCCATGTCTTCCATAATCCACATGTTATAATTCCAGAATCTTTTCTCCTTTTTATTACCTGTAAATGGTTCCCTATTTTTTATAGCACTTAATGTTCTTCTAACTGACTCTTCATTAAACTCATCATCATATATACAAGTCATAGCAGGCATAGCTCCTACCTCGTGAAAGAATTCTTCTGATACGTTTTCTTTATCACTAGCAGCTTGCCAGAAATAATTCATCATTTCTATAGCTTCTAAATTTACCTTAATTCTCTTCAACATTGATCTTCCCCCTCATTCCTTAACATAACTCTTAACTTTTTAACTCCCTAAAATTACACTCTATGAAAATTATATACCTTATTTATTGAATATTCAAGTAAACAGACAATTAACTATTCACTATATTTATAAACAATTTATTTTCTTTCATCAGGTTTCAAATTACTTCTATTTCTACATTTAATATCTCTGCTTCCGTATTATCTTCTATATAGTTTATTACTTTATTCACTATACTATTTACTACGTTTTTATCAGAATTAATACATGCAAATCCTATTACAATAGAATTATGAAGATCTTGATCCTCCACCTCTGCAATAGATATATTAAATTTGTGTTTAGTTTTATCAATGATACTTCTAACCACCATTCTTTTCTCTTTTAATGAATGACACCAATTAGCTCTCATGGTTATAGTTCCTGTTCCTATAAACACTTCTAACTCACTCCTTTTAACATTCTAACATTATTGTGTACATTAATAAAAAAATAACACAAGTTTTTTGTAATAAAAAAACTTGTGTTATCTAATAACCTATTTTCTTAAATCTTATTCTGTTATCTCAACTTTATACTTTTCTTTAAGCTCTTTACTTTTTTCTAAATATTTTTCTTGTTGTTTTAAAGAAAGTACAGTATTAAATATTTCTTGTTTAACTTCATCAAAAGCTTTAATTCCTGCTGGTTGTTTATCTGTAACCTTTATTAAATGGAAACCAAATTGAGTTTTAACAGGAGCTTCACTAACATCTCCTACATTCATAGAAAATGCAGCTTCTTCAAACTCTGGAACCATTTTTCCTCTTGTAAAGTTACCTAACTCCCCACCTCTTGAACTTGATGGACAAGTTGAATGTTCTTTAGCAACATCTTCAAAAGAAACTCCTGATTTAATTTTTTCTAATAATTCTTTAGCTTCTTCTTCTGTTTTAACTAATATGTGACTAGCTGAAACACTTTCTTCTTCTAAGAAATTTTCTCTATGTTCTTTATAGAATTTTTCCACTTCATCTTCAGCCACTTTAGCAGTATTTAAAACTTTTCTTAAAGCATATTGCTTTAAGCCTATTCTTTTCATTCTTTCTATTTCTGCTTTAAATTCTTCATCTTCTTCAAGATTGTTATCTATAGCATCACAATAAAATAATTCTTGATTTACAAGTTCATCAAGTAATTGCGCTTTACCCTCAGGTGAGTAAAATTGCATAGCAACTTGAGGATCTAAACTTCTCATTAAAAGATTAACATCATTTTCTGTTATTTCTATTCCATTTACCTTGGCTAAAACTTTATTATCCATTAAAAGTTCTCCTTTTTTATTATATAAGTTAAAACTAGATTGTATAAAATACTAATCTAGTTTCATCTTATGTTATCATAACAAAAAAAACTTAGAAATGTCTAATAAAATTCATTTATTTATTTCAAATTAATGAAATTTTACTACTATATATTAATATATTCTATATTTTACAATTAATTAAGCAACATTTTGCTTTTGATTTTGATTTGGTTTTTCACCGATTTTCTTAAATATAGAACTTCCTACATAACCTGCTACTAAACCACCTATAACTGCAAACACAAGTGCAAATATTACATTCTTAGGATTGTTAAACCCAAATGGTGCTAATAATCCTGGTATAGGTGATGCTGTACCTGGTGCATTATTAATAATTTTAAAATGCGCTGCTGCAAGTCCTGCAAATCCACCACCGAAGAAATTAGAACAATAGATTGGTATTGGATGTGATGTTACTATAGGTGCTTGAGTCAATGGCTCTAACATTACTGCTATAACATTACTCTTATTACCATATTTTAATCTATGAAATACCATTCCATTTGTAAATGATCCACCAACACAAGCTATGGCTGCAATACCCATTGCAAGACCTTTTAATCCTAGCATAGCTGTTAAGGCCATTGAACTTAATGGTGAAGTACAAATCATCTTCATTATTCCACCTAGTAAAAAGCCCATAACTAAAGGAGATTGTTCTGCTGCTACTGAGATCATTCCACCAATATTAAGTAAAGTGGCATTTACTAATGGATCTACACCTAATGCAATAATTCTAGCAAGTGGTGCTAAAACTAATGCCCCCAAAATAACATTCAAACCTTCTGGTAATTTCTTTTCCATAATAGGTGCTATAAATCCAACAAGGTACCCAGCTATGAATCCTGGTAATATTCCATATCCTGAAACTGCAACCCCAGCTGCTACTGCATAAACTGGACTTACCTCCATGTTAAGACAAACTAGAATAACTGCTGCAACACCTCCCATGGTTCCGGAAGCCCCTCCAACAGATCCTAGGAAATTAACATGAAGCAAATTTCCACTAATATATGTGTGAATTGCTTCTACTAAAAAAGTTGCTACAGCTGCATCAGCAAGACCTGACATAGCTTTCTGGCCTTTAGGCATTTTCAAACTGAATAAAGAGAATAATGCAAGCGTAAAAATAAGTAAACCTATCCCTTTGATAATAGTAAACATATAACCCCTCCAGTTTTACTTTTCCCTATTGCCCTAAGAAATCCTTATCGTACTTTCTATTAAAAATTTCAATTAGTAACCACTTTATAAGGTATTGAATGACTCTTTACTTTTTTGTATTATTATGGTATGATAACATCTGTGTTAAATTGTTATACTTTTACAATAACATGTTGCAGCATGTATTGTATTTTAATAAATAGTTACTTTATTAATAATAGATTTCTTAAATACATTAGAGAAATTTATTGTTTTAATTTACCAAAAAAATTGTGATTGTTGAAAAAATCACAATTTTTTTTTTAAATAGTAACTAAAGTATATTATATAATTTACACAAAGTTTCATTGAGTATCAAATTTACCGTAAAAAATTTTCAAAAAATTTTAATTTATTAGAATAGCCTATCTTTCACAGTAAAAAATAAGTCCATTCATGAATTTTTTTATACTAATTTTCCCTCTTATTTTACTTTTTCCTCTTATATAATCCATTTCTCTTTTCACTTGTTGAAAATTATACAATCCATTGGAATACTCTATGAAAATTTCATTCATATAATCTTCAATTCCTAAATTAGCTAAATTAATCATTCCTACATTGGCCGTTCTTCTAATTCTTTGTTCAATAGACTTAGGATTATCTGATAACATAGCACATAAGTCTTTCATTGCATAGTTAGACATAGTCTCTCCTTTTGAAATCAAATAATCAATTATTCTTATTATATCCTCACTACCAATTTCGCCCATTATTCCAATGCGCTGCATTAACAGTTTTAATTTTCTAATATGTATTTTTTCTTCATGATTAGATTGTTTAACTTCCTTTTTAGCAACTGGAACAGTAACATTGTCTTTATCCTGAAAAATATTTTGTATTCTATTTAATGTTCTGTTCATTTCTATAGATTGAATTACATTTTTTAGGACCTTTTCTACTTCAATAGCATTTACTGGTTTATTTATATAAAATTCAACTCCACTTTCATAAGCTTTAGATATCATTTCTTTATTTGTAACTTGAGACATCATTATAAATTGAGTTTCTGGAACTAATCCTTTACATTCTCCTACTAAGCTAATACCATCTTTTTCTGGCATCAATAAATCTACTATAGCAATATCTGGTTTTAAAGTACTAATCTTTTTAATTCCATCTGCTCCATCACTACTATATCCTATTACTTCTCCTAAGGCCTTGTTTTTTATGATTATTTTTAAAATTTTTACTACGTTTATATCATCTTCTACTATATAAATTTTCATTTTCTTTTATAGAACCTCCTTAAATAAACTTATACAAAACTTAGTTCCTTTATTTATTGTAGATGTTACTTCAACTTGTCCATTAAGTACTTCCTCAATAATCTCTTTAACTAAGCTTAACCCAATTCCCCTATTTATTTCACCTGTGTCATAATTTATTTTTGTTGAATATCCTGGTGAAAATATACAATCAATATCTTCCTTTTCTATACCACATCCTGTATCCTCAATAGTAAATATCAATTTATCCCCTTCGGATCTTTGCTTAAAATAAATACTATTTCCTTCCTTACCCTCTTCTAAGGCATCTATAGAATTATTCATAAGATTCCTAAATATGGACATTAAATAATAATGTTTTGTTGTGTAAAAATTTTCATCATAAGAAAAATATAACGATACATTCTTACTTTTTATATTAGCATCATCATTAATACTCTTCTTCAAGATATCTAACATATCTTGCAAATACATCCCCTCATTTTTAAACTTACTTTCCGTTATGTCCATTACACCTCTAACAACTAAGGCATATTCTTTTTTTATTTCATGGATATCCTTTGCTATAGTCAAAGCTGATTGTGACCATGTATCTTGTTTTTCATCAGAATTTATATTTTCAAATAATTTATATGCTTCTGTCATTGTTTTTTCAATATGATGCATATTCTTTTCCATCCAAAAAACTTCTGATTTTAATTGTGAACTTAATACTAATAATTTTCTATACCTCTCTGCATGTTCTTCTTTCAATAAAAGTAATTTATAAAACTTTATAACCGAAATAATAATTATACTTGCGCCTGATCTTAATAATGCTACGGCTAAAAGTCCTGCATGTAAATGGAAATTGAATACCTTGTCAGGTTGTCCTATTAATATTTCCATTACATTTGCCAGATAATCGCATAATATTAGTATTCTAAACATTTTACCTGGTTCAAATCGTTCGTTTTTCTCGTTAAATACCCAATAAAAAACTCCATAAAATACATAAAAAAATATTTCAGGGAAATAGGCTAATGGTAAGTTAGATAGAAAGTGATTTGTAAAGAAAGATGTTATTAATCTTGTTATATATACGAATATAGAAGTTAATGATGCTGTAAATATAGTACTTAAATTATTAAAGTAATATAAAGAGACTGGAAATAGAATTATAGCAACTGAAACTCTGAAATTTGGTAACAAAAAATACAAGTGAATCTCAGATAATAGTGCCATAATTAATGATATTAATATAGTTTTTTTAATTGTAGTTAAGTTTTTTCCCCTGTCATAGATCTTATTCATATTGTCACCCTTAGATTAATAATAGTTATTACTCTTGCATTATATCATATAAATTCAAATTTGTTTTACTATTAAAAAAATTTATATATCATTTTTTTTTAGTTTTTTTATCAATAGATTCTTGCTTTTACTTTATATTTTTGTAGGAACTTCTTAATTTTTTTATCTTTTGATATAATAAAATTATGTTAAAGTTATATTAAAATTTTAATTATTTTGCGAGGTATATAATGAAAAAATTATTCCTATTTATAATTATACTTTTTTCATTTTTCTTTGGTGGTTGTTCATTGTTTGAAACTCCAAGCAATCTCATGAGTAAACCATCAACATATATAAATGGAGAAAGTATAAACAAGATTACTGAATTACTAACTAAAGAAGATAAATCACTAACTATTCCTCTAGGTGATACTGACAAAAGGGCTATTCGGCACTTTGATTTGGATAAGGATGGCAAAGACGAGTTAATCCTTCTATATAAAAAAGAAAATAATTATTTTAATTATGGTGTTATGATTCTAAAACAAAGTCACAACAAATGGGAAATTTTAAACAATATTACTTTTTCTTGTAAAAATATTGATAAAATAATGCTTGAAGATTTAACTGGAGATGGCAAGGCCGAACTAGCTATAGGTGTGAAAACTTCTGAAAAGAGTAATAAAACTTTATATATTTATTCTTATCATCGTGGTTTTTTTGAATCAATCGGTCATTTACCTTACTTAAATTATGATATATGTGATCTAAATAACAACAAAAAAAATGAATTAGTTGTTTTGAAAGACGCAGACAATAGTACTAATAAAAACTATTTTCATTCCTTGCAAGTCTTTGAATTTTCTCAGAATAAATGTAAACTTACAAGTAGTTTTAACTTTAATACACCTTCAGCGGATATTAAATTTTCATTAGGAAGAGCCTCATCAAACCATAATGGAATTTTTGTTACAAGAAATATAGATAATACCTTTATGTATACTGATTTATTTATATTATCTCATAATAAATTAATTGATGTTTTAGGAAACGAATCAATACATGATAAATCTAAAGCTCCTGAAAAACTTAAGCCTGTTCAATCATCACT
Source organism: Hathewaya limosa (assembly GCF_030815255.1). Lineage (NCBI taxonomy): Bacteria > Bacillati > Bacillota > Clostridia > Eubacteriales > Clostridiaceae > Hathewaya > Hathewaya limosa. The sequence goes on from NZ_JAUSWN010000002.1 coordinate 63,095, forward strand.
TAACTTTTGTATAGATTTAATAAAGGACATAAATAATGATGGAATATATGAAATTGGATCAATAGGTGCTTTTAATCTTTCTAGGGATCCTCAATATCCATATAACTTCTGTTATTGGTATCAGTGGGATGGGAAAAATGGCTTAAAAAAGGAATATAAAGAATATTACAATAAACAATTTAATTATAAAATAGAAATACCTTTATCTTGGACCGAAAAATTTGCAGTACTTGAAAATGTTAAAGAAACCCTAGCATTAAATAGGTCTGATTTCTTTATCAATGATTATACAAATAAAGAAAACCTATTATTTTCAATAAAAGTTTATAGTACTCATGATTGGTCAAGTTTAGAACAATCTCTTGATAAGAATTCTTATGCTATCTTAGAAAAGACTGATAATAAAATTTATATATGTGTAATAAATGAAGAACTTTGTAATTTAAGTAAGATTTCTTTAAGTTATTTAAAAAGCTTATTTCAATCTGTAATTAAATAAATATGGAGGTTACAATATGTCAATAAAAATATTAATTTTAGAAGATGAATTATCTATTAGAAGTTTCATTAAAATAAAGCTAAAGAATTTAGGTTATGAAGTTACGGATGTAGGAACTGGAACAGAGGCTCTTGATAAAATTGATGATAGTTTTTCTGTTGCACTGCTAGATATAATGCTTCCAGACATAGACGGAATACAAGTATGTAAAAACATTAGAGCCTTTCATCCTAATATCGGGATAATAATGTTAACAGCTAAAGGTCAAGAACAAGATAAGATATTAGGTTTAAAATCTGGTGCAGATGACTATATAGTAAAACCTTTTAGCCTTTCAGAACTGGTCGCCAGAATAGAGGCTATCTTAAGACGAATTAATCATAACAACGATATCTCCTCAATTAGTAGTGGTCCATTTACATTAAATTTAGATAAAAAATTATTAACTAAAGACAAACAAGAAATTCCTCTTACCCCAACGGAATTCTCAATCATTGAATTTTTAATGAAGAATCCTGACAAATCCATTAGTAGAGATGCTATCTTAGATTATGTATGGGGAAAAAATTATGTTGGTGATACAAAAACTGTTGATGTAAATATAAGAAGACTTCGTCAAAAAATAGAAACTAATGCCTCCAATCCTAAATACATAATAACCTCTTGGGGATATGGGTACATTTGGAGTAATAAAAATGATTAGTTTAAAAAATAGAATATATATTCAAAATGCCGTAATTATCATAACCTTACTTATTTTGTTAGAAACTATATTTATTATTTTTATAAAAACTTATTATGTGGAAAGTGCCAAAAGAGAGCTTAGTAGTAAGCTTTCTTTTTCCGCAACATTGTATAATAAATATATAAATAAAGAATCAGAGGAAGAAAAAATATGCTATATATTAGAAAATGAATCTAAAAACCAACCATTCTATGTTGAATTACTAGATAAGAACTTTCATCTTCTTATAGATTCTAATGGTTTTAGTAATGATGCACCCATATCATATGAAGATGTAGTGTTAGCTGCTAAAAATAAACCTGAAATAATACAAAGAAATGACTATGAAACTACCTTATCAATGTCATTACCACTTTATGATACTAATAATGAGGTATGGGCTTATATTAGGTACTCAACATGTATAGATAATATAGAAGAAAATATTAATTATATAATAAAATTTTCTATCCTAATTATAAGTATGGCACTTTTAGCATCCTTTTTATTTAGTTCTTTATTAGTAAAAAAAATTCTTGTACCTATTGAAAAAATTATACTTATAGCAAAAAAAATGGCTACTGGTGATTTTTCTCAGAGAATTGTTATAAAAGATAAGAATGAACTGGGTACTCTAGGCAATACTCTTAATTATATGGCTGATGAAATAACAAAAAATGAACAATTAAAAAATGAGTTTATATCGTCCATATCTCATGAATTAAGAACTCCTTTAACCGCTATTAAAGGTTGGAGTGAACTTATACTAACTGGTGAACTAGATAATACCGAGGATGCTAAAGAAGGTATATCCATTATTGCTAAAGAAACTGATAGATTATCTATGTTAGTAGAAGACCTCTTAGATTTCTCAAAATTGGAATCTAGAAAAATTAAACTTGACTTAAAAGAAACCTGCATAAATGATTTAATTAAGGATATTTCTGTTTTTTTTAAAACCAAATTAGAACAAGCACATATAAAGTTAGACATTGCACTACCAGATGAAGAAATGTTTATACTAGCAGATAGTAATAGATTGAAACAAATTTTTATAAATTTAATTCATAACTCCATGAAGTTTTCTAATCCCAATACAACTATACGTATAGTTACTAAATCTGAAAATAATTTTGTATTAATATATGTAATAGATGAAGGCATAGGAATATCTAAAGAAGATCTACCTAAAGTAACAGATAAATTTTTTAAAGGCTCACTTACTCAAGCCGGAAGTGGTATAGGTCTTGCTGTATGTAAAGAAATTATGAATTTACATAGCGGTCAACTTGTTATAGATAGTATTGAAAATATAGGAACTAAGGTGTGCTTAAAATTCAAAAAAATATCTTAACTACTTTGTAACTAATTCTATAAGTTTTTATTTTATAATTTTACTTAAGAAAATTTATTTTACAATAGAAAGAAGGAGATATATGAAGAACTCTAGAACACATACATATACTATAATTACCATATTAATATTGATTATACTTATTTTAACAAGCATTATATTTTATTTTTATATAAAAAACTCATTCAGTTATAAAAATCCTTCTGGTTCTGATTCAGCTAATGCAAATATATCAACTAAAAAGGCTACTGATAAAAATAATGTTAAAAATGAATCCGAACCTAATACTTCAAATAACACACAAAAATCAGACACGAAATCTACTACCGAGTCTCCTAATAATACTACAGAAATAAAGGATACAACTTTTCCACTAACAAAGTTTCTTCCGAATTTAGAAGGAAAAGTTTTAAATTACTCAGGTACAGCAGAATTTATGGAGACCATTACAGTAAATAAAGTTTTAAAAAGTTCTGGAAAAACTAATATTATACTTAAGGGAGCCCTAAATAATATGAGTGAAAAAGGCAACCAAAATTCTACAGTAGAATACAACTATGAAATTTCAAACAATGAGATTAAAGTTTTTACTAAAAATTCTCCTATATATCATTGGCAACCTATAGCATCATCTCAAACATTGATTAAAGGTCCTATAAAGGTTGGTAACTCTTGGTGTGAAAACTTAATTATTGATAAGAAAACTTATACAGCTACTAGTACTATAGTAAATGTATTTAAGGATTCCGATAATAAAACTTTAATAAAAATTGAAACCATAATAAATAATATTCCTAACTATCCTAGTAATACTTATAAAGAAACTCGTGTTTTTAAAGAAGATATGGGATTGTATTCCTATGAAAAAACAATTTTATTAAAATCAGATAATAATTCAGGTCCAACACCTTTAGATTTTAATCTTCATTTAGTTGAAAACCAATAAATAAAAAAGACTATATTAAATTGGAAATAGCTTTTCTAAAATAATATAGTCCTTTTTATATTTAACTACTCATATTTAATTTTTTGACATAATTCTTCTAGTTGATTTCTTACCACCGTTTCTTTATCAACATCAACTAATATTAAAAGGGAATCACCCCTTAATAATTTTGTATCTCCTTTAGGAAGTATCTCATGTTCACCTCTTTCTATTGAGACTATTAAAACATCATGAGAAATTTTTACATCCTTTAATAACATTCCTTCAATAGCTGATCCTTGATGAACTATATATCTTATGAAAATTTTCTCTTTTTCCTTATTATGAGGCACTCCATTAGCCTTTTCTATATTTCTATCAAGTAAAGATTCATAAATAGGTGTACTACCTATTAGATCTGCAACTAAGTAAGCTACTGCACACACTATTGTAACTGTCAATAAATGAGTAAAAGAACCACTCATTTCGCAGATTAACATAATTCCAGTTATAGGTGCTCTTACAATTGAAGTAAACATACCTGCCATAGATAATATTGTAAATGTAGTTAAATATTGAGGATTAATTCCTAATATCTTAACAGCCACTTCTCCAAATATAGTTCCAATTAATCCACCCAAAACTAATAACGGAAATAATATTCCACCTGGGGAACCTGAACAAAAACTAATCATTGAAAATATAAATTTTAATACTAAAAAGATAACTGCCATCTTTAATACAATCTGTTCTCTTAATAACCCCTGTATTATTCCGTGTCCACCAGCTAAAACCTCTGGACATAATAGTCCAAATAATATAGCAAATAAGAATGGTACTATCATTCTTATTCTAGTTGAACTAATTTTTCCATATAAATCTTGAGTTTTTAAAAGAACAAAATTATAAAATGCACCTGCCAATCCTAATATAATACCTAAAATAATTAATAGTCCATAATATTTAAAAGGTATCATTGCTAAAGGCTTTGCCCCTACCATATCAAATAAAGGTTTTCTTCCTAAAAATTGTTTAGTTATAAAGTCCGCTGTTACTGATGCAGACATAGCTGAAAGCAATACGACAGGTGAGAAATTTTTATGCACTTCCTCTAATGCAAATATAACGCCTGAAAAAGGGGCATTAAATGCAGCAGCTAAACCTGCACTAGCACCACTAGTAAGTAAAAATCTACCCTCTAATTTTGGTCTTTTAAAGATTCTAGATACTATCTGTCCACAACTGGCTCCTAATTGAATTGATGGGCCTTCTCTTCCTAATGATAATCCTGATCCAACAGCTATTACCCCACCAACAAATTTATTTATAAGAATTTTAACTGGAGATACTTCAAAATATCCTGTTAAGATTCCTTCTACTTGAGGTATTCCACTACCACTTATCATAGGTTGTTTTTCGACTAATATTCCTACAACATATCCTGCAATTATAAGTGCTACCACGCCTAAAGGAATATACATCTTATGACATGCTAAAAATTTATACATATTACCTGTAAAAGATTCTGCTTTTCCAAGTAATACTCTATAAGCAACAACTACAAGACCTGAAAATATTCCTACTAAAATTCCTTGTAAAAGCACTCTTAACTTTAAACCATGTAAAGTATGGTAAAGTCTACTAGTAGATCCTTCAGTAGTAAAATTTTTATTACTTTCTTCCAAGCTAATCCTCCTCCTTCTATTATAATATCCCCTATCAACTTCTAAAAACATTCATAATGTCTAAAAGTTTATACATAATATTTATACTTAAAATATTATTATATAATTCTACAAACTTTAATTATAAAAAACATATATAACCTAACATGATCAATCCTTTTAGCCTCCATGTAAAAAAGCCTTAACAACAATGCTAAGGCTTAATAAACTCAATGTTACACGATTTACCTGAATCAGGATTTTTTCCTATTAAGTCGAATATAACTTATCTTGATATGTTTTTATACTAAAAAACTTCTTCTTATATTGCTAGGGTATTTTTTACGGTTTTTATTATATTCTACAATATTTTGTTTGTCAATTTTCAATTATAGGGTAAATAACCCCATTATTTCTTCAATAGTCATATAACTAATAAGATTTTCTGTTAATCCTTCATCACCTATAACATTTTCAATAATTTTCTTTTTCTTTTCTTGTAAATTTAAAATTTTTTCTTCAATAGTTCCTCTTGATACTAATTTTATAACTTGCACTGTATTTTTTTGCCCTATTCTATGTGCTCTATCCGTTGCCTGCTCTTCTACCGCCGGATTCCACCAAGGATCAAAGTGAATAACAACATCAGCAGAAGTTAAGTTTAATCCAGAACCTCCGGCCTTTAATGAAATTAAAAATACTTCACTGCATCCTTCATTAAATTTTCTTACCAATCTCATTCTCTCTTCTGATTTTATAGCTCCATCTAAATATAAATATCTTATTCCTATATTCTTTAATCCATATGCTATATTTTTTAAAACAGAGGTAAATTGTGAGAACACTAAAATCTTATGTCCTTCTTCTAAACAGTTTTCTACAAGTTCATAAAAAGATTCAAGCTTTCCACTTCCACCTATATAATTTTCTATAAATACAGATGGGTCACAACATATTTGTCTCAATCTAGTTAATCCACTTAAAATTTTAAACCTACTTTGATTTATACCTTTTAATTCTACTTCCTCTTGTATCTCATTTTTTAATCCTTGTACATAAGACATATATAATCTTTTCTGTTCATCGCTCATCTCAACTAAAATATTATTATATATCTTGGGTGGTAATTCCTTAATAACATCTTTTTTTAATCTTCTTAAAATAAAAGGTCTTATTTTATCTCCTAATTCTTTATTAGTATCTTCATTTTTATCCTTGCAAATCGGTACTTCATATCTACTATAAAATTTATTATGATTTAAAAGATATGCAGGCATTATAAAATCAAAAATAGACCATAACTCGGATAAATTATTTTCAATTGGAGTTCCAGTTAATGCAAATTTATTTTTAGCTTGGATTTCCTTTATACTTAGTGCATTCTGTGAAACTGGATTTTTAATTTGTTGTGCCTCATCTAAAATACAATATAAAAAGTTAAATTGTCTATAAAGTTCTATATCTCTTCTAACCAAAGGATAAGATGTTATAACTACATCATAATTTTTAAAATTTTTAACTTCTTTTTTTCTATCTTCCTTATTACCATTAAAAATTAATACTTTTAGCTTATTGGAAAACTTCTCAATCTCTTCTTTCCAGTTGTAAACTAAAGATGTAGGGCAAATTATTAGAGACGTTCCCATTCCTCGTTCTGAAGTTAGAAAAGCTATGGTTTGAAGAGTTTTACCAAGTCCCATCTCATCTGCCAATATTCCACCAAAGCCATATTCTGATAATGTTTTAAACCATTTAAATCCTATTTTCTGATAAGATCGTAATACATCATCTAATTCTATTGGAATAGCATAATCCATATCCTTTACTTCTTTTAAACTAGATACAACATTAATAAACTCTTTATTCTTACTAATATATGTATCTAAATCGTTAAGCTTTTGTTCTATATATAAGGAATTATATTTCGGCAATTTTATGACTTCTTTAGTATATTCCTCCGGACTAATATCTAAATACTCTATAATATCTCCTACACTCTTTAAGAATTTTTCATTTAAAAGTACAATATCTCCATTACTAAGCTTATAATATTTCTTTTTTTCTCGTAAAGCCTCAAATATATTTATAAGCTCATTCTTATCTACATTCTTTATGTCAAATGAAAACTCTAACATATCTTCTTTATTAATTCTTAAACTGCACTTGTAACTTTTAGAATCATGTACCCTAATACTCTTAAAACTATCAGAATAAAATACCTGAAATCTATTTTGAAAAATCTCTAATCCTTTTACCAAAAAATTAACTATATTTTCTTCATTACTTAGTATAAAGTCCCTTTTTCTCTGTTTAAAATCATACATATTAATTAAATTTAAAATTTCTAGCTCTTGCTCAGCATCTCTAATTAATATTCCTTTATCACTTGAAAGATTTTCATCTTCACAAGGATTTATTTCTATATCTCCATAAATAAATATAATTTTTAAACTTACGCTTTCCCCTTCTTTATCTAAATAAATTTCTGTTTTTAATTCTTCCTTATAAAATTCTTGTGCTAAATCGTCCTTAATTTCTATCTCAGAAAAGGACTTTAGTTTAGGAAATACAAAAGATGCAAAATCCCCTTTATGACTTTCATCTATTGTAAGTTTACACCCTTTACTTTCAATGATAGATTTATAAAGAGCTTCATATAATTCCCTTTTATGTCCTCTTAAACTACATACATTTCCATTATAATAAAAATAACTTACATCCCTAGTCAAAGGATAAGCTAAATTATTATCTTTATGATATAAAAGAATATTATTACCTTCTTTTTCTATAGAAAATTCTATTTTACAATTTTCTATATACCTAACATTTTGGTACTCTCCTATAGGCAAAACTAGTATAAAACTTTTATTTCCTATGAGTTTTAGAAATCTTTTTAAGTCACTATCTATCAGATAAACTTTTTTACCATTAACTAACTGTTTATTACTACTTATAATACTAGAATGTGAGGATGTAAGACTTTCTTCTATTTCTAGTATTTGAACAAATAAGTCTAATATCTCACTATCATTTTTAGAGAACTTGGCTTTTTTAAAATCTAAGGTAAAATTTTTTCCAAAAAATAATGGTTGCTTAAAATAATATGCCTTTAAAAAATCCCTCATACTTTTAACAATGTATAACTTATCTATTCCTACTTTTAACTGAACAAAATTCTGTATTTCTCCTATAGATGTATTAAACAAAGTTATATCTAAATTTAATTCATGCTTTTTTATGTTCTGTTCAAAATTAAAAGGTTTCTTATAGACTCTTAGTATTTCATCCAAATAAGAAGATTCATTTAAATTTACTTCATTTATAAATTTTAAATAAGATGCAACTATATGTTTACAGACCTTATTTTTCTTAGCAAACTGTTCACACGTACAATTATAATCACTTATATCGCAACTTTTATCATGAACAGTAAATTTTGTTAGATATTCACTATATACATTAGCAGAAAGAACCATTGACTTTATAGCTATACTTCTATCACCTTCATTTTCATAAGACAAATCAACAACATAATCCTGTTCATAATATTTTAGACCATTTTTATAGGTTGAAATGTCACAATAATCATTTATAAGCCCATTATTCAAGAGTGCCATTTTTATCTCCTTTCTTTTAATTAACCCATTAACTAATTATTAATTTTGAGCCTCTTTTCTACTATGTATAAAATCGCAACTAATATTAAAGATAAATAATCAGAAATAGGTTGAGCCCAGAAAATACCTTCCGCTCTTAAAAACTTTGATAAAATATATGATAATGGAATTAAAAAAGCATACCACCTAGCAATTGATAATATATTTGCAAAAATATCGTTTTTAGTAGCTTGATAATAACTTGACATAATAACTACTATTCCCAATACTGGTAAAGAACTTAAATATATTATTAACCTTTTACTGGCTATCTTAACCACCTGAGGATTATTGTTAAAAACCAAAACTAATTGTTTATTAAATATACATACCAATATAAATCCTAGTATTCCAAGGACTAAATTCACAATTATAGTTAACTTTAATGTTTGTTTAGTTCTGTCAAACTCACCAGCTCCATAATTATACCCAACTATAGGTTGTATTCCTTGTGCAATTCCTAAAAGTATCTGAATAAAAATCACAGAAATATATGCAACAATAGCAAAAATAGATACATCAATAATTGTCCCATATTTTAATAAAAGTTTATCTTGAATTAAATACATAATTCCTAATGAAGTTTGAGTAAAAAAAGAAACAACTCCTGATGTCATTATTGATTTTAATGTATTATGATTTATCCTTAAATAAGAAAAATTTATTTTTATATTTGCTCTATCACTAAAGAAATAATATAAAAGATAACTAGCTGATAGGCTTATCCCTATAACTGTTGCTGTTGCTGCTCCTCTTATACCCATATTTAATTTCATAACAAAAAGCCAGTCTAAAAATATATTTATTAAGGCACCTGCAACCAATACCCCCATAGACAATTTAGGATTTCCATCCGCTCTAACAATAGGATTTAATCCTGATGATAAAATATGAAATGTAGTAAACAAAAACATTATTGTAGTATATTCTTTAGTTAGTTTAAGAACATCCCCCTCTGCACCAAAGAACCTCATCAAAGGTTCCAAAAATATAAGTCCTACTATAGTAATTACAATCCCTATAATTATCATTAAAAATATAGAAGTTCCTAACACCTTCTTAGCCTCTTCTTTTTTGTCCTCACCTAATTTAATAGAAATTACAGTAGCCGCTCCTATACCTAATAATAATCCAATTCCAATATTGAAACATATGGCTGGATAATCTATATTTACACTAGCCAAGCCCACCGCTCCTACTCCATTACCAATAAAAACACCATCAACAATTACATATAAAGAATTAACTAAAACACCTATAATGGATGGTATTATATACCTAAAAAATAATTTCCTGATGTCATCTCTCAATAATGTATTCTCCATCTTTATCCTCCGTATTTATTAAATTTTAATATATCAACATATTAATTTAAAAATTGAATTATAATCAAACTTTTAAACATAATATTTATTATATATGATGTTTAAGTTAACTAAAAGGGAGGTGTTTTTTTGAAAGATATTAAAAACAGTAATTTTTCCTTTGAAAATATATTTGAAAACTTCCTATTCATATTAGGTATAATTCTTTTTGTATATTACATCATATTTTTTAATTCGCAAAAATTATTTTCCACAATCCTTACACTCTTAACAGTTCTAACTGCAAATCAAGTATTAAAACGTTCTAAAGTTAAAATAAACAATTTGTTGTATTTTTTTTGCGATTTATTTATTTTTTGTTCTATGTATTTAGGTCAAATTGGTGGATTTTATAGTCGTTTTTATTGGTGGGATATATTATTACATTCAATGTCAGGCCTAGTACTAGCTGAATTAGGTTTTCAAATTCTCTTATCCTTGAATTCTCAATATATAAATAAATCTTTAAACCCATATTTAAAAATACTTTTTGCATTTTTCTTTGCCGTAGCCTGTGCTGGCATGTGGGAAATATTTGAATTTTCCGGTGACCAACTTCTAGGTTTAAATTCTCAACTTAATAGTCTTTGGGATACTATGTGTGATATTATTGCGGGTACTATTGGGGCCTTATTAGATTGCTCAATTCACTTCTTAAATATAAAAAAATAATACTTAAAATAGCGAATATAACTTTAAAACTATATCCGCTATTTTAATTTAAATTTTCTCATTTCCAATTAGTATAATTTTTAACAATTAGTATTTTAATTATATAGTATAAGGTAATTTAATTTATGAATATTTATTCAAGTTTATTGCATAAATATCTTGATTTTTTTTTAAAAAGTATTAAAATAGTATTAACATATTAATACTATTTGCATATTAATTCATTGCACTCTGTTTTTTACAAAATTCGTACTAATTCTTAGAAATAATTAATTATTATTTGTTAATCGACATCTCTTATAAGATCTACTGTATTTTTTAGAGTTTGTTTAATTGATTTAATAACATTATTAGTTATATAATTAAATTAATTATAATTTTTGTATATTTTTAGTGTTTATTAATGTTTTATTATTATGTTTTGTATTTTTATTAACAAAGTACTAGCTCATATTAGGAGGAAAAAACATGTTAGATATACCCAAGAAAAAATATACCGCTATTGAAATCCTAAAATTTTTAATTCCTTCGCTTATAGGAGTATTATTTTTTATGATACCTATGAAATTAGGTGGAAAACTTACTATTCCTGTAGCCTTTTTATCAAATTATTTACTAAACTTAATTTCTACTTACCTACCACTTATAATGACTGTTATTATCTGTATTTCTCTTATAGGTAGTGTAATATCAAAATTATTTAAACCTAACTTTATAGTAAATAACTCTTTTTTAAATAAATTACTTAATGTAACACCTGTTTGGTTTACCATGAGAATCCTAGGTTCAGCTTTTGCTGTTTGTACCTTCTTTAAAGTTGGTCCTCAATGGATTTCTTCAAATGATACTGGTGGCTTACTATTATTTGATTTACTTCCAATACTATTTTGTGTTTTCTTATTTGCAGGTATGTTCTTACCTTTACTTTTAAATTTTGGCCTTTTAGAATTTTTCGGTGCTTTATTAACTAAAGTTATGCGTCCAATATTTACCTTACCTGGACGTTCTTCCGTAGATTGTATTGCCTCTTGGCTTGGTGATGGTACAATTGGCGTTCTATTAACTAGTAAACAATATGAGGATGGTTATTATTCAAAACGTGAGGCTGCTGTTATTGGAACTACTTTTTCTTTTGTATCAATAACATTTAGTTTAGTTGTTCTATCTCAAGTAAAATTAGCCCATATGTTTGTACCTTTTTATTTAACTATATTATTTGCTGGTATTTTTGCTGCTATAATAATGCCTCGTATACCGCCATTATCTAAAAAAGCTGATACTTTTCACCTAAATAAAACTCAACAAGTAAAAGAAGCTATTCCAGAAGGACATACTGCTTTTAGCTGGGGGGTAGACCAAGCTGTAGAAAGAGCATCAAAGAATACTAGTCTTGTGAAAATATTACAAGAAGGAATTGAAAATGTTTTAGATATGTGGATAGGTGTAGCCCCTGTAGTTATGACTATAGGTTCAATAGCATTAATCTTAGCTCAATATACACCTATATTCCGTTGGCTTGGTATACCATTTATACCATTATTAAAACTTTTACAAATTCCAGAAGCTGCTCATGCTTCTCAAACATTAGTAGTTGGTTTTGCCGATATGTTTTTACCAACTGTTATAGGAAGTACGATAAATAGTGAGTTAACTCGTTTTGTAATTGCATGTGTTTCAGTAACTCAATTAATATACATGTCCGAAGTTGGTGGTTTATTAATCGGTTCAGAAATTCCTGTATCTATGAAAGATCTTATAATAATCTTCTTAGAACGTACCTTAATAACTTTACCAATAATATCTTTAATTGCCCATTTTTTATTTTAATAATTTACGTGATGCAGAATGATTTTAATTCTGCATCTTTTTTATTAGATAATTTTCATAATAATATGGTCTAAGCCCTTAAAATATGTTATAATTATTAAAAATTACTTTGATAATCAAACTATTTTTTTAGTAAAGAGAGGTAATAAAATTGAATTTAAAACCATTAAAATTAGGAAGCTTAGAAGCAAAATTACCAATCATTCAAGGCGGAATGGGAATAGGGGTTTCCTTAAGCAACTTAGCTTCATCTGTAGCTCTAAACGGAGGCTTTGGTGTAATCTCCGCCGCACAAATAGGATTTAAAGAAATAGATTTTAGAAAAAATATACTAAATGCAAACCTAAGAGCATTAAAATATCATATAAAAACAGCTCTAAAAAAAGCCTGCGGTAAAGGAATTATTGGAGTAAATATAATGTGTGCTGCAAAAAATTATGATGAATTAGTCAAAACCTCAATAGAGTCAGGGGCACAAGCTATAATATCAGGAGCAGGATTACCTATAACCTTACCCAAGTTATGCCAAAACTCTCCCGTAAAAATTATACCTATTGTATCTTCTGAAAAAGCCACTTCTGTTTTACTTAGGATGTGGGATAAGCACTATAATAGAACTGCAGATGCAATAATTGTAGAGGGTCCTAAGGCTGGTGGACATCTAGGATTTAAAGAAGATGAATTAGCGAATAGCATGTTAACATTTGAACATGAGATAAAAAAAATACTAAAAACCATAACTATATTCAAGAAAAAGTATAATCAAGATATACCTCTTATTGTTGCTGGTGGAATATATGATGGTAAAGATATTTATAAAGCTATTAATCTCGGTGCTTCAGGTGTGCAATTAGGTACTAGATTTGTTACCACTGAGGAATGTGATGCCCATATAAATTTTAAACAAGCTTATATTAGCTGTAATAAGGAAGATATACAGATTATAAAAAGCCCTGTTGGTATGCCAGGACGAGCTATTGCTAATAACTTTATAAATAATATATCTAAGCAAAACAAAAAAATAACTTCATGTTACTCTTGTCTTAATCATTGTGATCCTAATACCATACCTTACTGTATTACAGAAGCATTAATAAATGCAGTAAACGGTGATATAGATAATGGACTTATATTCTGTGGAAGTAATGCTTATAAAACCAATAAAATTATCACTGTAAAAGAATTATTAACAGAACTGATTAATGAAGTTGCTATTATTAATTAACTGTTTCTTAATAACTTATTTTTAGTAATAAAAATAGTATACTTTTACTTACCCCCTAAAGAATAAATCAAGTAAAAGTATACTATTAATTAATATCCTAAAACCTATTTTAAATTATTTACTGATTCTTCTAGATCTATTAGTTTTGTTATATCTCCGACTAAAGATTTCTGAGCATTTGTTAATTTATCATAATCTTTTCTTGCCTTTGATATGTCATCCTTGTCTGATATCTTTATATTTTCTTTTGATGGAAGTGATTTAATTTCATTAAACACTTTTTCTGCCACTTCAAAATCATTTTCAACAGAATTTTTTGCCTCTTTATATGCCTTAATAACATCTTGTGATTGCTTTAACTTACTATAATTAGTAACTAAAGCTTGTACTTCTTTTGATAATGCATTAAAGTTTTCTGTTGCCTTATTAACAACCTCTTCATCTTTTAATTCAGTATAACATGGACTTGGTAAGTTATTAATTTCTTGTATAACTTTCGCGGCAGAATCATTATAAATTTTTTGTTGGAAGTTATCTACTGCAGAACTCCAAGATGAAATGTAGGCCTTATTTCCTTCATAGGTTGCAAATGATTTTACAAGTCCTCTAGCTTTGTTAACTTCTTCTTGTGTTAATGATTTTTTTAAAGTGATTTTTCCTTTTTCTTGTGTATATAATATATTATAGAATTTTTGAAATAACTTTTGTTGAGCTACATCTACTTGTTTTGAAAATTCACCAACTGCAAACTGTAATTCTTCATGATTTGTCATCTCTTTTATTGCTAATCTAGCTTTATTTATATACTCTTGAGTACATTCATTTTTGGCTTTTTGCATTGCCTTAAATCCATTATTATATATAGTATCTGAATTACCTTGAGCCCAAACTGGTGTAACCCCAATACCTGTAAACATTGTAATTCCTGCTAATATTCCACCTGTAACCTTAACATTTTTTTTATTCATTTTAATTTTACCCCCTATATAGATAAAACTCTTATTAATCTAATTATAAATCTTTATTATGATTAACATTTGTCTTCTTAGTAGTTTCTTTAATTAATTTCTTATTTAAATCTTGAGTTTTTTCTATACAATAGTTTGCAATTCTATCACAATACTTTGTCATATATTCTTCGGCAGCTTTTGGGTCTTTATTATAAAGTTCTGCTACATAATTATCTGTTTCATATAGCTTTTTAGTTATCATTTGTTCCTCTGCCCTTAATATAGGTTTTGTTATTCTACCTAAATAATCGTGATAATATGGTTTTGTTAAAACTCCAGTTCTTCTATATGTCCAATATGCTGATTTATAATCTGGTGTATTCGTACCTATTTGATATGCCTTTGGTGTTTCTGTTATTCCTGAATAAAAAGGTACATACACACTTGTTTCTGGTACACCTAATGCTATCCAATGCACTCCTCCTACTCCCTTAGGTAGATTCGATCTACATTGAAGTATATGTGATTCCATTGTATGTTCTGCATTAATTGTTCTATATTCATTTTTGTATTTTCCATAGCAATCATATTCTGTACCTTCATAATGGGCTCTTAATACCTTAGCTACATCCTCAACAGAAATTTTCTTATCAGGTTTCATAAACAATTTATAATCATTTCTTCCTATTTCTTGTTTAACAGATGGGCTTAAAATTTTCTGACCTAACCAAGTTCTTGGGTAGTTATATTTGTAATCTTTTTTGCTATCAGTTCCATAAGCCTTTTTAAAGCTAAATTCTCCATCCTTCTTAGGATCATACAGACCTTTTTCTTCTGCAAACTTTATTAGATTTTTTGATCCCATAAAGTTATTAGTATCCTCTAGGTTAACTTTATCTATAACCAATATGTTAGGAATAACAGCATAACAATCATCTGGAACCCTTTGGGCTACCCATTGATGCCCTGAACCTGTTTCTACATACCAAACCTCATTAGGATCTGAAATTATAACTCCATAGGCTTCAGTTGCCCCTTTTTCTTCAACTATTTTACCTAGAAGTTTAACCCCTTCACGTGCTGTTTTAACTCTTGGTAGTATTATTGAATTAACAGAATCCTCATCTATTCCGTTTTCTACTAAAGGATCTGCCGCTTGTGCCTTATCATTTGCTGTTGCACTTTCAGTAGAACTTACTGCAACTTCATATTCATTAATTCCAGCTTCTTCAAAGTCTCCATCTGATGTATCCCATTCTGGAGTAGCTGTATATTTAAAGCTCTCTTTTGGGAGTGGATATGTAAATCCATTCGCTTTTGATATATACATATCTCCTTCCTTATTAACCTTGTGAGGATGTACTATAAATCTTTTAGTCCAAGCTGTGCTCATATCTTCATTACGTGCATTAATAGTTGATCCATCTACAGTTGCATTCTTTCCTGCTACTACAGTTGTACATGCTGATGCACTCATAATAGATGTTCCTACTAATAATCCTGTAGTTACAGTTGTCATACAAAGTAATTTTAGCATTTTTTTTCTTAACACATTTAACAACTCCCCTCAAAATAAAAACATTGTTAATTAATTATCTACATTATAATGCTTTAATTTAGATTTTTCTAGAATTTTTTCTTTTTTTCTAATATTTATTTTTTTCTCTCATACTTTTTATTTTTAATATTACTTAAAAATAAATATTAAATAAAAATTAGAAATGTATATATTATCTTTATAGAATTTTACATTTTTATTTTAATTTTTTTTATATTTATATATAGTTTTGTTTTGTCGGGGTCAAACTATATAGTTATTTTTTTTAATTTTTTTATTAATTTAACATTTTTATATTATTATTTTTAATCATACTATTTTTTTCTATGTATTAAAGTAAATTTTTTATTGATTTATATTTTTATTTCATTTAGAATAATAAAATCACTAATAAATTTCTAAGTATTTGACATTTTTTTTAATATCTTTTATAGATATGATCATACTATAAGAAAAGGAGAACATTATGAAAAAATCTTTAAAATTTTCTGAGATACTTTCTATTGGATTATTGTTATTTGCCATTTTTTTCGGTGCTGGAAATATGATTTTTCCTCCATTACTTGGTCAATTAGCCGGAACTAATATGTGGACTGCAATAATCGGTTTTATAATAGCTGATGTAGGTCTTTCATTAATAACAATTTTAGCAATAGCATTAAATGGTGAAAGCTTTCATGAAATAAGTACTAAAGTTTCTACAAAATTTGCTTCTATATTTGGAATTATAGTTTATCTTGCAATAGGCCCTCTTTGTGTTATACCTCGAACTGGTGCTGTTTCTTATGAAATGAGCTTATTACCTTTAGTCCCTCAAGGTATGAATTCTTGGATATTCGGTATTATATTTACAGCAATATTTTTTATAATTACATATTTTTTGGCTTTGAATCCATCTAAATTAGTTGATCGTATTGGCAAAATAATAACTCCATTATTATTATTAATGATAGGTTTTATAGCCATTAAGGCCATATTATCTCCTATTGGTTCATTTGGTGCTCCTGTTGGAGACTATAATACAATACCATTTTTTAAAGGATTTGTAGAAGGTTACCAGACTCTAGATGTTGTTGGTGCCTTAGTTATTTCAATCGTAGTTATTAATGCAGTTAAACAATATGATATTACATCTCCAAAAGATATAGCAAAAAATACAATAATAAGTGGTATAATCGCTTCTATTGCATTAATGCTAGTTTATTTTTCTTTAGGTTATATTGGCGCTTCAAGTGTTTCTCTTGGTAGAATAAATGATGGTGGGCAACTTTTAGTTAAAGTTATGAGTTGTATGTTTGGAAAAAGTGGCATACTTTTATTAGGCTTAATTATAACCTTTGCTTGTTTAACCACTTCTATTGGCCTTGCTTCATCTTTTAGTGATTATTTTTCTAAACTTTATCCTAAATTAAATTATAAAAATATCTTAAGAATCGTATGTATCTTTAGTTTTATAATCGCTAACTTAGGTTTAAATACGATTTTAAAGTTTTCACAACCATTATTAATGATATTATATCCCGTAACCATAGTATTAATATTTGTATCATTCTTTGATAAATTTATTAAATCAAACTGTAATGTTTATATAGGATCTATAACTGCAGCCTTACTAATTAGTGTTATTCAGGTATTAGATACTTTAGGTTTATCCTTAGGGCTAATTACCAACATAATTAAGATGATCCCACTTTACTCTTTTGGTATTGGTTGGATTATACCTAGTATAATAGGTGGATTCATAGGCTTCTTTATACCAAGCATAAAGAAATAAATAGAAAGCACTATATAGAATAAGTTTTTACTTACATTCTATATAGTGCTTATATTTTTAAATATATTTAGCTAAAACACTTTGAACCTCATAAATATCTAAACTACTGTTAAATTCCTTTGTAATAGGTTCTTCCATTCCCCTTACCCATATATTTAATTCAGCATCTAGGTCAAAATGCCCCACTGTTTCTACTGAAAATCTTTCTATGCTTCTATACGGTATAGATAAATATTCTATTTTTTTTGCAGTTACACCTTGTTTATCTATTAATATTAACCTTTTGTTTGTAAAAATCATTACATCTCTTATTAACTTGTATGCTCTTTCAACAATTTCATTGTTGGCTAATATTCTAATATATTCTTGTTGTATGTCTTCACTAGATACTTCTGAGGCGTGCCCCATCAGTCCGCTAAATAAACCCATTTTTCTCCTCCTATAGAATTTAAATGTTAAGATTTTTTATTGTTTTTATAAGTTCATTTTTAAGTAAGGCTTTTTGACCCTCATTTGCAAAAGAAGCTTCAATAGAATTAAAAAGTACTTTTTTAATATCCTCAACATTAAATTTTAATTCTTTTACTAATATATTAAACTCATCATTTAATGTAACATTAGATACAGTTTCATTATCAGTATTTACTGTCACTTTTATACCTTTCTCAAGATAACTTTTTATAGGATGGAATTTTAGCTGCTCAATAGCCTCTGTATTATAATTACTTGTAACACAAACTTCTAAAGGAACATTGTTATTTATTAAAAACTGAACAATTTCTGGGTTTTTATATGCAAAAACTCCATGTCCTATTCTTTCAGCATGTAAAAGTTCTATTGATTTTATTATATTTTGCTCTATACCAGTTTCTCCTGCATGTATAGTAATATGAAATCCATATTCCTTTGCTAAATCAAAAACCCTTTTATGTAATTCTGGTGGAAAATCATGCTCATTACCAGCTAAATCAATGGCCACTACCCCTTTATTAATATACTTTTTAGCTGTATTTACTAATTCTATGTTTTTATCTACACTTTCATGTCTCATAGCACATAAAATTAAATTACTTATTACCCCATATCTTTCTTCTCCTGCTTTCATGGCTTCTAATACCGTCTCTATAACTTCATCCATTGTAAGTCCCTTTTCTAAATGAAAGTATGGTGCAAATCTAATTTCTATATATTTAACTCCTTGTTTTTTACAATCCTCTAATAATTCAAGTGTTATTCTATAAATATTCTTTTTATCTTGCATAACCATTATAGGATACTTAAATTTAGTTAAGTATTCTTTTAAGGATTCGCATTTACCTATAACCTTAACATATCTTTCAAACTCTTCTAAAGTTTTTACAGGTAAAGCAATCTTTTGATCTTTTAACATTTCAAAGATAGTTTCAGGTCTCACACTTCCATCTAAGTGACAATGTAATTCCACTTTAGGCAATTTTTCAATTATATTATTTATATCCACTTTAACATTTCCTCTCTGTTTAAATTAGTTATACTTATTCTAATATATAATCTAAATTTATCAACATATCTTTATGTATTATTTAAAAATTTTTAAAAAATAAAGATACTCTAAATTAAAGTATCTTTATTTTTTATAATTATTACTGTTTTACATATAAAGGATTACCTGCATAAAATATTGCATCATATTCTTTTATACTATCTAAGACTTTAGTTGGAGATTTATTTTCACCCTTTAACAAGTATAACTTATTATCTGTAGTATAATATGCAATATCACCTTTATCTATCTGAATAAACTCAACATTTTTAGCTATAACTTTATCATCAATTTTTAATACTTTATCTTTACCTAAAAGATATATCTTACCATTGAATAATGTATAAACTTGATTATTGGCTTTCATATTTTTATTTTCTTTGCCTTCCACTTTAACAGTAAGGTTATCTTTATTATTTAGATAAGCTGTATTACCCTTTTCATCAACCATAAAGTTAACTATATCTTTTCCTAGTTCTTTGGTTTCTTTTGTTGCTAGTTTTGTAGAGAAAAATTTATTTTCATTGTTCATATAATAAGCAACTCCATTAACAACTTGAAAGTCATAAGGAGATGCATTAACATTTGAAGCTATTTTTACTTCTTCCTTGCCAGATGGCTTATAATATAAATCACTAAAATACTTTTTATCTTTTTCTTTTATATTTTTAAAGTAAGTAACTCCTCCATCCTTATACATTCTAATAAAAAGATTATTCATTACATTACCTAACTTTTCTTCTTTTCCATTTTCTTTAAGCTCTTTTATATAAACAGCTTTATCTTCTTTTGTTATCAATATCTTGTCTTTGCATTCAGTAAAACTAAGTGCCTTAATTCCTGTTCCTATCTTTTTCCCCGTTTTATCACCATTATTAGTTAAAAATAACTCTGCTTTGTCATTTGTATATACTAATTGATTACTATCAGGATTTAATCTTGCCATTCCTACATTAGAAGCAATTTGTACTTTTTCCTTTCCATATGGTTTTAAATAGAGATTTTTATTTTTGTCAATATATGCTATATCCTTTTTATTGTTTATTATAGTTTCCGATGGTGATTTAGCTATTTCTGTTTTTGCTTTACCTTCCTCAAACATAAAAACATTTTTTTCAGAATCTTGGTATACTAACGCCCTGCTATCAGTAAAATATTGAAGATTTGAAAATTGATTATCTAATACAGCCTTATCTATAATCTTTTTAAACCCACTATCTTTTTCATATTTCATATATATATCATTAGTACCTTCTTTAGCAGCATTCTTTTTAATAGCAATTAATGTGTTATCTGGTTTTTCTAAATTAGCACTTGAAGTACTACATCCAAATAACCCAAATGGTAGTGTAGCAATAACAATACTACTAACAATTTTTTTTATTTTTTTCAACGTATAATCCTCCTTAGTTTTATTTAACTTAACATATACATTTTATATTATACAATGAAATCCTTTTTTATCATATTATCCATTATTTAATCTTTTATTAATAAGTATAATTTTATCTTAATTTATATATTTCTTAAGGTTTTTTTAAGGTATATTTATTATAATTTTATTATGGAATAAAAGATTTATAGTATAAATTTAAGAGGGTGTCTTATGATGATAAGGGTATTAAAACTTAATAAAAAATATATACACACTATAAGTTATCTGCTTATCCCCATTATAAGTTACTTATTGTCAACTAGGTTAACCGATGCTTTATTACAACCTATTTTAACTCTAGGCAAAACTCATGCCTCTAGTAAGTTAGTTAAATTAATTTTAAGATATACGGAAAGTTGTTTTTTTGAAACTACTTTATTTCTTACTATATTTGCATTAATTTTCTTTATGCTATCATTTACTTATAGCACTATTCTTAATAATAATTTTAGTGATGATGACCCTAAGTAATTCATATACTTAGGGTTATTATTTCATTTTTAAAAGTCCTTTAGTATCTTTCAATGACATCTGCGCTTTTCTAAAAAAATGATTGTTTAGATTATACTTGTTCTTATTTTGAATAACATCATCTACTGGCAAAACCTTATATTTATATCCTCCCCCACTATTTGGCTTTCTAAACACCCATGTTGGTACTATATCAAAATCTTTTAAATAGGTTTTTCCATCTTGTTTTTTTATATTCAATTTCACCATATATCCATCTTCAGTAAATCTATTATTTAAACTTTCATAACACTGATTTGATATCAGGTTACCGAGAGAATAAGTTACGAAAGTTTTATGTCCGGTAGATTTATTTTCTATTGTTTCATATGGCTGAATAACATGGGGATGTCCACCTATTATCGCATCAACTCCCATTTCATTTAACTTTTTACTCATGTTTTTTTGATATTCATTAGGCCTTCTTGAATATTCATCTCCCCAATGTAGTAAAGCCATAATATAATCTACTTTTTCTTCCTTCATCTTATCTATATTACATTTAATATCTTCATAAAATTTTTCTAGATTACTATAATCAAAGGTATTTATTAAACCTTCACATTTCTTAGGCATCAATATTCCATTTATAGTTTTTCTTCCATTTATTTTTTCTGTTTCATAAACATAAGAAATTATTCCAACTTTAATCCCATTTATATTTTTTATAGTATATTTTTTTTGATTTTCCTGCTTCTGCACTCCCGTAAACTCTAATCCAGCCTTTTTTATTTCCTGTAACGATTCCCTAAACCCATTCTCTCCTTTATCTATAACATGATTACTAGCAAAATTCACTATATCAAATCCACTATTTTTTATAGATCTTAATGCCTCTGGTGGAGTATTAAAATTAGGATACCCAGAATATTTATCCTTATTATAAAAATTGGTTTCTACAGTTAAAAGTGATAAATCTGCCTCTTTGACAAAAGAACTTATATACTTAAAATTATCGTTAAAATCATACCTTTTACCATTATATGCGGCCCTAACTTGAGGCATATGATAAATTGTATTTCCTGCTGCAACTATACTTATATCTTTAGGTGTTTCTATAACTTCTTTTTTTTCTTCTTTGGATTTTAAATTTTCTTGTTTCTCCTTTTCTTCTATAGGTGCTAAAGTTTCCTTTGCTGTTTCTTTAACATTTCCTTTAGAATTCATGCAAGCTGAAAAAAATAATACAATGGTCAAACTTAACATTAAACAACTCTTTATGTATTTACGTTTCATAGTTCTCCCCCTTATTTATCTTTCATATATTTATATAATATACCATTTTATGTAAATAAGGAAGTATAATCTTTAAAAATAAAAAAAGAGGCCAAATATTATTTGGCTTCTTTATGAAAAAATTTTCTTTTCATTTTAGATATAATTTTAAGTTCTAAACATTTTTTAACTATCTTAGATACAAACCCTATAACCGGCAAAGATAATAATATTATCAAAAACGCAATACTATTATATGCAATTCCACAATTATATAGACTAAATATATCTTTACCTGTTGGGGTTAAAAATGCTACTGCAAAAAGTGTACTCATAGCAATTATAAGTAGAATCTTAAAGAGATTAAGAGGCCTAGCCACCTTATTAACAACTACTAAACTTATTCCTCCTAATACCAATACTGATAAAGTCATGCACTGAGTTCTTTGAAGTCCTGTCAAATATGCTATTAAATACATTATTAAAGTACTCATTGCTAATACAATACCATTCGGCAAAGCAAATTGTAATACTCTATTTAAAAATCCTTTTTTTACACGTTCCTTATTTGATCCTAATGCTAAGAAAAATGAAGGTATTCCTATAGTTAAAGATCCTATTAAACTTAACTGAATTGGTAAAATAGGAAACGGAAGAAATATAATTGCAAAAATAAATGAAAGAATTATAGAATATACTGTTTTAGATAAAAACAACTCTGATACCCTTTCTAAATTATTTATAAGTCTTCTGCCTTCCATAACTACTTGTGGTAATGCACTAAAATTGGAATCCAATAAAACTAGTTGTGCTACCGCCCTTGTAGCATCTGATCCATTAGCCATTGCTATACCACAATCTGCTTCTTTTAATGCCAAAACATCATTAACCCCGTCACCTGTCATAGCAACTACATGCTCACTTTTTTGAAGTGCATTTACTATGTTTTTCTTTTGATGTGGTGTAACTCTCCCAAATACCGTAATGTTCTCCACTATCCTTGATAATTCTTCAATATTGTCTGGTAAATTCGTAGCATCTATATATTTATCTGCATTTTTAACACCTGCATTTTTAGCCACTGCTGATACCGTTATTGGATTATCACCTGAAATAATTTTTAAAACCACACCCTGATTGTTAAAATATCTTAAAACCTCTGGTGCATCTTCCCTAATAATATCTTCTATAAGGATTAAAGCCGCAATTTCTAATTCACCTTTTAACTCCTTTGTTAATGATTCACCATTAAATTTTGCTAACAATAATACTCGTCTTCCCTTGATGGCCTCTTGTTCTACCGCTTCTTTTATTTCAGTATATCTATTTTTTAGAATCATTTCTGGAGCCCCTAAAATCCAAGTACCTTTTTTCTCAAATTCTACAGCACTCCATTTTCGTGCAGATGAAAATGCTATTTTGTTTATTACTCTTAGATTAGTATCTTTATTAAACCTATCTGCAATGGCACTCTGAGTTGGATTTGTATTAGAAAAAACTTTGCATATAGACGATAATACTTCTTCTATATCTTCCATATTATTATTATTAAATGTTATTACATCTGTAAGTTTTAATTTACCTTCTGTTATTGTTCCTGTTTTATCTAAACATAAGGTATCTACCCTTGCCAACACCTCTGTAGCCGGTAATTCTTGTACAAGTGTATTCCATTTAGAAAGTCTTATTATGGCTACAACAAATGTTGCACTGGTTAAAAGCACTAGTCCCTCTGGAACCATTCCTATTACTCCTGATACGGCACCTATAACCGCATCCCTCCATGAAGTTCCCGTAAACATAAGTTGGGTTGTAAAAAGTAAAATACTTATTGGAATTACAAACTTTATAATCACTCCAAATATCTTATTTATTGCTCTCTGTAACTCTGAATTAATTTTTTTAAACTTTTTTGCCTCATTTGCAAGCTTAGCAGCATATGTATCAGAACCAACTTTAATAGCTTTAGCATACCCTTTACCACCAACTACAAAACTTCCTGATAATAAATTATTATGTCCTTTTTTTAAAATAGGATCTGCTTCGCCGGTTAGTAAAGATTCATCTACTTCTAATTCATTATTTTCTAAAACTATAGCATCACATAAAACCTGTGATCCTGTTTGTAAAATCATTATATCATCTATAACTAGCTCTTCTATAGCTATATCTTTTTCAATTCCATTTCTCATAACTTTCAATGTTGCTGAACTAAATACAGAAAGTTTTTCTATAATTTTTCTAGCCCTTAACTCTTGAAAAATACCTATTAAAGTATTAGTTATTATAACTCCCGCAAAAATAGAATTTTTAGGTGAACCAGCTATTATAACAATTAAGGCTAAAACAGCATTTAAAGCATTAAATACAGTAAATAAATTTGCCCTTATTATCTGCCATGTAGTACGAGATGGTGCCTTTGGAATAACATTAACCTTCCCTTCTTTTACTCTTTCTTCTACCTCTATATCTGTAAGTCCTTTTATATTCTCTACCTTTTCATAGGAGTTTTCTTCGCATTTTGTATTGTTGTTCATATATTACTCCTTTTTATTTTTTATTATTTCTTTATATATTATTCTAAGCTTAATTTCTTAAAATAATCTTAAAGAATATTTAAATTTACATTTCCACAAGATAACGTTTACTTTAAATTTATAACAATTTATAAGTTTCCATTGACCAACGCCATTTATTTGTATATTATAATATTACGATATATAAATATATGGAGGTCTTATATGAAATTTTTCAAAAATTATGGTTATGTAATATTTTTTACTTTCCTCATTTTATCTTTATTTGATTTTAGATTTAGTATAATTGCTATAGTTTGTATGCTAGCTCCTATAATTTTAGCCATTTTAGGTATGGGACGTTTTTGGTGTGGAAACTTCTGTCCTAGGGGAAGTTTCTTCGATAAAATAATGAGTAAACTATCTCCTAATAACAAGGTTCATCCATTTTTTAAAAGTAAATTTTTAAGAATTTTTATGGTAGTATTTATATTTGCCAATTTTATTATTGGAATAGTACTAAATTGGGGCAATTTATATGGAATAGGTAAAGTTTTTTATAGAATAATAGTTATTACCACAATTGTAGGTGTAATTTTGGCTTTATTTAATAACCGTAGAACTTGGTGTAACTTCTGTCCTATGGGAACTATTGCTGGATGGATAACTAAGGTCAAAGGAAAAAAAACTGTAATAACCGTAGATTCATCTTGCGTATCTTGTAATCTATGTAAAAAAGTATGTCCTATGAATATAGAACCAAGTAAAAACAAGAATTCTCACATAGAATCTGAAGATTGCATATATTGTTCTAATTGCATCTATAAATGTCCTAAACATTCTTTAAAATTAACCAAAAAATAAACATAGATATAAATAAAGTTCCCTTTATATCAAATACACTTGCGTACTTATAATATTAAAGGGAACTTTATTTATATTAACTTCTTAAAAATCTATATTAAAAAACTGATTTTCCTTCTTTATCTAAATTAGTTGCTATTTTTTCTATAGCACTAAACTGTTTAATTATTCCTATAGATATATTTTCTGCTTCTTGTGCATATCGCATTGCTTCACTCTCATTTTTATTTTTTACAGCATTTACAATTTTATGTCCTAATTTATGCAATTCTTTATGTGGCTCTCCAATTTCATTCCATATGGTTAGAATTTCTTCATTTTTAGGTTTAACTGCATTATAAAAATGACCAAATCCACATTTCTCTCCATTTAATTGAAGAGGTTTTATGGACATCTGTGAAACCATTGTTTTAACTCCATCCACCCATTCCTCATGAGCATCTATAGCATTTTGCATAGCTTCTATAAAATCATTATTAGCCAATTTAAACATATCTTCACTATTAATTTCATTAGTTAACATAGTCATATTAGAAACTTCAGAGTCTACTTTTTCTAAATCGCTTCCCATTTTTCTAATAGCTTTAGCTGTAGAATAAAGACTTTCCCCCATGTCAGCTAAACCTTGTGCCCCATCTGTTAAAACATTCATTGCAGATGACATTTCCTGTCCTATGGCATTTACCTCCTCCATATTACTAGAAATCTCTTGCATACCTGATATAATTTCAGTTATTGACTGTTTACTATCCACAAATGAATTAGTCATATCTACTGTGTACTCTGTCATTTCATTAATTGATACTAGGGAGTTATTTATACTGTCATTACATTTTTCGGAAGCTTGTTCGATTTTGTCCATAAATCTTTCTATAAACTTCAACTGTTCACTTGTATCTTCAGCTAGTTTTTTAACTTCATTAGCAACAACGGCAAAGCCTTTGCCATATTCTCCAGCTCTAGCAGCCTCTATACTGGCATTCAATGCTAATATAGATGTATTAGAAGTTATGTTGTTAATGCCATCAACAATATTCTTCATGTCTTTTACTACAGTACTCATTTCTTTCATATTATCTCTCATAACCTCTCCATTAAGAGATAATTCTTGGTTTAGATCAGTGACTTTTTTTAAGCTTTGTTCACTCTTATCTAAAGTTTGAGATACCTTACTACTATTTGAAGAAACATTTTCTAAAGCTGAAGCATTTTGTGATATTGCAGATGATACTTCTCCTATACTAGCCGTTGATTGTTGTATTGCAGCTAATAAGTTTTCACTTTCATCCTTTAATTTATCTGATGTATCATTTAAGTCATATGAATAATAATCTAAATGGGTATGAAACATACTTATTCTACTAGAAAGTCCTATAATATTTTTAACTGTTTTTTTAATTGCCGATTTAGTTTTTAACATAGTTTTTCCTATATTAATAAATGTATCTTCCATTCCCCCAACAAGATTTTCAGACATTTTTTCAAGTGCCTTAACATCTTTATTTTCTATAGCCCTTTTTACTTCTTTTAGATTTCCTTTACTTTCTTTTTTAAAAAACATATTATACCTCCATATATCCCCACTAAATTTATAAACATTAACACCGACTTGATATATTTATAAATATATTATTAATCAAATGTATATATTATAATATATCGAATAATAAATATTTTTACTTGATATTATATTCAGTAAATTTAAACTCCTATCCAATAATATAGTGTATTATTGGATAATCTTTATTAATAATATCATAATATTCTATTAAAATCCATAAAAAAATAAAGCTATTTAATATACCTTGTTTTAAGGATAATATTAAATAGCTTATGATTTTTGTTATTCAGTTATTGCCTCATTAACTTGAACATGTTCTCCCATAGTTAATTCCTTTTCAGCAATTATATCTTCTATTAGTTCCTTAGTTTCCATTAATTCTTCCAATGTCATATTATTATAATCTTTTGAAGACCCTTTAGAAACATTTATTCCTTGATTTTTTAGAAATCCATCTATTTGTGTTTGATTTTTCTTATATATGTAATAACCTGCTGCACACACTCCAACACCTACTACTATTCCTTTTATATGATCTCTATTTATGTTTTGTAACATAAAACTTCCCCCTTAAATATATATTAATTTTGATTTAAAACATTAGTAATAACTTTTTTAGGATTATTATGAACCCTCATATAACTGCAGTTCTGTGAAAATTCACAAGGTCTATTCTTATCAAACCCTAATTTAATTCCCTCTTTTGTAACTAAAAAACCTTTAGCACAAGAGTAAGCCTCTTTTTCTAAAACCTTAGATGCAAAAGTTTTTAAAAAACAAATCTTTTTATTATCTTCTACAGATGGAATAACGGAAACCTCATAATTATTTTCATCTGAACAACTTCCCTTAACTTTTTTTATATTTATCAATATACTATCATATGAAATATTTAATATATGTCTTCCAAAAGTAGTTAACCACGTAATAGCCGATGCCTTAACAAAATCTCCATTAAGCATAGACTTTATTAAATATATGACGGACATAACTTCTGGATCTACAGTACCTTTTGAATTTATCTCATAATAGGCATGTTCTCCTATAGCTCCTATTGTAGTACCTACTGTTAACCAATTTAAAAAATCCTGTATCTTTACATTGTTAGTTAAAACTTTGTTTAAAGAAGCTATTATAATTGTTATTATAGAGTAATAAGATAGTATCGGCATCTCCCTTTTTGGAGAATCAGATATAAATTTTATCGGTATAAAACCATATCCTTTAGAATACTCAATAACTACTCTTACTATTATTTCCTCTTCACATATCTTAAATTGATCATATTCCAAAAGCACAGATTTTGTAATAGAATTATACTTTATATTTTTAACTCCATGATTGCTAAAAACAATTTTATCTAGATTTTCTAACTTTAAAAAAGGATGCGATAATTTTAACCTTATCCTACCTGGAAGCCTATGGGCAATTACTATTATTGGATTTTTCACCTTATGTACCCCTTTCCATGTTAAAGAAAAGTAACCTTAATGAGTTTGATACTACAAATATAGTACTAGAATTATGTAAAACAGCTCCCCAAAAAACAGGTAAGACTCCAACTGCACTTAGTAATAAACCTAAACTATTTATGGTAATAACTAATCCAAAATTTTGTTTTACTATATTCATAGTTTTCTTTGATAGATCCATTACTATAGGTAACTTCATAGGATCATCACCTTGTACTGTAACATCCGATGTCTCCATAGCCACATCTGTAGTTCTTCCCCCTAGTGCAATACCAACATCAGAGTAAGCTAGTGCTGGAGCATCATTTACTCCATCTCCTACCATTATTACCTTGGAACCATTTGCTTGCAATTTCAGTACAGCCTTTGCTTTATCTTCTGGTAATAGTTCAGCCTCATAACTATCTACACCCATTTTATCCGATACAATCTGTGCTTGTTTCTCTAAATCACCTGTTAATAACATTATTTCATTAATTCCTTGGTATCTTAGGTTATTAAGCGATTTTTTCATGTTATCTCTCATTTTATCCTCAATACCTATTAAGCCAATAATTTTTTCATTTTTACTTATATATATAAGGCTCTTCCCTTTTGCCTTCATAGCATCTGATCTATCTTTAAGTTCTGATATATCCACATTATTTTCAGTTAAAAATACTTCACTACCAACTCTTATAATATCATCATCAATCTTAGTCTCAACACCTCTTGCAATATGAGTTATAACCTCCCCATGCTTAGGTATAGATAACCCTTTAGATTTAACCTTCGATAATACGGCCATGGCCATTGGATGCCCTGATGTTTCTTCTGCTGCTCCAGCTAGTTGTAATATCTCAGTTTGCTCATATCCACTTGCAGTAATTATATCTACTATTTCTGGCTTACCTTCTGTTAAGGTACCTGTTTTATCTAAAATTAATGTATCTGCTTCTGATAAATTTTCAATATAATTTCCACCTTTTATTAAAACTCCACCTTTAACCGCTGTATTAATTGCAGCTGAAAATGCCGTTACAGTAGATAACTTGATACCACAAGAATAATCAATTACCAACATATTTAACGCTCTTATTGGACTCTTTGTCACTATATAAGTTATACCTGCAAACATAAAATTAAACGGTATTAAATATGCCGAAAACTTATCAGCATAATTTTGTATATTTGCCTTTTGGTAGGCGGCATCTTCTACTAAGCTTATAATTCTCGATACAACTGTATCATCCCCGGCTTTTTCTGTTGATACAGTTATAATACCATTTTTAAGTACTGTTCCTGCAAAGACTTTATTATCTTTTCTCTTAATTTCTGGCATAAATTCACCAGTAACAGCTGATTGATCTACAACAGCCTCTCCAGAAATAACAGTACCATCAACACAAATTTTTTCCCCAGCATGTACAACTATTGTATCGCCTTTTGTAATATTATCTATTTTCTCTTTCCTTACAGTTCCATCATTTAGTTGTTTCCATACATATTCTTCATTAAGATTCATCATATTTCTTATAGAATCTCTAGTCTTTTTCATAGTATAGCTTGTCATAAATTCAGCTATATCTGATAAAAGAATGATAGTTAATGCTGAAACATCCTTTCCTGTTAAAAGACTCGCAGCTATTGATGTTATTGTAAGTGTATCTGCATTAGGTCTAAAATTACGTGTCAGTGAACCAATTCCACTTTTAAATAATGGTTTTGTTAAATATATAGACATTAATGCTGGTAATGTAGTAAACCTTTTATACAGTGATAAAGGTAATTGCTGAGATGCTTTTCTCTTTTTCCAAAATGAGTATCCTATAACACCTAATGTTACTCCAACCCTTTTTACTATTTCTCCGACGCTTACTTCTTCTAATTCTCTATTATAATTCATAGCTAAAGAAGATTCTTTTCTTTCTTCCTTATATGCAACTAAAGAATAATAAGATATTATCTCTTCAAAAAT
This sequence comes from Hathewaya limosa, assembly GCF_030815255.1. NCBI lineage: Bacteria > Bacillati > Bacillota > Clostridia > Eubacteriales > Clostridiaceae > Hathewaya > Hathewaya limosa. Next base: position 94,339 of record NZ_JAUSWN010000002.1, read on the forward strand.
TTTAAGTACTTCATCCTGATTTATTAAATTTTGCTCATAACAAATCAAGGAATTTTTTGTAATACAGTTTACTTCTATACTTTTGATTACTCTCAAGTCACTAAATTTCTTCTCTATATCTATTTTGTACTGGCTAAGATATTTTAATGCTCTGCATCCAATCCGCACTCTACCCGGTAAGCTATGAACTACATATGGTTTTAATAAAGGTATTTTCTTTTTTAAAATCATCTTAGTCCCCCTAAATATAATTCATTACAACTTTTTAACTTCTTCTTTTAACTTTTGATTTAGTGTATTTATTACATATTCTAAATTTGTTTCCCCATATTGTTGTATAAATTTTAAATTATCTACAGTGATTTCTACAACCTTATTTATCCACCTTAAAACCTTTTCTTCATATACCTTTTCAGTATCATAATTTACTAGAATAGTTCCTATTATATAATTAAAGGATATATTTGTAATACCGTCTAGGTTCTTAACTCCTTCGATTACAAATTTATCATATTCCCTAAATTCTTCTGGAACCTTAACTGATGTTGGCACTTTAAGTCTTAGTCTTCCAGGTATACTATGAACAACTTTAACTTTAGCAAAATGTTTAACTATATAAGCTTTAAAATCTATCACTTTAGTACCTCCTTAAACTATTTACAAATAGAGGAATAAGCCCACCAAAGATAAGTTATACCTCCCGGAGTAATGGCCGGATTCTTTCTTATTTTATACACACCAAGAACTATAAATAATATAATCAAACATGTTTTCATATCTATAATTCCATTACTTTTATCATAAACAGCCAGATTTAAACACTCATTTATGTTCTTTATTTCTGAACCTATTAATGCTTGTGGCTCATCATTTAACTTCTCTTCTAAATTTAACATTTTTATTATTATCCCTATTATTAAAACAGGTTTTAATTTGGACTCATCATATTTTACTAATAATGATCCTGTATATTTATTGGCTTCCACTGTTTCAATACCTTGAATTTGAGAAAATTGAGTTATAAACATATTAATTGTATCCTCATTATTCTTAAACATAGGTACATAAAACCTTATTCGTCCAGATAATGCATGTCTAACTTCTAAATTATTTTTAAAATTGGGTAAACTCATTGTCTTCTTGCGCTGCTGCTTTTTTCCCTTAACTACATCTGTAATTATCATACTTCCTAAAGAATATATAATTAATCTACTTATCCAACTATTCACCTAGTCACCTCTTTTCTTTATAGTAAATTCTTTATCGTCAATTTTTTCTTAATTAATTATATATATTACTATAAAATTTTATGAAATTAAATACTATGGTAGAAATTTTTTCTTATTTTGAATTTTAAAATGATTTATGAAAAAGAGACAATTTGTTCTTGTCTCTCTCGTTTAATTTCGATTATTTTTTTAATCATAAAACATTATACCATCTTAATCTTTATTTAAAAATTTCTATCGCTCTATCTAAAATTCCTGTTAGATACGCTATAGTAATACCATAATTAGTTATAGGTACATCTTTTTCTTTACATACTTGTATTCTATTTAAAATAGTTTTTCTAGTCATCATACAGGCGCCACAATGAATAACCAAGTCATATTTTTCAATATCCTGTGGAAAGTCATTACCTGTTCTAAATTCGAAGTTAAGTTTTTTATCCACAAATTTGTTTATTAATTGTGGAATTTTTACTCTTCCTATATCTTCATGTGAAGTATTATGTGTACAACTTTCCATCATAAGAATTTTTGATCCTTCTTTTAATTCTTTTATTTTTGAAACACCCTTCACAAAAGCATTTATTTCTCCTTTATGACGTGCAAATAATATAGAAAAACTAGTTAAACTTATGTTTTGTGGAACAATTTTATTTACTCTTTTAAAAGCCTGGGAATCTGTAATTACCAAATCTATATCTTTAGTATCCTTTATAGCAGATTCTAATTCTGTATCACGCACTACATAACTTTTAATACCATGATCTAAACAATCCCTTATAACCTGTACTTGGGGTAGGATGAGTCTTCCCTTGGGAGCTTCAGAATCTATAGGAACTACTAATATAACCTTGCTATTATACGATAATAATCCTTCCATTATCCTTGGCTCTTCTTCTGCATTTTTAAGTTCTTTTATTATTTCTTCTCTTAATAAATCAACGCCTTCTTGTTTTTTTGTAGAAATGAAAACTTCCTTAGGAAATCTTTCTTTTAACTTTTTTAATTCTTTTTCATTTAAAGTATCAATTTTATTAAAAATAACTATGTATGGAATGTTAAACTGTTTAAATTTATTAACCGTATCTTTAAAAGATTTTTCATCTATATCATTGACATCCATAACATAAAGTGCCAAGTCGGTTATTTGAATCAATTCAAATGTTTTTTTTACTCTCAGTTCACCTAAAACCCCTTCATCATCTAGTCCTGCAGTATCAATAAACCTAACTGGGCCAAATGGTATGAGTTCCATTGTTTTAAAAACTGGATCAGTTGTCGTACCTTTAACATCAGACACTAAAGCTACTTCTTGTCCTGTTATTAAATTTACAAGTGAAGATTTACCTGCATTACGTTTCCCATATATACCAATTTGTTTTCTATTAGCATTAGGTGTATTATTCATAAGACCCTCCCAATATATAAAACTTTTTCATTTATTTATGTCCATATTTGTAATATAAAGTAAGTCAATTCATCATAAATGCTTCCAATTTATATTATCTCCTCTTGACATATCAAGAGAAAATCCTGCTTTTTTTATTCTTTGTTCTATGCATTTACGACACTCTGCAGCCTCATCTCCTGTACATACTTTCCCATCATAAAGTGCATATTTTTTTCTAACCGATATGGGTGATAAATTAGGCATAACTACGTTGGCTCCAGCCTTTAATCCTTTCTCCCTTCCAAATGGATCTATAGTTCCTAATGCCGTTGTTGCTGGTAACAACACATCTGGCAATAGTAATCTTATTAAAGCTAACATTATTGTAGTTTTCTCAACAGTTCCTCCTTGTGCTTTTCCCAATACAGTATCTTTATGGGGAATAAATGGACCTATACCTACCATATGTGGCTCAAGTTTTTTTAAAAACAATAGATCTTTAACATAATCTAAATTGGTTTGTCCTGGAAGCCCCAACATAAACCCTGCCCCTACTTGATAACCTATTTTTTTTAAATTCCAAAGACATTGTTGCCTATTTTCCATACTGTATCCTGGATGCAAACTTTCATATAAATCCTTATTTGCCGTTTCATGTCTTAAAAGATATCTATCAGCTCCGGCATCATAAAATTTTTTATAACTGTCATAAGATTTTTCTCCTATAGATAATGTAATAGCTACCTCTGGATATTTTCTTTTTATAGTGTTAATTATTTTAACTATTTTATCATCTGTGTAGTAAGGATCTTCACCTCCTTGAAGCACAAAAGTTCTATACCCCAAACTATACCCCTCATGACAAGCTTCAAGTATCTCTTCTACTAAAAGTCTATATCTATCGGCATGTTGATTTTTGCAGCTTATACCACAATATATACAATTACGCTTACAATAATTAGTGAACTCTATAAGACCACGCATAAATACTTTATCACCATAAACTTTAAGTCTTGTATCTAATGCCTTACTTTTTAAATATACTGTGCTTTCTTCATTAAGGTTGTTTAATATATATAAAATTTCTTCTTCTTCAAGGTAATTATTTTTATATAGTTTATCAATAAGTCTTTTCATATTTTAAAGTTCCTTTTTTGATATAGATGTTTTTACTGAAACATGTTCTATGTTTCCTAACTTTCCTGTTAAGCTATTTATCTCATCTAGGTCACCTACAACAATTATAGAAATCACTGAAACCTCTTCCTCTTGAAAAGGTACTCCCATTCTACCTCTTACCATTCCTTTAAATTCTGATATAACATTATTAAATTGGTTTTGACATATTTTAGGTTCCTCTAATATTGCACTTATAACAGCTATCTTTTTCAACGACCTCACTCCTTTACTGTAATAATAAAAAAACTTTCCCACCGGAAAGTAATATAAAAATAACCTTAAAAGTTCTAAAGTTTATAATTCATATTTTTAACTTCCTTTCAAATTAGATAAATCTTTTTTGTTAGGTTATTATTTTTTAATAGACAAATATTCAAAGGATATCCTCTGAATATTTGAATTTTTCCTAATTATCAACTTCATTGTACTCCTGTACTTCTATAAAATCAACGAGTAAAGTTATATATTATTCTTGAAAATTTAAGGATATAATCATACCATCATTTCCTATAACCGAATTTTTATGAACCTCCAAACAATTCTTAGCATATTCTTCTGGATTTGTCATGGCTGGACTGAAATGAGTTAAAACTAGTCTATCAACGCTTGACTCTTTTGCTAAAGTTGCTGCTTCTCTAAATGTCATATGCTTATTTTTTATTGCTTTTTCTATGTCATCGTCATTCCCATACGTACCCTCACATATAAATAAATTACTATTTTCTATAAATTTCTTAGCTTCCTTTATTGGTCTTGTATCTGTTATATAAGATATTTTTATTCCATTTCTCTCTTCACCTAATACCAAATTCGGAGTATATATCCTATCTTCTAGTTCAATAGTTTCTCCTTTTTGTAGCCTATTCCAAATAACCTTGGGCACGTTATTATTTGTGGCTTTTTCAACATTAAATTTAGGATTACGTTTGTAATAAAAACTATATCCTATACAGTGACTTGAATGTTCTAGCTTCATAGTTGATATTACTATATTTGAATCTTTTTCATTTTCACATATTATTATTCCATTTTTATCTACTTTCATGAAAATATCCATACTAGGATTTTCTATAATATTAAGTTGATATGGTAAATATGGATTAATAACATTTAATCCTTCAACAACTTTTTTGATTCCCTCAGGACCAATAATAGTTATAGGATCTAACCTTCCACTATTTCCAATAGTAGATAGTAATCCTGTTAACCCTATAATATGATCTCCATGACAATGAGTAATGCAAATTACATCTAATGATTTAAAACCTCTTCCTAAAATTCTCATTGCCACCTGTGTTCCTTCACCTGCATCTATTAATATTTTTCTTCCTAAATAGCTTATAATACTTGAGGCTAAAAACCTGTACGGCATAGGCATATTTCCACCAGTACCTAATAAACATATATCTATCATATTATTACCACCCGACTTAATTAATTTAACTTAAGTTATTATCTCACTAACCTAATATCTAAATTCTTAAAACTAAGAAAGTAATTTTAAAAATAAATATACTAACATATAATTAACAATTTATTTTTTCTTTGTTTAAAAGTAAAGACTTTTTATATTTCTTTACTAATATAATTGATATAATAAAAGTAATTCCCTCTGCAAAAGGCACAGTAAGCCATACTCCTGAAACATTTAATACTGGAACCAAAATTAATAATCCTAAACTTGAAAAAATTATTCCTGAACTCAAGGATAAAAAAATTGAAGCCTTGGCCTTTTCAATAGACTGCAGAAAATATAGGCTTACGACATTTGAAGCACAAAATACATACCCTAAAAAGTATAACCTAATTCCTTTTACACATATATTAATAAGTTCTGTATTTCCTTTAGTAAATATACCTACTATATCTTTGGGGAATATTAGTAATAACCCATAACAAAATATTGCTAGAGAAATTGCAGTAAATAAAGCATATTTCAATGCTTCATATACCCTATCTGTCTTTTTGCCACCAAAATTAACACTAACAATTGGTTGAATACATTGTGCTATACCAGCAAAAATACAAGTTCCTACATAAGCTATATTAGTTATTATTCCATAGGCTGATACATATATTTCTCCACCTAAATTCATTAAAGTTTTATTAAACATAAACAAAAGCGTTCCTCTACAAACTTCTAAAATAAAGGTTCCAAATCCATTTTTAAAGATCCTTAAAATTAAACTAAACCTTATACTTATCTTTTTTAAAACTAAAGTATTGTATTTTTGGGTAAAATGGATACATAAAATAACTAAATTAACTATTGGTGAAATAACCGTTGCAATGACCGCCCCTTTCATTCCCCAATGAAAAATAAAGATAAATACATAATCTAAAATAACATTAGTTATATTTCCAATAACTGTGGCTATCATAACTAACTTAGGATCTTTGTCGTTTCTAATAAATGAACCTAATACTACCGAAAGTATAAATGCCCAACTGAAACTAATTAAGATAGATAAATATTCATTAACTAAAGGAAGAATTTTTGTAGATGCTCCCAATATAACACAAATTTGTTTTGAAAATATGTTTCCAAATATAGATATAATTATTCCTAAAATAATAGATATGTAAATGGAAATATTAAAAACTTTTACACTTTTATCTCTCTGCCCCCTTCCAATAAACACCGATGCAGTGCTTGCCCCTCCAATACCTAACATTAAAGATATTGATGAGGATACAGTAAAAATAGGCATAGCTATGTTTAGAGCAGCAATACCATCACTGCCAACTCCAATACCTATAAACATAGTATCCACAAATATATACATAGAAATAGCTATAGCTGCTAATACAGATGAAGTTAAATATTTAATAAATAATTTATTTATATCATCCTTTAACAAGTCAATTTTTTCTTGCATTTCATACCCCCCATATTGTTCTAAAAATTCAAAATATTCATTTCAGTATATAATAATTTCTGTTTTTAAAATTGTCAATACACAACTTTTATCTTAATAATAACTTATAATAAAAAATTACCTAAGATATAAAATCCTAAGTAATTCTAATTTTAAAATTCTATTCTTTAAAAACTATTAATCTTTTTCTAGACTGCATTACAAATATTATAGAAATAACACACGTGATCCCTTCTGCAAAAGGAACAGTAAACCACACACCTAGTATATTGAACAAATATACTAATATAAACAATCCCGAACTTGAAAATACAATTCCAGAACTTAATGAAATTGCTATAGACTCTTTAGCTCTTTCTATAGATTGTAGAAAATACAATACAACCATATTTATAGAACAAAATGCATATGAAAGGAAATATATTCTCATCCCTTTAATAGTTATATCAACTAGTTCTTTATCACCTGTAGTAAATAAAGATATTATATACTCTGGAAAAATTAAAACCACTACGTATAATGTAAATCCCACAATAACTGATGTACTTAATGCATATTTTAATGCTGTATATACTCTCTTTATTTTTTTAGCTCCAAAATTTACACTAATAATAGGTTGTATACTTTGTGCTATACCTGCAAATATACAAGTACCTACATATGCTACATTAACTATTATTCCATAAGATGAAACGTAAATTTCTCCCCCCAATGTCATTAAAGTCTTATTAAATAAAAATAACATTACGCCATGACATACATCCTGTATAAATGTTCCAAAACCATTCTTTATAATCCTCATTATAATAGCAAATTCTACTTTTACCTTTTTAAAGGAAAGAGTATTATTCTTTGATTTAAAATGTATACTTAAAAGTAATATATTTATTATTGGTGAAATAACAGTAGCAAGAACAGCCCCTTTCATTCCCCAATGGAAAATAAATATAAATACATAATCTAATACAACATTACTGATATTAGCAATTATTGTTGCCCTCATAACCAACTTAGGATTCTTATCATTTCTAATAAAACACCCTAATACTCCTGCAATTAAAAACGCCCAAGTAAAACTAATCAAGATTGAAAGATATTCATTGACTAAAGGTAAAATTGTTTGGGATGCTCCTAAAAACAAACATATTTGTTTTGAAAAAACATTACCTAATATAGAAATACTTATTCCTAATATAGTCGCTATTAACATTGAAATAGTAAATATCTTAGAACCCTCTTCTTTCTTACCTTGTCCTACACATATAGATAATGTGGTTGCCCCTCCAATTCCTAATATTAATGCCAAAGAAGATGAAATTGTAAAAACGGGCAAAGAAATATTTAATGCCGCAAGACCACTACTCCCTACTCCAAGACCTATAAACATAGTATCTACAAATATATACATGGCAATGGCTATGGATGATAAAACAGATGGTATTAAGTATCTGATAAACAACTTCTTTAAATCATCATTTAATAAATCAAATTTTTTCTTCATATTGTGTTGTTCCCCTAATCAATTTTTACTATATTTAAATATTCTTAATATAAATTATAGCATATAATAACTTATGATAAACTTTTACGAGTTACATTAAACCCTTAATATTAAATAATCTCCATTTTTCATTTTTACAACATCTGCTTTCATTGCTTTTGCAACATCTTGAACCATAACTTTTTGTTCATTCTCATTGTTTGCAAAGAGAGTTAGTTGAGCTCCACCTATTACTCTAGTTTTATCCCTAGTAACTATGGCCAACAACTGGTAACTTGGTCTTGAAGTTGCTTCACGTCCCATTTTATTCACTTCCTCTCCTTACTTTTTCATAACTGAATGACTCTTTTTAACACTTTCTAATAATGGTGTTTCCTTAACTACTTTTATTAATCTTTCCATATCATTTATTATAGGAATTAATGCTATAACAATTCTTCCATCTTTATAATCTTTACGAGTAAAATGATATCGTTTTACCCCTAATGCTCTAGTAGCTTCAAATAAAGCCGCTTGTCTTTGACCAAAATTATCTAAAGTAATTCTAAAATGTTGTTCTTTAGGATAAATCACTACAGCCATTCCTTCCTTTTTAAACAGATTTATTGCATTATCTGTACCAAGCAAATTTGTTACATATATACCATCCACAAATAGTTCTGAATCCCTAATTTCTATTTTACCTGGTCTAACATATGCAATATCTTTGATACTTTTTCCTTTTAGAAACTTAGTTAAAAAATAAAATATAATGGCCGCAACAAAAATGGAGATTAATATTCTTAACAACACATACTGAACTCTTAACATGTGCATTACTAAAGATACTACAAGCGACATAATAAAAGAAACATAATTTCGTACTTCAAATGTCTTGGCTATACCATCTATATATGCATTTCCTCTAAATGCATACTCCGTACTCTCTAAATCTTTTAAACTTTCCCTTTCCACTTTTCTAACTTCTCTAAATTGTTGAATAGCTATAACTAACCATGTAACTGCTATATAATTTTTATTTAGTAAGGCTGGTATGGCTACAGACCCAAGTGCAGATGCAACAAATCCTGTTACTAAATTTAACATATATCCATTGGGGAAACTGGGATATTGTCTTGTATCCTCCTTAATAGTTAAAATTCTAGCCATTGTACCTGCTAAAATTGAAGTAACTATTATAATTATTTGTTCTAAAGAAATATATTGGTTATTCATAAATACTCCTTATATAAATTTAATAATACATCTATAATTTCCCTTGAGCACCTTCTTTATTCTTATATTTTTCCTATGTATAAGACATATAAAATTCTCAATTAATGATCTATCTATTATCCTAAAATTATTTATATAATTACAAAAAAGTGAACTCCGTAAAGTCCACTTTTTTATAAAATTTAACTTTTTAATTATTTTAACTGATGTATAATTTGTTTACATTCCTCTTCAATTTCCTCTATAGAATTGTGTATATAAATCCCATTACCACATGCAAAAATTCCTTCTTTAGAAGTCATATATCTATCATTCACTTTAGGTCCTGTTGTCATAGGATTTAATTCTATATTACTTCGCATAGCTACTAATCCATCTGAAACCATAGAATTTGCAAAAATTAAAGTGTCACATTCTATAACTTTTTCTATATTATCTTTACGTAATATTACCTTTTCAATTCTTCCCTTTCCACTGATAGATATTATATCATAACCTTCATATATGTTACTTGTTAATCCAAAAAACTCTTTGTTTTGGTCTTTGACTGCCATACCAACTATATTTAGGCCGTGTTCTTTTAATTCCTTTTGAATCATATACAAGGTATCATTATTAAATATAAAAATATTCCTTCCTAAAAGTATATCCTTCATATTCAAAATCTTTTTAGCCATACCAACAGTAAAAATTCCACTACATCTATCTCCAACCATATTCACGACTTTTCTTCCAGTATCCTTTGCCCCATTTGTTAAAATGATATTTCTACCTTCTATTTTTTCTACTCCATACTCTTCACTTATAAGTAATACCTGTTTATGTTCTTCAACCTTTAAAGCCATAGTATTTAACTTTATATCTATATTATTTAGTTGTTCTAATAATTGTTTTCTATATTCTTTTCCTGTTATATATTCTTTTTCACTTATATTATAATCTCCTAAAGTTAAAGCTTCACCTAAAATGCTACCTTTTTCAATTAATAAAATATCTTTAATCCCTGTTCTTTTTCCCTCTATAGCACATAAAAGTCCTGCTGCTCCTCCACCAATAATAATTAAATCATATTGTTTCATTATTAGGCCTCCCTAAATCCGATTGCTACAGAATCTTTGCTATTTTTGTTTATTTGGCTTATATCTACTCCTAATTCTTTACTTAAAATTTTGCTTATTGGTATCATACATCCTATTCCCTGACAACCTCCCATCATAGCCCTAGTTCTTCTCTTTATTCCATCTAATGTTCTAGCTCCTAAAGGTCTATTAATAGAATCTATTATTTCTCCCTCAGTTACTAATTCGCACTTACAAACTATTTTTCCATAGGAAGGATTTTTAGAAATTAACTCATTTTTTTCTTTTATATTAAGTTCTGAAAACTTGATAATTGCTTTTCTATTTGCCTTAAAATCAGCCTTTTTTATAAGGGCAATTCTTTTAGATAGAAGTTCTACTACATATTTTGCTATTGCAGGAGCAGCTGTTAAGCCTGGTGAATCAATTCCTATTACATTAATAAAATTATCAACACCTTTAACTTCTTCTATAATAAAATCTTCACCTTCTATTTTAGGTCTAATCCCACTAAATGTATTCAAAATTCTATTTGTAGGCATATCCTCTATACTTATCCTACCTTTGTGTAAAATTTCATCTATTCCCTCTCTAGAAGTTGAAATGTCTTCACCAGCTTTAGCATTAGGTCCTACTAAAAGGTTCCCTTCTATTGTAGGAGTAATTAATACTCCCTTACTTAATTCATTAGGTACTTGAAATAAAGTTTTTTTACACAATGTACCAGCTACCTTATCAAATAAACAGTATTCTCCTTTTGTACGATTTATTTTATACTTTTTCTCATTTACTAAGTTATTAATAAATGCACCCTGTAATCCGGCAGCATTTATAATTACACTACTATAAATACTTTTTCCATCTTTAAGACATACCTTGTACCCATGATTTTCTTTTTCAATGTTTATAACTTCCTCACCTAAAATAAATTCTACTCCGTTTTCTACAGCATTTTCCCCCAATGCTAGGGTCATTTCATATGGATTCACAATTCCTGAACTTTTAATATATAAAGCACCTATTATATTTGAATTTACATTATTCTCTAAATGTAATACTTGTTCTTTATTAAGTATCTCTAACCCCTTAACCCCTAAAGATTCACCATTTTCCTTTAATCTATAAATAGTATCCATTTCTTTATTATCAAATGCTAGAACTAAGGCACCATTTCGTTTAAATCTAAAATCTAATTCCCTTGATAATTTTTGGATCATACTATTGCCTTGTAAGTTAAATTTAGCTTTTAACGTTCCTTTTTTTTCATTAAATCCTCCATGGATTATACCACTATTAGCCTTTGAAACTCCCTCTGCAGCATCTTCATTCTTTTCAACTACAACTATATCTAAATCATACTTTGATAATTCTCTAGCTATGGAACATCCTACTACCCCTGCTCCTATAATTAAAATATCTTTCATGTAAGTTTCCTCCTTTTAATAAAAGCTATTTAATGTCAAGAATTTATTCTTTCATATTTTATCCTAATAATATCTTTTTAAAATAAGTCTTTATATCTACTGTCTTTATTATATTCTTTTAAGAAGTGTGCTTAAAATGAAGATTTAACATGATAATGATTATATTTTTAAATGATAACCTTACATACTACTCTAATTAGATAAAAAAATTCTCGGTAATATTTTTATCTATTACCGAGAACATCTTCTAAAAATTATTTTAATATATATTATTATTCCTTTTTAAATTACTCAAAATAGCATACTACAGGTGTGCCTGATTCTATGTTATTAAATATTGCACTTGCCACTCTATGTGGTGAGTTTATACAACCATGTGAACCACCTGTTTTATATATTTCTCCACCAAACTTATCTCTCCAACTAGCATCATGAATACCAATTCCTCCATTGAATGGCATCCAAAACTCAACTTTTGTACTATAATTTTCACCTTTTAATGTCGCATTTTTTTCTTTATATTTTAATTTATAAGTTCCTGCTGGTGTACCATTGTTATTACTTACATTTCCTGTAACAACATCCCCTTCTGTAATAAGAGAACCATTTTTATAAAACCACATGTGTTGTCTTGTTAGATTAATTTCTACATATGTGTTCCCAATGTCATTTGCTCCATGAGATACTGCTGTTTGAGCATACTTTGGTTTTCTTGTTATTGTTTGTCCATTTTTTATAGATGAAATTATATCTTTAGACTCTTCATAGCGATTGACTACCCAACCATAGTCTCCTCCTGGTACTTGTACCTCTCTACCTACTGATGTACTAAAATTCCTAGTCTTGCCACTAGTATTATATGTTCTAGCTAATGACCATACAAATTCCCTAACCCTATCATTATTAATATTAACATTTAAATTTTCATCAGTTTCAAGCCATTTATTTATAGTTGATCCATCTAAAACCTTTGTAACATCTCCAACTGCATAAGTAATTTTAGTTGATACATATTTATCAAGAATATTCTTAGCTTCACTAACCTCTTTTGACTTTGCAGTATACTTAGGATTCTCATAACATTTAGCAGATTCTAAATTAATATTAGTTTTTTTATTAATAATTGCGTTTTCAATATTTTTTGTTAAGAGTTCTTTATTTACTTTACTTCCATAAACCTCATCTACAATCTTATAACCATCATTAGTATATTCTAGTTTGGCACTTTGTGGTTTAACTATATTTTCTTCTTTAAAATAAGATAAATTATCTATATGTTCTTTTAATTTATTCTTATCATAAGAAACTAATTTTGAATCCTGAAAATCTTTATTTTGAGAAAATGCTACTATCCACGCAAAAGGATTTTGCTCATCTTTTATATCTTGAATTTTTCCTTTTGCATCATACTTTAACCCAATATCGGATGATTTAATTTGCTGATTTAAATTATTCCTTCCTTTTAGGTCTAAGGTATACGCATTAACTGCAGAAGAAAATTGTTTTTCTACTTCATCTACTGTCTTACCTGAAACATCAACATTATTAATCTTTGTACCAAAATAAAAATGATTGCTAAAATACATTGATATGCCTAAATATATTCCAAGTAATACAACAATAGAAGCGCTAATGCCAATAATAACTTTCCTCTGTGTTTTTATTTGTTTTTTCATAATGATTAATCTCCCATTCTATATTCTTAAATTTAATATTTTTTGTTATTAATTAACACTTCTTCTACTATATCTATTAGTTAATTTCATCATATTTTTAATACCCTTTTTACCCAAATCTTTTACTACATATACATTATAATTTATAATACATTTATATGTTCCATTCTATACTATATTATAATTTATACCTAAGGGCAATATAACTTATTTATATATTTTTTTATTAACTAGTACCTTTTAAAGTTATATATATTTTCTATCATCTAATATCCTTTTTAATATATAATTAAGATAAATATATGCCTTTAAGATTTATACTTTGTGATATAGAAAATATCATAATATAGTATTATTTACTATTTACTGCAAAATAATTTTCTATCTCATACTTGCTGTATCATTCTTATTATAGTCTTCTGTATTTAAAATATCTACAATAATAAAAATTTTTCAACTAAAATTTTTATTAATTTACTGCCAACATTTTATTAAATTTAAATATAGAACATATATACTAAAATAATATATGAGGAAGCTATTTAACATAACTTCCTCACCTTTAAATTTTAATATTACATCTCTACTAACTGTAACTTTGCATCTTTATATTCCTTATAAATGTTATTTATATTATTTCCCTGATCTGTTCCTTGATCTTTTATGGTATTAACTATTACACATCCTATATTTCTTCCTAAACTTAACCCTTGTTCAACATCTATTGGATAATGAATTCCTCCGTAAACTCTAGATATTGATGAATATACAGCTATTTTTCTTAACTTTTCACTTTCTGCTGGGAAAAAGTATGATAACACAACCTCAGCCATACCAGCTATAACCCCATGTCCAACAGGATAGCTAGGATCATAGCTAGTATTTAGATATGTTTTTAAACTTGGATCTAGTTGAACTGGTCTAGGTATTTGAAATTTGTATTTAAAATAATAACATATGGACATTGCATCATTAAATGCATCACCCATAATTGATAGAATCCTAGCAGAATCCATTGATGGAACCTTATATGTCTTTAACAAAGTATATACATTCTTAAAATGAAGAAGTACTACATTTTCTGAATTCCAATATGAGGCTAATGCCCTTTGTTTATCTGTTAATTCCTTTAATGATTCCTTTACTTCATTTAACTGAGTAACTCTAAAATCCATTGTATCTGATGGGGTTTTAATTTTAAATGCTACTTTATTACCTTTCAAATCATAAAAGTCATCCTTATCTCTTGTAAAAAACTTCAATGGCCAACTTCCTGCATCTTCTCCCTCACCTATAGGACCAAATTTCTCTCCTGGATAAGGTATTTCATTCCACCTAAATCTAGTCATAACTTTGCCTCCTAATTCTAAATTTGTATAAATATCTTTAAATAGCATATTAAATATTATTTATACTTATTTCATTATATTTTAATCTCACTATGTTATTCTTATTCAAAGATTCTTTTTATAATGTAAACACTCATATCCATACAAACTTATGCTAATCTAGATATAACAAATAAAAAAAGTAAGGAATCTTTTATTTATAATAATCCTTACTTTCATTATCCTTATTATTCAATTAGTTCTTTTTCGCTTCATAGATATATTAATTATTTAAAATAAACACCTACTAGTTTCATATCTTTATTATAAGATAATGTAAATTGAACATTACTATTTTCATATTGTGCAATAACTACAACTATGGCAATACTATTTTTCTCTTGGAAGATTATCTTTGATATAGATTTATACTTTCCCACCTTCTTAAAGTTAGACCATGCCTCTTTTAGTTGATCGCTTGAAACCTGCTTTTTTAAACTATCATCCATTCCATCCACAATATTATCGTATTTTTCATTATTAAAACAGTCTATTAACTTTTCTGATGACTCTTTTAACTTATTTTCATTGTAATTATCACTTAACTTTGAAGCACCACATCCACCTAACATACACATACATAATATTCCTATAATAAACTTATATAATTTTTTCATTTTTAACTACATCCCCTTTAAATAAATATTTAAATTTTATTGCAAAAATCAATAATAGCATAGAACACACTAAACACCAAATTTCTATTAAATATATATTAACCCCCAAATTAGATAGGATTCCAACAACAGAATCTATAATTCCATGGACTAATATAGCCAGGATTAAATATTTCTTATTATTTTTTTGAATTCCATATAGCACTAACAAGCTTAATACAACATGTATAATTATTGCACTTAGTCGTTCAATACTACCTAATAATACAATCATACTATTTAAGCTTTGAATCGTTGTTCTAATAGAATTCTCATTCATTATACAACCAGAACCATTACTTGAATAAATTACTATAATTAAATTTTGCAAATTGGCAATTCCCCCAAACATTATGGCCTCTATTCCTCCATGGCCTATTCCAAATGCAACTCCATCCTCCCAGCTTAAATTATTTTTTCTAAATACCTTAAACCCTAAAAATCTACCTATCTCTTCAAATAAGCCAGCGGTTATCCCCAAAAAAACACAGTATATAATAGGATAAATACTAGTCATTATAAGATACCAATTCATTTTAGGTAAGAGTTTTTGAATAATAGGTATTCTCAAAAAAACTTGGGATATTAAAAACATCAACATTCCACAAAGAAAATATTTTACTCTTTGCTTTTTAGTTAATATAAGATATATAAGATATCCTATGGGTATTCCAAAACAAATAAAGATATTTATAATAAAACATATAATTAAAGCTAAACACTTCACAATATCAACTCCTATACTAAGAGAAGTATTTATTAACACATAGGAATAACTATATTTACTTTAAATACTTTATCACTATAATCTATTCTCATGTCACCCTTATATTTTTCCAATGCCATTTTTACATTAATTAATCCAATAGCCTCATGATTTTTTTTAGTTGATTTAAATATCTCCTTACTTTTTATAGGTTTACTATTTATAGAATTAGTAATATTAATTACTATAAAATCATTAAATTTATCAACTTTTAAACATATATATTTATCATTAAATACATTTTTTGTACCTTCTATTGCATTATCTAAAAGATTTGAAAATATAGTAGTTAAGTCAATATCTTCAATAAACTCTAAAGTTACTTCTCCTATTTTACAATTAAAATCTATACAAAACACCTCTGCTCTTTGAACCTTATCGTTAATAATGATATTAAGTACTCTATTACTCGTATAATATTTTTGTACAAACTTATCAAATAACTTGTACATATTTTTAGAGTACTGTTGAGCTTTTTCATTTTGGTTAAACTTATATAATTCTTCTATAGTCTGTAGATGATTTTTCATGTCATGAATTATTTTTCTAGAACTTCTATACTTACTATCTAGATTACTATAATATTCGTATTGCATCTTACATTGTTGTTCATAAAGTAATATCTTATTTTTCAGCTCATTATTCTTTGATATAGATTCAAAAATATTAGTAATAAATATATTTAAAATAATAATTGAGGTTATACTTATTAGTAATAAAATTGTATCTTCAATAGATAAATATACTTGGATATACATCATAAGTACAGTTATATAGAAAATACTAAATATAGGTAAAATAAGAAAATTTAAATATTGTATCATGCTAATCATTTTAATTTTTTTATTTTTATACCATATTAAAAATAACCTTGAAGCACTTAGATTAGAAAACTGTGTAACTATACTTGTTGTTATTAAAAATATATCTAAACTATAAAAATTTATATTTGCACAAGTACAGATTATTTGAAACAAATAACTTGCACCTACTTGAAAAACTATCAGCACTATAATATAAATACTATAATATAAGATAAAGATTTTCTTATTATTATAAAAAAAATGACCAATAACAATAGTTATAATTATACTGATAATTAAATTTAATGTATTACTACAAAACATTTTTGAAATAAAGATTATAAGAGTAAATATTAAATAAACAAATATATAAGCATATTCACTATAATATATATTTCTTTCAAACTTACTCATAAAATTTAATATTATATATGTCGAAAATAACCCTAATATAAACATTATTAAATTTCCTAAAATTGTAATTGTATCAATCATACTGAAATCCCCCAATTATTTATTTCCAAATATGATTTTCCAAGAATATATTAAATGTTTCTCTAAATTCAACTGATCTTTTTTGAGAAAGAGGAACAATACTTCCATCCAACATTAAAAGATCATATCCCTTTATTGCCTTAATATAAAATAAGTTTACAGTAAAACTCTTATGCGGTACTAAAAACCCGAAACATTCCATATCAACAGCGATAGAAGATATCTTTTGTTTTGTTATATATGTTTTATTTAGAGTTTTAATTTTTACTTTTCTATTTACATATTCAAAATAATATATATCACTTGGAGCCAATCGTATGATCCCTTCATTTGTTACAAACTCAATTAAGTTATTTTCCTTTTTATTATTAAAATACTGCGTAGCCTCATCTAATTGAGAATATATTTTTTCCTTTACAATAGGCTTACTTAAATATCCAAAAGCATGAACTTCAAAAGCCAAATTTGTATACTCAGTAAAGTTTGTAACATATATTATCTTTACATTCTTATCATATTTCCTTATATGTTTTGCAGTTTCAATGCCATCTAATCCTTGCATATCAATATCTAAAAATATAATATCAAAGATCTTTTGTTCTTGTAATAACTCTTCTCCACATTCATAAGTCGCTATTAAACATTTGTCATTTTTATATTCTTCTAGACACTCCTTCATTCTACTTATAACATTTTTATTATCATCACATATTGCAATATTAATCATACTATCTCCACCAGTGAATATTTTATATTTTATTTTCCTAGGTAAGTTAATTATAAAATATATTATTTTTATTACAACATAGATTACTTAATATACAGTTTTTAATACCTAATATACATACTTATAATATAAAATTTATCTTAAAATAATACTAAAATTGTTTTAAGATGTTTTCCTATCTTTTTGTTGAATTTAGCATTAAAAACATAGAAATTTTGTTCATTTAAAAATTTCTCTACATTATTAAACATTAAATTTAAGCAATAAAAAATTCTCGCCTAAAGATATTAATCTTGTAAGCGAGAATTTTAATGTTTTTATTATAAATTTATCATAGGTAATTATATAAACTATACAATATTTTTTATATTAAATTATAATTTTTTAACAAACTCTGATTTCAGTTTCATAGCACCAAATCCATCAATTTTACAATCAATGTTATGATCACCTTCAACTAAACGTATATTCTTTACTTTAGTACCTTTCTTTAATGCAGATGAACAACCTTTTACCTTAAGATCTTTAATTATTGTTACAGAATCTCCATCACTTAAAAGATTTCCATTTGAATCTTTAACAATTAATTCATCTTCATTATTTTGATTTTCTGACTGTAAATTCCACTCATATGCACATTCTGGACAAACAAAAAAATTGCCATCCTCATAAGTATATTGTGAATTACATTTTGGACAATTTGGTAAGCTACTCATATTTTAAATTTCTCCTTTGTTCTTAAATCTTTTTCTCAAACATTATACATGAATTTTAAATAATAATAAAATAAATTTCTCATTTTATTTTAGTTTTAATATTTTTAATTCTAATTATGTAGTATTTACTCAAAATACATGCGAAGAAATTTAATCATACTATCTTTATTTTGTTGAAGTTGAGATATCCTATTTACATTGGCTCCAGAGGGGTGTGGAAACCCCCTTAGTATTTGCTTACTATCTATAACTCCATCTGATTGTAACTTACATAATACCTCTTCCACAGCCTTACCTAATGGTATTAATAATAGTTTTTTATGATCTTTTATGCTTTGTAGTTCATTAACAAAGTTATCATAAACATACTGCATCAAAAACTCATTCTTTAAAAGTTTAGGTGTATGGCCAGTATAGTTTTGTTTATTAACAAATACAGAATAAGGAATTAGGGACACCGTGTGTAATAAATAATCTTTATTGGAAAACAATTCATCACAACTATTAATATCTAAAATCTTATTAAGTTCTATTTCATTTAACATAGATATTATATTTTTTCTTAAACTACCACTAAATCTTCCTGAAACCTTACATTTATATTGTATAACCTTAATGTTCTCATTTAACTCCAATTCTTTTCTAGCAGTAGCTATGGCCATATTCATCTGTTGAAAACCTGGAGTTATTCCAATTATAAAAATACGTGCCCTTTGATTTATATATTCATTATGTGGTGCATAATATATTTCCATCTTATCTTGTTTATCAATCAAAAAATCTGATGTTAACAACTCTTCTCTTGTGTATTTATCTTTCAAAGGTAATTTTTTAATAACTTCTTTATAATCACTTAGCATCTTTTTCATAAATTTACTCCTATAGAATTATTTCTTTTTATCAATTTTAAAACAATATTATAATAAGTTTATGATTTTACAATTTATAACTAATTATTCGCTTTAATATTTTATATACTTTTTAAAATAAGCTTATTTAGATTTATAGTCTCTTCTTTAAAAATTTCCCCTAATAGCATTATTTCTAATATAATTCTAAACTTTCATCTAGGACTAATGTCAATAAGAAACTATAAAGACATTTTAGTTTTGCTTAGTTAATTATAATTATTTATGAAAACATTGTCACTTATAATCTGTTATTTGTTTTATCTTCTTATTTATTCCACTTTTACATGCTAAACTTGTATAGCGTTAAAACGATAATTAAACATACAATTTTATAGGGAGTGGAATATATTGAAAAAAAGTTTTAAAAAAGATTTATTAACAAAATCCATAATATTATTATGTATATCGCTTACATTATCTACCTTTATTTTTATCTTTCTACATGTTAAGTATATGCTAAAAACCAACATTGAATATCTAAATGAAACTTCTACAGGTTCCCAAAACTTAATTCTTAAAGCCATTGATTCTGTTAGAGGTTCTACTGACCTTCTAGCAAAAGATTTAGGTACATTACAAAATTCAGGTAATATAGATAATCAAAAAATGATTGAAAATTTAGTATCTACTAATTTATTTGTAAAAAGAGCCTTTATTACAAACATCACAGGAATGCAAATAGCGAAGTACCCTAACATAGGAAATATAAATATTTCTCATAGAGATTATTTTAAAAAAGCCATACAGGGAAAAGGAAACTTCTCTCCGGTTATAACCTCTAAAGTTACTGGTGAATCAATTATAATCTATTGCACTCCAATAATTAACAATGGAATTATTACTGGAACTGTTTCTTCTATTTTTGAAATCAATAGTTTAAGTGAAATTTTAAGATCTACAACTAAAGATTTAAACTGTTCATTTGGACTGTTAGACAATAAGGGTTCATTATTGTTAACTAATATGAAAAATTCTCTACTTGTAAATTCACTACAAAACGAGAAATCAAATAGTAAAAAAGTCGTTAACTTATCGGAACTTCCTCCTGTAAAAAACTTAATGAATAATCAGTCTGGTAATGGTAAGTTCAAGTTATACGATACTACTGCATTGGTTAATTATAAATCATTTAATAACTCTCAATTAAACTTAATTATAGCAATGCCTTATTCAACTATAACAAACAGCATTTTAAACTACATATTAATTGGTATAGCAATATTATTTTTTATTTTAATAATATCTATAACATTAATAAAAGGTATAACAAATAAAATTACGAATCCAATTACCACATTATCTCAAAACCTTAAGGAGTTATCTGAAGGTAACTTAAACATAAATATTAATGATGATATATTACATACCGGCAATGAATTTTCTGAACTTGGCAAAGGTTTTATAAGCTTCTCATATAAAATCAAACTAATTATAAGTCAATTACAAAAAAACATTAAGGATTTAAATGACTACTCAGGTAAGTTATATTTAATGGTGGATAGTAATCAAGATGCTCAAATATCTATTTCTAATATGATGACTGATGTCAATGATAAAATGAACTCTAACTTAGATTCACTAAGAGAAAATTTAACCATATTAGAAGAGTTCTCTAAAGGTATTGATAATGTATCCGTTAACTTAGAAAGCCTAAATACTATAGTTCATGTTTCAACTACATCTGCAGAACAGGGAGCATCTCATGCTAACAAAACACAAAACATTCTCAATGATTCTGTAAATGATTTATCAACCGTAACTATAAAAATGAAAAAATTAGCTAATATTTCTACTGAAGTTAATTCACTTACTGAAATTATTAATAATATCGCTAAACAAACTAACTTATTAGCTCTTAATGCTGCTATTGAAGCCGCTCATGCTGGAGAATCTGGCAAAGGTTTTTCAGTAGTCGCTGAAGAAATAAAAAAATTAGCCCAGTTAAGTTCATCATCTTCACAGGATATAAACAAACTACTATCTAATATTAAATTAGAGATAACAACTACTTCAGATATTATAAATACTATGAGTGGTAAATTTAAAAACCTTGTGGAAGATACATCACTGACTACTAATCTTATGAATGAAATTAAAGATAAGGCTATAACTTGTCAAAGTTCTGTAGAAGAAATTATAGGCATAATGGAGGAACAAACAGCTGGTATAGAAGAAAGCACTGCATCCTTAAACACGGTCGTTACTTATATACATGAAACTGTGCAATCTTTTGAATGCATGGACAAAAAAATAAAAACTCAATCAGAAAGTTTATCTTCTCTATCTAATTTATCTTCATCGTTAACTGAAATGAGTAATACCATAAAAGAAAATATTGATTACTTTAAATAAACCCGTATAAAAATAAAAAGATAGTAATTTTAGCTACTTGAAATTACTATCTTTTATATTTATTGAAATTAATTATTATAATCTTAAGCTTCTATTAAAACTTCCTTATTATTAATATTAAGTATTGAAATCTTAGCTGTCCCCACTAAGTTCTCCTCTACCATCTTAGCTAAGTCATTTAAAGCATTTTGGAACCTCTTGAATCTTGTTTCATTATATAAAAAATAAACATAACTAATTTGAATAACCTTTCTAGTAAGCTCAACTAAATTGAAATTTCTAAACCATTAACAACTTTATATAGCAAATTAATCTACATAAAAAATACATTCCTATAGTGACAACTAATGTAATCAATCCTGAACAAACTACTAAGAACGCTTTTTGATATGGTCGTTTTCCAGCCTCACATCTCTTTTCAATTTGATCAAGTTTTTTCCCTCGGTAAAAGCTATGATTTCTCTGTATGTTTGAATATCATGAGTTTTCTTTTGCTTTTCAAGGCATTGTGCATAATACATTGTAACTCCAAATAACACTAACTATTAAATCTATTTTACATCCCTACTTTTAGCATGTAGAAGGATTTTTACATGCCACTTTATTGCACTATACGCGTGTATTAAACAAATTGGAATTTGAAAATTACTTTTTCTTTTTTATTTTTGGAGCAGGAAGTTCTTCATACATTTTCGTAATGAGTTGATATAGAAATTCTTTATTATCAACATCTTCAACCCAAAGCATTGGTTTTTCCCCATCATAAGGCAACTCTTCAATTGCTTCTAGCATCAAGTGTCTACTTGCTTTGGTTATCTTAACCAAAAATCTATCATCGTATATTCCACCAAAAATCTTTCCTCGAAAATACAAAATATATTCTCCCATCATTTTTCTAAATGAAATATCATCCAGAGTATCTAATTGTTCAATAATAAAATCTAAATATTCTTGACTAGAAGCCATATCTTATCCCACCTTACAAATTACTATTTGTCTATCACTAAAAAATTATTTTTTTCTTTTATTATAACATATTTTGTTAATTAATCATTACCTATTATACGGTATTTTCACCTATAAAAACAGCCTTAGACAAGTTACATCAATGCCTAAGGCTAAAAACCACATTTACTTATGGTACGGTTCTCCGTATCTATCGTAAGTAAGGTTTTTTCCACTTTATTCCTATGTATATATTGTACATAATTTTGGTATATTTCTAAAGTACAAATATAGAAATTCCGTAGTGGATGGCTACTGGGGTTTTGAACATTTTTTCCCTTGGTATTCCTTATACTGCGCATAAAGATTATTAATCTTTATGTCCCCCTTTGACTATTGGTGGTATTTCATCATAGTTAGAGGGGGATATTGGATATGCTAGAATTAACTATAAAAAGCTTTGTTACTATTTATATTATTAAATTAGTTTTAAAACATAATCTTTTTATTTCTAAATTAGTTATCAAGATTAAATTTCTTGGTATTCATATAGAACTTAATTAGATGATTGCAGAATTGAAAATTAAAAACTGTAGATAATTTTCTACATTATAATTAAAAATGTGAAAAAAAACATCACGACAAAAAGCCTTTTTGGAAAAAGGCATGCGTAGCATTTGAGCTGATATTTAGTTGTGGATATGTTAACTATACTACTATTTTAAGAAATTTGTTTAGACTTCTCATATAAGTAGGTTTATTCATAGCGTAAGCTACGATAACGTTTATAAGTTTAGATATAGCAGTTAAATATAAATCAGCACGCATGGTTATGGTGTTTACTGTTCTAGGTTGTTCAATACATGGGTTAAACTTAAGAGAAGATATACATCTTTCAATAGATGTACGAATTGTATAATTTTCATCCCACTCTTTTGAGTTTCTTTGGACACCGGGATAAAGTCTAAAATCTTTATCAGGATAAACATAAGTCATACGACCACTTTTGTTGTCAGTACAAGGGTTTTCACATGTATGATAACATTTACCTTTTTTATCTCTATGAGATTTTGGACATGTGAATTTAAATCTAAGACTTCTATTTTTACTTTTACAAGATCCTTCGGATTTAAATTCTTCTTTAGTTAGTGGGCAAAGAGGGATACCTTGGGTATTAAATTCTAAATCTCCGATTTTATTATTGGATTGATTACGAGAATTAAGAGGTATAAATACTCGTTTAAATTCTAAATGCTTAAGTAAACCGAAATTATCATAACTATCAAATTCAGAATCACCTAAAAAAGTTTCAAATTTAAAATTAGAATTAGCTTTTAGGTTTTCTAAAAATGGGATAATTACTGGTTTT
This sequence comes from Hathewaya limosa, assembly GCF_030815255.1. Taxonomy (NCBI): domain Bacteria; kingdom Bacillati; phylum Bacillota; class Clostridia; order Eubacteriales; family Clostridiaceae; genus Hathewaya; species Hathewaya limosa. The sequence continues at coordinate 119,039 of NZ_JAUSWN010000002.1, forward strand.
AGAGAAGCATTATCATAAAAATATTTTTGTTCTTCAGGGGTAATAAAATTTTTTTCATCTAAGGATTTGTAAAAATCTTCATCGAGAAACTTTATATTTAAGGGAATACCCCAGCCATTTGTTAAAAGACCAAATTTGTAAAAGTAGCCGAAATGCCCATTAACAAAATCTAATTTGATATTAGAATTAGCTTGTGCAAATTTAGGCATGTTCTTATATGCGGCAGCATAAGGATTAAAAATTTCTTTCTTTGTAGCTTTAGCATAAGATTTCTGCCTATTGATTTCAGCTACAAGTGTTTTAGGATTATTTTCTTTAACTCTTGGTTTTAAGCCAGAAGTATCGTATATAATCATAGAATTAAGGTTTTTCATAGGTGAATCATTTGGAAGATCATTATTAATGTCTTCACAGATATCAATGACTTTAAGAGCCATTGAGTCAAATAAATTACTAAGATCACTTTCAAATGTAGTTTTAAATCTACTGAAAAATGATTCATCAGGTACTGATTTGTAAAAGCCACAGAATTCTCTTATTTCAGTAGAAAATACAAGGAAAATTGTTAGTAAAACAGTAGTAGGTATATGAAATATTTGCATGATTAGTAGTGCTGATAATACAGAAGAAAGTTCATATTCCCTATCTTTCCCTAAGTCAGAATAATAGTGTTCTTTAAATGAATTAGGAATAAAGGTATTAATATCAAAGTTATGAGCAAGTAACTCAATGAACCCTACGGGTTGTTTAGTAGTCATGTATTTTAATTCAGATACCTGTTCAAAAATATTTAGTTGTTTAATTTTATTAAGACAAAACATGTTTGTTCTCCTTCGCTATGATTTATTATTTTGTGTGGGAACATTTATTATTTCATAGTGGAGGAAAATATAAAAGCCTAACGGCTAAAAAGTTAGGCGAATCAACGATTGTCAAATTTCGCAATCGATTATATAGAACTTAATGGCAAGGAGAAAAAGCACCCATCCGAAAAAGAATAGTGCTTTCATCTCTTAAATTCACATAATAAATTTTATCTAATAGCCCTAAAACAAAATAAATATTCTAAGGATTAGCTTAGTGTTAGCTCACTAAGCTTTTCTTATTTATATTATATGAAATTTTTACAAAAATAAACCTATATGATTTTTTCTATTTAAAAATTTTAATTCTAATAATTTATTTTTCTTTCTTTATTTAATAAAAATAAAAATATGACATTTAGAATTCTATATTATTTATTTTAATATTCAATCAAATGATTCATTTTAAATTTTATTCCATCTACTACTAGTACTATAACTTTTATGGTTTCTAGGATTATATTTTGTATCTTTTAATTCAATAGGAATTTCTTCTCTTCTATTCTCTTGTGAATATATTACTTTGTCTAATAATAATTCTTCTGATAATTCAAAAGAATATTCTATTTTATCTGAATCAATTAATGTTATATCTACTTTAGTAAATTCTACTGGTATTTCTCCATTATTAATAAATCGTGTATATAATGTAATTTCTTGTTTCCCTACAATTTTCTTAACTTTCTCTATTTCCACTTTACATGGAGAATTCTTAAATTTGTCTCTTTCTTTCAACTCTGATACCTTTTTCAAGAATTTATCTCTACTATTTTCCCAAATCGTTGAATTAATTTCTCCAAGATTGAATTTTTCTAGAATTATATCCTTAAGCTCAGTAAGTTTATCCTTATTATCAATTTTAAAACTAATTTTCATTGGATCTATACCTCCCTTAACGCCTGAAAATTCAAAGTCAGGTAATAATAATGTGTAATAATTTTTTGCTCCAATCCATGTTGCTCCCATTTCATTTAGACATGCAGTGCTTTTATAATATTCATTAGATAGAACAAAAAAAACTATTACATCCTCACTTAACTTCTTCTTTAAATAATCATAAATATTCATTCCTAATGGTATGCCATATCCTTCTTTTGAACTGTAAAAAATTTTACTATTTTCACTTTTAGGAATTCCCATATCATGTAATAACTCTACTAAGGGATCTGTATAATCTCTATCTGCATATGCATGACTTATAAATAATCTTTTATCTGTTTTTTCCATTACTATATTCCCCTTGTCTAAATTTTCATTCTTTTTTTTATTTACTATATCACTTAACTCAATAATATTGCTAATATTAAAATTTCCTTCATTATTAAACGGCGAACTTATTTTTCTTTCTTGTTGCATCATAAATTGTTTATTTATTTTATATATGACTGTAGAATGATGTTTAAACTCCTTATAATTAAAAGTAAATTCACATTCTTCACATGTAAACTTGTTCTCATAAATACTTGTATCTATTGTACATTCTTCACCACATTCAGGACATTTTGTTATCTGCTTTTCTATAACAATATCATACTTTTTTAACGCTTTAAAATATTCGCTTGCATGATCATATTCTATTTTAGCAAATCTACTGAATTTTTCACTATCAAGACATTCTAATTCTCTATTCGATAAACTATTTAGCCATTCTTCTAACCTTTGAAATAGCCATTTGTTCATACTCCTTATACTTTCTATATCCATAATTAAAATCCTTTTCTTTAAAATCTCTATAAAAATGCATAAATACATAATCATAACTATTTGTATTGTATTTAACCCTTAAATCTCTATTTTCCAAAATCCAAATAATGTTTATTTCAGATACTTTATTAGAATTTTCAATCGGATCTCTTAGAGCCAAATATGTTTCAGATGCATATATAGAAGCTTTAAAATTTTCTCCCTTAACTTTAGCACTAACATTAGTTCCATCACTAAATCTTAGATATGTTACTATTCCTTCAATATCAGTCATATCTTCACTTTTGAAATTTCTACTACTTAATATATCTGTTATTAACAATTGATCACAATATTTTTTAATAGACTCTTCTATATTAAAAATGTTATTTTTCTTTATTTTAACATCCATATCTTTAATATTTACTTTCTTGCTAACTTCAGTTGAAAAATCTTTTATACTTTTCCCTAAATCTTCACTTCTACTCAATACCATCTTATTATAAAATTGAGTATACAGTGCTTCTGACATATTATATAAAGCTATTTTATGCTTAGTATTATATGATTCAATTTTTATTTCAAATAGTTTTTTTACTATATTTGAATACTTATCATACAAAGTTTCTGGTTTATATTCATCCTTAAATACATTTGTTTTAGGTGAAACCTTAGATATAATAATTTTTCTTACTAAATCTACTTCTATTGGTACATAACTATGTTCTTCTATCATAACTTTCTTATTATTATATATTTGAACCTTGTATGCAAATATCATTTTTATATTATTCACTTCGGAAGTTTCTCTATTATGAGAAATATTACATGCAACTAATTCTAATCTTTCATCTTCATTACTTAAAAGTGTTGTTGCTATTCTATTAAAGTTAGAATTTCCATCATATTTTTTTGAAATAATACTGTCAAGTTTACTTTTGGAAAGTATATCTGAATTAAATGTATATATTTTTTCTACATATACATCCTTCTGTTGACCATAAAAAAGTTCTTCAAATAAATAGTCATTTAATGTTGATTTTTTTAATCTCCTCTGATTAACTAAAGATGCTATATATTCATTTAAATTACTTCCACCTTTATAATCATCTTCTTCTAAATCTTTCACAAATGTTTTCAATGATGATTTAGTAATATTATTAGTTATTAGACCACTTAATACGTAAATAATTTTAATCCCCCCTTAATTTATATCTCAATTTTACCACATAAATCCCATATTAACTATTTTTTCTACATTGGTTATTGCTAAAATTATTCTATCTATACGTAATTATAATAAAAAATTCTTTAAAACACTCACATTCAAGTATTTTAAAGAATTTTTTTTACCTTAATAAAATAATATTAAGTTTATTTTTAACCCAAATTTAGTAAATTCCTCATTTATTTATGGTACGGTTCACCTTTTATTATTCTAAATCCTCTATATATCTGTTCTAATAACATAACTCTAAACAATTGATGTGGAAATGTCATTTTTGAAAAACATAATTTATAATTTGCCCTCTTTAATACCTTTTCAGAGATTCCTAAAGATCCACCTATTACAAATGTTATATTACTTTCACCTTTTACCCCTAACTTTCTTATAAATTCTGCAAATTCTGGTGAAGTTAAATTTTCTCCCTTTAGATCTAATGCCACCACATACATATTATCTTTTATATATTTTAAAATTAAATCTCCTTCTTTTTCTTTAATAGCTAACTCTTCTTTTTCGGATGCATTATCTGGAGTTTTTTCGTCTGGAACTTCTACTATGTTTACTTTGCAATACTTACTCAATCTCTTTGAATACTCTGCTATTGCATCTTTTAGAAACTTTTCTTTTATTTTTCCTACAGTTATTAGTGTTATATTCATTTTTTTAACCTCGTATATATTTTCTGTATATATTTTTTTAATCTTATTTGCTAAATCATTAAGCTAAAAAACACCTAATACATACTATTTGTGTATATATTTTAAATTGAATTCATAGTTAAAAAAGCTCTCTGCAAATTTTCTGCAAAGAGCTTATAAGTATCACATTCAATTAGATGCTTGAATTATTTACCACAGCATTTCTTATATTTTTTACCACTTCCACATGGACATGGATCATTTCTTCCGATTCTAACTTCTTTAACTATTGTCTTAGAATCTCTATATTCTTTTTGGATATCTTTTCTCTTTTCTCTTGAGAAAATACCTTCCCATTGTGGTAATCCAAATAAGTAGTCTGCCTTAGCATCTAACATATTGAAGTATAATTTTTCAAAGTCTATTTCAACGTTTATTTCTGTATCTTTTTCCACGGATTCTAGGTCTAATTCTTTTACAAAGCTTTCATTAAGCCCGTCTAGAATTCCTATAAATTTTATTAATTCTATATCAAATTTAGCAGCTAAATCTTCAACCTTACCTTCTAAAGTTTTAGTATGATTTCCTAATAAATTTGTGTAGAATTTAATTTCTACCTCGCCATATTGCTTCCAAAAAGCGCCTTCTCCTTTAGTCTTTACGAATTCAACTACTGAATCAGTCCATTCTTTATATAAACTCATTCTTTTATACCCCTTTGTTTAGTATTTTTTCAAATATGCTTTATATTAATGAATTATAATAAAAATACATAGTTTTTTCAACCATATATAAATATATTATATACATTTTACATCATATATCTATATTATTCATTAATTATCTATTTACCAATTTTTTTTAGATTAACTTCATTTTTATTAAATGTCTCAGAAATATCAAAATTTCCACCAAGTGTGTCAATGTTTTTATTTTCCACCTGTATCTTTACCTTCTCTACAGACGGAAGTTGAGTTAAGGAACTTGCTATTGCTTTAAGACAAGTCTCCTCTTTCTCAGGTGTCATAGTAACTAAAATTTTATTACTAAAGTTAATAGTTGCTATTTTATCTCTTATAGTAAAACTAATAAGTCTAGTATCTTTAGGTATTACGGGTTTAAGATTGCTCTTTACTGTTGGTCCCTTAATTAATTCTTGAAGGATAACCTCTCCTAATACCTCATCACTATTTAATATTCTATCTTCTTTTGATAGTTCTGATGTTTTTCCATCTTTAGATCCATCAAAATATAATTCTATACCTATTGAGTTTTCTTTTTGCTCCTTTGTTTGTAGTCTTTCTATTTTCTCTTTGGAATTGCTAGCCAGATTATCTTTCTTCTCACATCCACCAAAAATTAATGCAGAAATTATTGATAAAGAGCATACTGACATAACTATCATTTTTTTAGTCATAATTACCTCTCCTTAAAATATTGTTACTTCACTAGGATGATCTCTATGAGTCATGGCTAAAGTTAAGTCTTTACCTATTTTTATCCCATTATCATTTAAAATATTCTCTACAGTTTTATATGCTAAATCAGGATAATTATTAGTTTTACTTAAATGACCTAAAAAAATCTTTTTCATTTTATTTTTTAGTATACTCACTATTGCCTCGCCACAAGCATCATTAGATAAATGTCCTACATCACTAAGAACCCTTCTTTTAAGAGGGTAAGGGTATGGTCCAAATTTCAACATTTCAACATCATGATTGCTTTCTAACAATATTACATCTGCATCTTCAATAGAATTTTTCACGCCATTCGAAAAATATCCTAAATCTGTAGCAATAGAAATCTTTTTATTTTTATTGTATATATTATACCCTACTGGAGATATAGCATCATGAGAAGTTTTATAACTTTGTATACATAGATCTCCTATAGCAACTGAGTCGGTTTCCATAATTTTAACATTCTCTTCTTTAACTTTTCCCAGTTTATCTTTCATACTTTCCCACGTTTCCTTATTGGCAAATATAGGTATGTTGTATTTTCTAGATAATATCCCAGCACCCTTTATATGATCAGAATGCTCATGGGTTATAAATATACCTTTAACATCATTAGTATTTTCTCCAATATATTCTAAAGCACTATCTATCTTTTTACCTGGCAATCCTGCATCTATAAGTATTTTTGTGGTTTCTGAACCAACAAATATGCTGTTTCCACTACTTCCACTATATAAAGGACAAAATATCATAACAAACTCCTTTTCTATTAAACCCTTCAACTGACACTATATATTTTCTCTTCTTATATCTGCTCCAAGGCTTATAAACTTATCTTCTATATGAGGATATCCTCTATCTATATGTTCAATACCAGTAATTTCAGTAATACCGTCAGCGATTAAGCCAGCAACAACCATGGCTGCCCCAGCTCTAAGATCAGTTGCTACTACTTTAGCACCTTTTAATGAAGGCACACCTTCAATAACTGCAGTTCTTCCATTAACATCAACTTTAGCACCCATTTTATTTAATTCTGCTACATGCTTGAATCTTGATTCCCATATACTTTCATTAACTATACTTTTTCCATCAGCAATACAAAGTAAACTACTCATTGGTTGTTGAATATCTGTTGGGAATCCTGGATATGGTAAAGTTTTTACATTTACAGCCTTAAGTCCACAATTTGACTTAACTACTACTGAATCGTCTTCTTCTAATACTTCCACACCCATTTCTACTAATTTTGCAGTTATTGCATCCAAATGTTTTGGAATTACATTTTTAACTCTTACTTCTCCGCCGCATGCCGCAGCTGCGATCATATATGTACCAGCTTCAATTTGATCTGGAATTACACTATAGTTACAACCCTTAAGTTCTTTTACTCCTGTTACTCTTATAACATCAGTTCCTGCACCTTTTATATTGGCACCCATAGAATTTAAATAGTTAGCTAGGTCAACTACATGAGGTTCTTTTGCAACATTCTCCATAACTGTAACACCTTCTGCTAAAGTTGCAGCCATCATTACATTCATTGTTGCTCCTACACTTACAACATCAAAAAATATATTAGTTCCAACTAACTTATCTGCTTTGACCTTAACTGTGCCACCATTAATTTCTACTGTTGCACCTAATGCCTCGAATCCTTTTATATGTTGATCTATAGGTCTTACCCCTATAGGACATCCACCTGGAAGATCTGCACTAGCCTCTTTAAATCTACTTAATAAAGCACCTAATATATAATATGATGCCCTCATTTTACGAACATCTTCAGTGTTTGCATATACTGTTGTAATATTTGTACTATCTATAGTTACTGTATTTTTATTCTTACTAACTTTACATCCTAAACTTTCTAAAATCTTTAAACTACAATGAACATCTTCAATATCTGGAACATTTTCAATTACAGAAACACCTTTGCTGGCAAGTACAGATGAAGGTAGAATAGCAACTGCTGCATTCTTTGCACCACTTATTTCAACATCACCGTAAATCTTTTTACCTCCATTTATAACAAGTTTCTCCATTTCCTAACCATCCTTATCTTATTAATATATTTCTTCTATTTTAAAAAGTATAATTCTCAAATTTTATTCGATATCATAACTTTTATTATATCATAACTTAAGGGATTTTTAATATACTTTTTTATACAACTTTAATTTCATAAATGGTAATTTAATGAAATTTATTATTGAGGATTTTAGTGATAATTATTAATTTTATATCATTTTCATCTTTTTATATTGAAATTCTGTGTAAAAAACCTTATATTAGTATTTAAGTAAGGATATAATTGTATTTATATTTGGAGGTTATAATGAAATATCAATTAGTTGCTCTATTTGATGAGGAATCTCACAATAGAATAGAAAGTATCCAGAAACAGGTATGTAGAAGATATCGCTTATATAAAAGTAATCCTTCTATTTATATTCCTTTAAGTACTATGGTAAATCCAAATCTTGAAAAACTAGATATGGTTGTATCTAAAATACTTAACCCATATAAAAAATTTAAGGTAGAAATAACCAATTCTATATATGTGAATAATGATCATAAACAGGTAGGTCTAATAATAGACGAAAAAGGTTATATATCTAGAATTTCAAGAAACATACTAGAAATATTATCACTTCATGGTTTTAATCTAAACTCCATGACCTGTGAAAATTTAAGTTCTAGTTTAAAAATTCCTATGGCGAACACCAATTATAACGTAAAAAAAGCTTCAAGCCAATCCTTACTTACTGTAAATAAAAATTTACTTCCTGCAGACTATTTAAGTGTCGCAAAAATAAATAGAATAGAGCTTTGGAAGCTAAATGGTAATAAAAAAGATTGCGTTATAAAAAGTTTCCCACTTAAAAACTTTTAGTGTACTTCTTGATTTTTATATATAAAAATGGTTAAAATATAGTTATAATTAATATTTTTAAGAACGATGATGAGAAGAGTAGATATTGGAAGTAGTCAAAGCGAATTAGGGATGGTGTAAGCCTAATACGAAGCCTCTATCGAAGAACATCTCTGAGTTACTAACCGAACTGCTTAATGCATAGTAGGCTTAGTCGGAACCATACCGTTATTTTATGGAAACTGTAATTTTACACAGCATTAAGTGGAGATTTTATCTCAACTTGGGTGGTACCACGGAATATACCTTTCGTCCCATAACTAGGGATTGAAAGGTTTTTTTATTATTAACCACAAAAAATAATTATTAAGAACAATTTATTATTTAAATTATCTATTAGGAGGTAATAATATGGAATCAATATTAGTTAAAAAACTTTATAGAGAAACTGATTCTTATGTAGGCAAAAAGGTTAAAATTTCTGGATGGGTTAGAACAATTAGAGATTCTAAATCATTTGCTTTTATGGAAATAAACGATGGTAGTTTTTTTAAAAACGTTCAAATAGTTATAGATGAAAGCGTATCAAACTTTAAGGAAGTTATAAAACTACCTATATGTTCTTCTTTATCTATAACTGGAACAGTAGTTGAAACACCAGGCTCTAAACAACCTTTTGAAATTAAAGCTGAAGAAATAGTAATCGAAGGTCTTTCTTCTAATGATTATCCACTACAAAAGAAAAGACATTCTGTTGAATACTTAAGAACAATAGCTCATTTAAGACCAAGAACAAATTTGTATTCTGCAGTATTTAGAGTGCGTTCTCTGGCTGCATATGCTATTCATAACTTCTTCTTTGAAAGAGGATTTGTATATGTTAACACTCCACTAATCACTGGTAGTGATTGTGAAGGTGCAGGCGAAATGTTCCAATTAACTACTCTAGATCTTAACAATGTTCCAAAAACAGAAGATGGTAAAGTTGATTATTCTAAGGATTTCTTTGGAAAAGAAGCTAACTTAACAGTAAGTGGACAATTAGAAGGTGAAATCTTTGCCTTATCTCACAGAAACATATATACATTTGGTCCAACTTTTAGAGCTGAAAATTCTAACACAACTAGACATGCAAGTGAGTTCTGGATGATAGAACCTGAAATGGCTTTTGCAGATCTTAAAGATTATATGGATGTTGCAGAAGATATGGTTAAATATATAATTAAATTCGTTATTGAAAATGCTCCCGAAGAAATGGAATTCTTTAACAACTTCGTAGATAAGGGATTATTAGATAGATTAAATCTTGTTTTAAGTTCTGACTTTATTAGAATAAGTTATACAGAAGCTGTTAAATTACTTCAAGAATGTGGTGAAAAATTTGATTATCCAGTAGAATGGGGAATAGATCTTCAAACTGAGCATGAAAGATATTTAACAGAAAAAATATACAAAAAACCAGTATTTGTTACTGACTATCCAAAAGAAATTAAAGCATTCTACATGAGAATGAATGATGATAATAAAACTGTTGCTGCTGCAGACCTATTAGTTCCTGGTATAGGTGAACTTATCGGTGGTAGTCAAAGAGAAGAAAGACTTTCCGTTCTAGAATCAAGAATAGAAGAATTAGGACTTAATAAAGAAGATTATTGGTGGTACTTAGATCTTAGAAAGTATGGAGAAACTAAACATGCTGGATTTGGTCTAGGATTCGAAAGAGCTATTATGTACTTAACTGGTGTAAATAACATCAGAGACGTAATACCATTCCCAAGAACTCCAAAGAACGCCGAGTTCTAATAAAATAATTAATAAATAAAAAGGATATGAATTTTATATAAAAATTCATATCCTTTAATTTTAGTTTAATTTAAACTTGTCTGTCTCTTTTTCTAAAACTATAGATAATTGGGTTAACTTATCTGCAGCATTAGCAATTTGAGAAATAGCTGAACTTTGTTGTTCTATAGATGCTGTAATTTCTTCTGTTGATGATGCTGTTTGCTGAGATACTGCCGAAATATTTTCTATACTATCCAATAGAGTATTTTTAGCCTCATCTAATTCCTGTATACTTCCTGTAACAGCCTTTATTTTAGATGATATCATATCCACTTCTGTTGATATATGTTTGAAAGCTATATTTACATTTTTAACCGAACTATGTTGAATAGAAGATGTTTCTTTTAACTTATCTACAACTTGTACTGTTTTACTACTATTTTGTTGAATACTATTAATAATGTATTTTATATGCTCCGTAGCTTGTTTAGATCCTTCAGCAAGTTTTCTAATTTCATCAGCTACTACAGCAAATCCTTTTCCTGCCTCCCCTGCTCGGGCAGCTTCTATAGATGCATTTAATGCAAGTAAATTAGTTTGTTCTGATATTGAATTGATAGTATCTAATATTTCTCCAATATCGCTTACTTTATTATCTAATCCCTTTATACTAACTCCCACATCATGTATTGTATCTACATTGTCTTCAGTATTTTCTTCTAATATTTTTACAATCTCCATAGTTTCTTTGTTGATATTAACAATCTTTTTAGTATTAATATTGATTTCTTCACTATCTGAAGCTATACAATTTACTTGTGCTCCAAATTCTGTAGCAACTTTTAAAATATTCTCTGTTTCTTCTGCCTGCTCATTTGACCCTTTAGCTATTTCTATAATTGCTCCATTTATTCCGTCTGAAGTAGCATCTGTTTCCTCTGCATTTGAAACTAGAAGACCAGACTTTTCTGCAAGTTGCCCTGATATATCTTTTACTTCTTTAAATAAATTGCCCAAGGATTGTACCATATTGTTGAAATTGTGAGCTATTAACCCAAATTCATCTTCACTTTCAATGTTACATTTTACAGTAAGGTCTCCATTTCCGCCCGCATTAATAGACTCAAGTAATTTATTAATTGTCATATTAAATTTTTTAGAGGCATATACAGCAATGGCAATGGCTACTATTAAACAAATTATGGCTATAATAAAATTTTGAATTAATATTGATCTACTTTGCCTTTGAATTTCATCAAAGTAAACGTTACCTATAAGCGTCCAACCAAGTGATTTTATCTTTGTAAATGTAGCAAGTTTTTCATTAGACCCTATATTATCTTTTAAATTATAAACTATACTTCCTTTATCCTTCGAAGCTATCTCTTTATTAACTTTATCTACATTAAATTTTTTAGATAACATGTCTTTATGTTTATGTGCAATAACAGTATTATCATCACTTAATATAAACGCATAACCTTTTTCGCCTATGTTAATCTTCTGTACAACTGTAGAGATATTTTCCAAACTTAAATCCATAGATACTACACCTAATAATGTGTTCTTACTATCATATATAGGTTTTGATACTGTTATTACATATTGTCCTGTTCCTCTGTCCTTATAAGGTTTAGACCATATAATCTTATTCTCCTTAACAGCTCTTTTATATGATTTTGTTTCTGTTGGTTTATAATCTTGACCTAAATCATCACTCAATGGATAACTGATCATCCTATTATCTTTTGTTCCTATATATAGATAGGTTACATTCTTATGACTTTCTATGTAATTTTGAAAGTCTGCTACTATTGATTTTTCCATATTTTTTTTATTTAGGTTGTTTACAATAAAAGGATCTTTACTAAATTCATCTAAATTTTCTTCATTGGAATTAACAAAATTTTGTATATTATTTTGTAACTGCTCCATTAAAAGAGAATTATCTTTTTTTAGATTCTCTTTTAAAGAAATATTTCCCTTAATGCACGCACTAAAAGTAGAAATAATCAATGGTACAGATATTAGTATAATTGATAGAAATATAATCTTCCTATTCAACGTCCTTTTATACTTTTTCTTACCTTTCATAAAGCTTTCCCCCTTTTGTCCTTATTATTTGTATTGTATTTTGTATTGTATTGTATTGTATTTTTAGATTATTTTAAATTAACTTTATATTTCATTAATTTATTGTAATCTTTTTACATAATAACATTTTGATAATGAATTAACAATAGCATTCTAATCTTTTTTGTTACTTTTCCAACTCATTTGTTTTATATTGTCATAAAAGATTCTTTAGATAAAAATATTCAACAAAAAAGACTATGAACTGAATAAGTTCATAGTCTTTTTTTTGCTAGTCTAGTTTAAATTTATTTATCTCATTCTCTAAATTTTTAGCTAAATTACTTAATTTCTCTGTAGCATTAGCTATTTCTGAAATAGTATAACTTTGTTGTTCAACGGATGCTGTAATCTCTTCTGTAGAAGATGCTGTTTCCTGTGATACTGTTGATATATTTTCCATGCTTTCTAAAATCTCATTTTTAAGTTCTGTGAGTTCCATTATATTTTCGCTAATTACTTTTATTTTACATGAAATAACCTCAACCTCATCAGATATATTATTGAAAGCATCATTTACATTATCCACAGACTTATCTTGAATCGATGATGTTTCACTTAAGGTCTCTACTATTTCCACTGTTTTATTACTTTCTTCCTTAATATTAACTATTATATTTTTTATATTCTCCGTAGCATTTTTAGAACCTTCAGCTAACTTTCTAATTTCATCTGCAACAACAGCAAAGCCCTTTCCAGCTTCTCCTGCTCTTGCTGCCTCTATAGATGCATTTAGCGCAAGTAAATTAGTTTGTTCTGAAATTGAATTAATAGTATCTAAAATACTACCGATATCCCCTATACTACTATCTAAATCTGATATAGTTGCTCCCACTTTATCTATTATGTGTCTACTATTATGAGTATTTTCTTCTAAATTTCTCATAATATCTATAGTATCCTTATTTATGGACACGATCTCTTCTATATTGTCATTAATATCTCTACTTTCTTGTGATATTGAATTTACTTTCTGTCCAAAAGTATTTGATATATTTAATACATTATCTGTTTGTTCAGCTTGATCATTAGCGCCATTTGCAATTTCAACAATTGCTCCATTTATTCCATCAAAAGTGGCTTTACTTTCTTCTGTATTAGCCGCTAACATACTAGAGTCACCACCAAGCTCAACTGAAACATTTTTAATTTGTTTAAATAGCTTATTTAAAGAATCTATCATCTTATTAAAGTTATACGCTATTAACCCAAATTCATCTTTACTTTTTATATCACATGTTGTTGTAAGATCTCCTGTTTCGCCTGATTTAATTGATTTAAGTAATAAGTCTATATTTTTCTTAAGTATCCTTGAAAAATATATAGCTATAAATATTGCAATTACCAAACATACTGCTGCTAAAATTAAATTTTGCACGAATATATTAGCACATTGCTTATTTAAATCATCAAAATAAGAAACTCCTACCAATGTCCAACCTAAAGATTTAATTTTGACGAATGTAGCTAATTTCTCAGCACTGCCGATATTATCCTTTTTGTTGTATAGTACATTGCCTTTAACTTTTCTAACTTCTTTTGTAACTTCCTTAATATCAAATTCTTTACCTAACATTTTTTTGTCTTTATGTGCTAGTATTTTATTTTGATTACTTAATATAAATCCATATCCATTTTTTCCAAAACGTATTTTATCTACAATACTAGAAAGTTTACTTAAGTTTATATCCATAAATACCACGCCAAGTACTTCACTTTTTTCACTGTACAGTGGTATTGATACTGTTGCAACATAAACCCCTGTTCCCTTATCTGGATAAGGTCTTGACCATGAAATCCCACTTTTTTGCACAGGTTTTTTATATGTGCTTGTTTGAGTTGGTTTATAATCCGGTCCTAAATCATCACTACTAGGATAGCTTATCATTCTATCATCCTTAGTACCTATGTATAAAAACTCTACTTCTTTGTGGTTTTTAACATAATTTTCAAAACTCTTTTCAAGTTCTGCTTTCTTTTCCTTTTTATTAACATTATCTTTAATAAATAAATCTTGTGAAATCGTTCTTATATCGTCCTCATAAGATTTAATAAAGGTATCTACGTTATATTGCAATTGCTCAATAACCACCATGTTGTTGTCTGCTAAATTCTTTTTCAAATCACTTCTAAATCTACAACAAGAATTAAATGTAGAAATTGTAAGTGGAATTGCTATCAATAAAATGGCTAAGATAATAATTTTTTTGTTCAAAGTCATTCTGTAATTTGTTTTGTTTGTAACTTTTTTCATTAAATTGTCCTCCCCTAAATTCCCCTTATAATAAATTATAAAATTATTATTGAACTATTTTAATATTTTTTACATTACTTTCTCAAATTGTGTTAAATATTATTGAATTTTAGGGAAACACTAAATACACCGTTAAAAATTTTAAAAATAAGGAGGTTTCTTTATGGGAATAATTTTTTCAATACTAGCAGGATTCTTAATGAGTATTCAAGGTGTTTTTAATACTAATGCTAGTAAAAAAATAGGTCTATGGGAAACAAATTTAATTGTTCAAGGTGTTGCACTTGTTTCCACATTAATTTTATTTTATTTCTTTAGAAACGGAAGTTTCAAAGAAATAAGTTCCTTAAATAAATTATACTTAACAGGAGGAATAATAGGAACATTAATAACTATTACTGTAATGCTTGGTATTAATAAATTAGGTCCTACCTGTTCCATCTCCATAATTTTAATTGCTCAATTGTTAACAGCCGCTATTATAGATGCCCTTGCTTTATTTAACACAGAAAAAATAGCATTTGGAATAAACAAATATATCGGGATAATAATGATGTTAATTGGGATAATTATTTTTAAATGTAAATAGATAGTTTAATTTAAGTAAATAATCTTCCATATTTTTCTTTTTGTCAAGTGCAAATTTTCAAATAATTATAGCTTTTATAACTAAAACCTATTGATATTTTCTATAATTAACCTCATAATATAATTGGATAATACTTTTAGGGGGATAATTATGGATTTTAAACAAATAGAAGCTTTTGTTAGTGTAGCCAAGTTTAAAAGTTTTTCTAAAGCAGCAAATACTATATTTTTATCACAACCAACTATTAGTTCTCATATTGCAAGTTTGGAAAAAGAACTAAGCATACAACTTTTCGATAGAACATCTAAAGAAGTAAACCTAACTCCTGCAGGTGAATCCTTTTTAGATTATGCTGTTGATATTATAAATACTAGAAATCATGCTATAGTTGCATTATCTGACTTTAATAGTAACATTTCTGGTAAATTAAATCTTTCTGCTAGCACTACTCCTTGTAATTCTATTGTGCCAAAACTTATGCAAAAGTTTAGTGTTAAATATCCTGATGTTACATTCAATGTAAATGAACAAAATTCAGGCAAAATTATAAAAGCTATTATGAATCTTGACTGTGAAATCGGTATAGTTGGCAGTTCTATAAATCATGATAAGATTACAACTTATAAATTGTTAGAAGATGAATTAATATTAATATCTCATTCTAATTTAAATTTACCTTCAGAAATAGAATTAAAAAATCTATTAAAATATAAATTTATTTTTAGAGAAAAGAGCTCTGCAACTAGGGCCACTTTTGAATCACTAATTAGTGAAAAATTAGATATAAACAAACTTAATGTACTATGTGAAGTTAATAATCTTGACACATTAATCCAGTTTGTAAAAACTGGTATGGGTGTTTCCATTGTTTCTTCAAATGTATTTAAAAATTTTGCTTTTGATAGTAATCTATCATGCAGTAAAATAAGAGACTTAAGTTTAAAAAGAGATATTTATTTAGTAACAAATTCTCGAAGAACATTAAGTCCTACGGCTAAGGCATTCTTTACTATGTGTAAGGAAGACTTTAACCTTAAATAATAGTTTTATTACATAGTAAGGAGATAGGAATATAACTATCTCCTTTTAATTTAGTGACATCCAGAACATCCTCCACAATTTCCATTACACTTTCCTTCACACTTACCATAAAACTTTCCCTTATATAATCTTTTTACATTAACGCTATTACATTCTGGACATTTTACCTCTTCATTAGAATTTTTTACTATTTCAAAAAATTCCTTTTCACAATCATTACATTTAAAATCAATTAAAGGCATTGAGAACACTATCCTTTCATTAACATAAATATTATAACTATTAATTTAAATTTTATCATAATTTTTTTAACATTTCTAATATAAAAACTATACTATATATGAAGTAGCCTTTTTAATTAGTATGGAGGAAATTATGTTTAATTTAAAAAATAAACTCAGCCCCAACTTGAAATATGCACTTGATAATTATTTATACGAAAAATATAGGGTCATTATAAAATGTAGTACATTGCTTGAACGCATTGAAAAAAAAATATCTAATTCAAAATGCGAAATTATACGAACCATTCCTAGCCTAAATTGTACTTGCGCTCTCATTAATAGACGACTAATTGAAAGATTAATCGAATATCCTCAAGTATCTTATATAGATTTTGACACTTTTGCATTTTCTATCCCCTGCGATGTAACTGAAATTAATTTAGAAAAAGAAAATTTATACCTTTCAAAAGTAATTGATACAAACAATAACTTTGAATTAAATGGTAAAAATGTTACTGTAGGCCTTATTAGTACAGGTCTTTATCCTAACAAAGATCTTATTAAACCTGAAAATAGAATTATAAAATGTATAGATCTCATTAATGGTTTTTCACATGCTTATGATGACAATGGTATGGGAACATTTGTGGGTGGAATTATTGGTGGAAACGGCTTTTGTTCAGAAGGAAATATTAAAGGTGTAGCACCTAGATGCCATTTTTATTCCATAAAAGCATTCAATAAAAATGGCAAAGGTTATATAAGTGATATATTATATTCTCTTTACTTATTAGAAAAAGATTTAATAAATTTTAATATAAAAATTATCTATTTACCCTTTGAACTCTTCCAAAATGATAAATTTATCCTAGATTTATTTCAAGAATCATTTAATGTATTGGCTAATAAAGGAGTAACCTTGATTGTACCATCTGGTAGTAATGAAGGTTCAAAAAATACAATAAAAGGAATTTCAACACTTAATAACATTATATGTGTTGGTGGACTTTCTTCAATAAAGCCATCAGAAATGTTCAAATTTTCTTCTTGTGGTCCATGTTATAGAAAAAGAAAACCTGATTTTTTAGCTCCTTGTTGTAATATATATACATTATTTATGAACATCAATTATATCCCTGAAAAAGATAACATAAAATTATATGCCCCTCACCTTTCCACAAATTATGTGAAAATAAATTGTTCTGCCTGTGCTGGTGCATATTACGCCGGTATTTGTGCTTTACTATATGAACATAGAAATGATTTAACCATAAAAGATATATACTCCCTATTAAAACTTAGCTCTACTGAATTAGATATGCCAAAAGAACTTCAAAATCATGGGATGGTATATGTTAAAGACCTTACTCTCCCTAAAGCTACTAAAAAGAAAGTTTAGATATTGTATGTATTCGTTTTTTTCAACTATAATAAAAAAACAGACTACATTTAAAAATAAAATATAGTCTGTTTTATAATTTTACATTTGTTAATCTTCTTTTATTAATTCCCTTCTAAGCATATCTAAAAGATACATGGAAGCTTTTTTTCTAATTAGATTTCTATCTCCTGTTAAGTTAAGTTCTTTACTGCTAATCTTTCCTTTGTAATAGACTCCAATATATACAAGACCTACAGGCTGTTCCTCAGTTCCTCCTCCTGGTCCTGCAATTCCAGTTGTAGAAATTCCTATATCTGATCCTGATGTTCTAGCTACGCCTTCCGCCATTTCTTCTGCCACCTGTGAGCTTACAACAGTATATTTTTTTATTGTTTCTCCATTAACACCTAATCTATTTATTTTAGACTCTTCTGTATAAGTAACAAATCCTTCTTTTAAAATTCTAGAAATTCCTGGATACTCAACTAATAACGAAGTAACCATTCCCCCTGTGCATGATTCTGCTACCGCTATAGATAAATTTTTATCTACAAGTTTTTTAGCCACAACTTTATCAATGGTATCTTGTCCTTCACCATATACATTATTGCCTAATCTATTTCTAATTTCTTTCTCCATAGGTGCTATTAATACTTCACCCTCAGTCTCATCTTTACATCTAGCTGTCATTCTAAATGTAACTTCACAATCCTTAGCATATGGAGCAACCGTTGGATTTGTTTGTTTATCTATAATATCTCTAATTGTATACTCTGCTCTACTTTCACCAATTCCAAAAACTCTTATAACCTTAGAATAAAGAATTTCGTGTGAAAACTTTCTAAGATAAGGCATAACGAATTCTTCAAACATTGGTCTCATTTCCCTTGGTGGACCAGGCATTAAAATGAGCATCTTTTTATCATCTTCTATGATACACCCTGGTGCTGTTCCATGATCATTTCTAAGAACAATACAATCCTCAGGCATATACGCCTGTTTTCTATTATTTTCTGCCATATTTCTTTTTAGTCTATTAAAATGTTCTTCTATTCTTTTTAAGCTTTCTTCATGTAAAACTAACTTTTTATTAAAAAAGCTACTTCCTATTTCCTTTGTTAAATCATCCTTGGTAGGCCCAAGCCCTCCTGTAGAAATAACTATATCTGCTCTACTAAATGCTAGCTTATAAGCTTCTTTTAGTCTTTCATTGTTATCCCCCACTACTGTTTGATGATACACATTTATTCCAAGTGATGCTAACTTTTTAGATAAATACTGAACATTTGTATTTAATATATCTCCTAATAATATCTCAGTGCCAACACATAAAATTTCAGCTTTCATATAACTGACGCCTCCTAAAACATTTATACAACATATCCCTAAAGTTATTATAACCCTAAGTTAAACTTTCTTAAAGCAAGCCTATACGAAATCGCTGATATTCCTACTAATAACACCATCCAATAGATTACAACATAAATTAATTTGGTTGATTCCATAAACAATACAGGTCCCATCATATTCATAGGATTTATGTATTGCATAGCATCTAATAAATCTGGACCTATAATATAAATAATCTCTGACCCTAGTATATATATTAACCAAGGTGCTCCAATAACAGAAAATGAATTCTTAGAAATACTAGATGTTAGTACACCTACTACGGATATAACCGTAGCTATTAGAGATAGTATTATCATTGTTAAGCCTATATAAGCAAAAGGGCTTCTTACAAATAATTCTCCATTACACTTAGGTGCTATTTCTTCTATTATGGACATCTTAGTTGGCAAATAAAATGGAGTAGAGATTACACTATATATAAAAGCTAATATTTGAAATACTAGTGAAAATACAAATGCTATTGATGCTATCGCTGTAGTTTTATAAAAAATATATTTTTTATAGTTGATTCTAGTAATGGAGAATTTTAAAAAACTAGTTTTATAATCTAGAAATAAAGAATCTCCTACTACTAATAATATAATTAGAGGGAAAACTAAACACATAAAACTTTCTAATGGATTTCCCATAGTATTTAAGAAATTTATAAAACAATTAGATTGCTCTAAAATCTGATTTTTTGAATAACTAGGATTGATAGGTACATTTAATTTATACCTAGTTGATATATAAATAAATATGCTCATAAACATTACTAAAGCCATTAACATTCTATGGCTAAAAAATGTTCGTTTAAATTCTATTTTTAAGAAACGTTTATACATATGATCTATTCTCCTCACATTTACTATTTTAAATCCTTTTTTAATAGTAAAAAAATACTAGTTAATATGCTTATAAAACTAATAAAAATATTGAACATAATTTGAGAAACATATTCTTTCAGTCCCCCATTTAAATCTAAAGTTGATGCAAAACTTATAGGTGAAAACATCCTTGATATAAGTTTACTATTATAGGCTACTTCTAATATTAGTAAAAATATCATTATAAATAGATGGCTTCTATTACTATTAAATAATATTCCTATACTATTTACTAAAGTAACTACTGCAAAAACACCTGTAGTTAAAATGATAAATACAGTAAACTTTAACATTAAAAATGAGTTGTTAAAATTTAATATATTAGGATAATAACATCTAGTATATTGACTTATATAATTTGCTTTTCCAAGGACAATCATAGAAAGAATGTCTCCTTCGATACAAATTAGAATACTATAACTTAAAACTATAATAAATATTGTTATAACCTTACCTAACCACCATTTTATTTTAGATTCTACTCTAGTCAACATCATAGTATCAAATCCTTCTTTGAATCCCATAACATCTTCACATATTATAAATATAATACTAACCTTCAAAATCCACTGTACATATGGTCCTAATAAAAATATCCTATTACTTCCACCACACACTCCTAAAAATCCATCTATTCTAGTAACCTCTATAATTCCTTCTTTAGAATTATTGTAAACATTAACTATGCTTAGAATTATTACTAGTTGAATCATAAAAAATAAATATAAATTTCTTTTTTTTAAACATAAACCTAATTCATTAAAAATTAACCCCTTCATTCTTTACTCCTCTGAACTTAAACACATTTTTTTAACCCGTATACATCCCATAGCAATACATATACTAATTAAAACAACTAAAAAAATCGTTGAATATTGCACGGTGAATATATTGGGTACATCTGAAACATCCTTAATTACCACATACTTATGATAAGGTATATGAAAATAAATAGAAGATTGAGAAAGCACAGATATAGGAAGTCTCTTATGACTATTAAATATTGTATGATGAGATTCTACTATAAAAAGAAATAGTATTATGTAGTTATAAATTGAATGCCTTAAGACCAAGGACATTATTATCATGAAAGTACCCATAAACTGTAATTCTAATACCATTAATCCATATTGCTTAGCTAAAAGACCTAAAACACCTTCACCTGATTTAATAGCTATATACACTATATTATAATTACCACCTGCAAAGGGCATTCTATATAGCATTCCTATGGAAACTAATATTATAAGACAAAGTAAAATAAACAAGTTAGATGTTAAAAGTATAATTATTACCTTGGAAAGAAAATATTCTACTCTATTGTTTGACCTAGATAGTATAAAATTTATATATCCTGCTTTACAATCACTAATAATTATATCTGAGATTAAATATACATATAATATAGGAATCACTAATATAAAAATTATAGGTTCAGATAAACAACTAAATACAAAATCCCATATTTTAAGTTTACCTCCACTAGGTACATTAAAGACATCTGGTATAATACGCCTTAATAAAATAAATATAAAAAATAATATTAACGTTACTTTAATCCACTTTTTCCATCTAACCTTAAAATATGTAATTATACTATATTTAATCATTATAAGATCTCCTCTTTATTAACTCCTTCTTCAATATTAAGTGTTTTGTTACTTATTTTATATACCTTATTACACAAATAACTTATGTCTTCTTTATTATGTGAAACAATAATGAAAGTAGTACCTCTCTTTGAAAACTTCTTTACAATATTGAAAAACATTTGAACACCCTCATCATCTAGTGCATTTGTAGGTTCATCAAAAAGAATTATTTCTGGATCTTCCATTATTGCCTGTGCTATACCTAATCTTTGACGCATACCAAGAGAATACTTCCCTACATGTATTTTACTATTAGGATCTAATCCCACCCTAGTCATAGCTTCTTTTATCTGTTCTTTATCAACTATATTTTTTATTAAAGCTAACATAGATAAATTATCAAGTCCAGAAAATTGAGATAAAAATTTAGGTGTTTCAATTAAAGCTGACATATTCCTAGGCAAGTTTCCTAACATCCCACTTAAAACCTTTTCATTAAATACCATAACATCCCCTTTATCAACGTGTATAAGTCCTAAAATTATTCTAAGCAAAGTAGTTTTACCACAACCATTTTTTCCGACTATACCAATTACATCACCCTTATTTATTTTTAAGTTTATATTATCCAAAATAATTTGTCCTTTAAAACTTTTAGTAACATCTTTTATATTTATAATATAATTTTCCATAACATTCACCACCCTAAAAATAATATTTTATATAAAAAAACACTGTTTTTAATGATTCAATACTTTAAAAACAGTCTTATTAAAGTTAGATAAAAATTTTTAACACTGTAATTTATGGTGCCCAACCTAAAACACATCTAGCTGTACAATAGTTTATTGTAGATGTCTTAAACTCAGTTTTTAATGTATCTACAGTGACTGCACCTGTGTTATGGCGTTTTACATCTCCATGACCACCACGATGTTTTGTATAACTACTTAGAACAGCGTTACCATTACTTACTATACGACCATATATATCGTATTTCGAATCTGCTTGTGTTTTTTGTACACTGCAAGTAGCCTTTCTTGCCACTGTTCTCCACAAACCAGTTCTAGGTAATGGTATAGTAGAACTATACCAGGATTGATAAGAAGCAAATACTGCTGGGATAGAAATGGCTGTCACTATAACTGTACTTATTAAAATTTTACTAATACTTTTTTTCATAATCAACTCCACTTTCACTGTCTATTATACAGAATATTTTAACTATTTGTACTAATTTTCATAAAATAGGCAAAATTAGTATTAAAAAACATATTCTTATTAAGAAACACGTTTACGATATCATAGGCATCCTTAATATTATAAAAAAACAAGTTAGCATTTAATATTGATAATATACCTTATATAAGGTAACATTATTTTCATATAATACTTTTTAAATGCTTTATAAATATTATAAGGATGTGATTCAATGGATAAGATTAAAGTAATGGCTATCTTTGGTACTAGACCTGAAGCTATTAAAATGTGTCCTCTTGTCAATGAACTAAAAAAAAGAGATGAATTCGATTGTAAAGTATGTGTAACTGCTCAACATAGAGAGATGTTAGATCAAGTATTAGAGGTCTTTAACCTTACACCAGATTATGATTTAAATATAATGAAAAATAAACAAACTCTATGTTCAATAACAACAAATGTATTAAATGGACTTAATGATATATTTATAAAAGAGGAACCTCAGTTAGTACTGGTACATGGAGATACAACTACAACCTTTGCAGCTAGTCTTTCTGCATTTTATAATAAAATAGCTGTAGGACATGTAGAAGCTGGGCTTAGAACATATAACAAATATTCTCCATTTCCTGAAGAAGCTAACAGAGTTTTAACTGGGCATATTGCAGACCTACATTTTGCTCCTACTAAAACCTCCAATGATAACTTGTTAAAAGAAGGAATAAAAGATAATAATATATTTATAACAGGCAATACTGTTATTGATGCTATGCAAACAACTGTTGAACAAAATTATACATTTGAAAATAAAGAATTAAATTCTATAGATTTTATAAATAAAAAAGTGATAATGGTAACAGCTCATAGAAGAGAAAATTGGGGAGAACCATTAGAAAATATATGTTATTCTTTAAAAAATATAGCTGAAACAATGGATAACGTAGAAATTGTTTATTTAGTTCATCTTAACCCATTGGTTAAAGAAACTGCTCATAAGATTTTAGGTAACACTAAAAATGTACATTTATTACCACCATTGGCTCTAAAAGAAACTCATAACTTAATGAATAAATGTTATTTAATAATGACTGATTCAGGTGGAATTCAAGAAGAAGCACCACATCTTGGAAAACCTGTATTAGTTCTTAGAGATACTACGGAAAGACCTGAGGCAGTTGCTGCTGGTACTGTTAAGGTTGTTGGTACAGATAAAGAAATCATAATAGATACGGCTAAACTTTTATTAACTGATGAAGGTGAATATACCCAAATGTCTAATTCCGTTAATCCTTATGGTGATGGCAAGGCATCTGAGAGAATAGCTGATGATATTCTATATTATTATGGATATATAAAAAACAAACCAGAAGATTTTAATACTATATAAAATAAAAAAACTAAGATACAAAATATTTATGTATCTTAGTTTTTACTTTAACACAACTTTATTTGAAAAAATTATTCAAATAAAGTTACTAGGTTATTAAATAACTCTTTATTTTCTTTAATTTTATTCTCATTACCTAATACACAGTAGAAGTTTTGTTTCATTAATTCCTCGAATAACTTGCTTAGTTCTCTTATCTTATCAACATTAGTGTTTAAGACCTCTTCTCTTTCTTTTTGGATCTGCTCAAACTTTAAACCTTTAATATATTGTGATAATGCTTTTTCACCCTTCATTGCTGGTGATAATGGATAATCTAAGTTACTTATAGTTCCAATTATATATTTGGTCATTTCTCTTTCAGAGGCTTCAAAATTCTTTAAATATCTTTCTGTATTGTTATATACATCTAGAGTATATTCTATATTAGGATCTCTATAAGATGAGAATCCAGCATTTCCACCTCTTGAAAGTCTTGTAGAACATCCATATGCTCCACCCTGAACTCTAACTTTATTCCATAAATAATCTAAACTAATTATAGTTTTAGCTACAATTAATGTACCTGAATAATTGAATCCTAGTTTATTTATATTAAATCCCTTAGCTACATATTGAACATTAGCTGGAGTTAATAATCCTTCATTCTTAGGTTCAACTTTAAAATCATACTTAACTTCTTGTAAAACCTGATCACTTAATGAATCTGTTAATTCACTTAAACTTTGTTCTGCTGCATTAAATTCTGGATTCTCTCCAACTACACCTATAATCAAATTGTTTTTATTAAAAATAATTCCACTTGCTTTTTCTAGATTATTTTTAATTTCTTCTTTCTTAGTATCAAAATTTTTATCTAATTCAGCTAAGAATTTATAGAAACTTATTCCTATTACCTCTTCCATATATGCTCCAGCTGGTGAGAAGTAAGAAATTAATCTATTAAATGCTACAGTATGACCCCTATCTAGGATACTCATCTCTATTCTTGATTTTAATTCTCTTATAAGTTCATGCAATCTGCTATATTCATCAAACTTAGAAGAAGTTATTACTTCACTTAAAATCTTCATAAGTTCTGGCACTTTATCTGTTAAAGCTTTTGCTCTTATAGAGAATTTTCTATAATATTTATCTACATCTTTATTGTCAACATAAGCCTCTGCACCAAAATCTATACCACCTGTATTAATATTTATTTCATTTGCAAGTTCCATAAAGTTTTTGTTTTCTGTACTAACTTTACCTAGGATATATCCTAATAAGCTGGCATAAGGAACTAAATCCTTTTCTAAGGCACCTATATCAAATACGGGCATTATATATGCTATTTTATTTGTAAATGTATTAGTTTTAAGTATCTTAACCCCATTAACATCCTTAACTTCTGTATCAAGTTTTGTTGCATTTTTTTCTATATCATCTATTGATAATAATGGAATTGTTTTAAGTGCTTCTTCACTGTCTGGTGTATTCTGTCTTTTTTTCAATCTAGCTGTATTTTCTATTATTTTATCTAATTCTTCATCACTTAGAGAGTCTTTTATAGTTTTAAGTTTCTCCACTAATTCTTTTTGTTTTTTATCCCCCAAACCTTTTTCAGGTTTTAAAACTAATAATGTACTATGAGCATTGTTTAAAAGATATTTTTTTATTAATTGTTCAAAGTATCCATTTTCAGCTTTTTCTCTTATAGTTTTTATTAATCTATCATATTGAATAAATAAGAACGGATCTCCATCATATAACCAGCTATCCATGGCAATCATTGAGTTTAATAATCCTTTTGGATATCCTGATTCTCCTTCTCTTAATTTGAATTCTGTAATATTAATGCATGCTTCTATTAACTTCTTATCAATGCCTTCATCAACTAATTTTTGTAATGTATCAAAAACGATTTTCTCGAACTCGTCTTTCTTTTCTGGATTTGAATTTTTAACAACTACGCTAAACACAGGTTGAATAATAGAACTATCAAAAAATCCAAACACATCTTTTCCGATTTTTGAAGATATTAAAGCATTTTTAAGTGGTGATGCTGGATTTTCTAATAATAGATATTCTAATATATCCATTCCTAAGTGATCTATATCATCTTTTGAAGTTCCTGCTACAAAGTTTAAACTTAAGAAAGTTTTATCTTTTTCATCTTCTTCTGCTGACAATGAATAAGGTACTTCAAGTTCTTTCCTTTCCATATAAGGTTTTTGTAAATCAATTTTTGAATCTACAACCATTTTATCAAAGTCTTTTAGATATTCATCGTCAATAAACTTTAATTGATTGTCTAAATCTCCATTACCATATAAAGTTATATAACTATTACTTGGATGATAATATTTTTTATGGAATGCAACAAATTGTTCTTGAGTCAAATTTGGAATAAACTCTGGATCACCACCAGATTCATTAGAATATATAGTATCTTTAAATAATGATTCTTGTATTTTTCTAAATAGGATTCCTTCTGGTGAAGAGAACGCCCCTTGCATCTCATTATATACAACACCTTTATATGTTAGAGGTTCTTCTTTATTCTCTATTTCATAATGCCAACCTTCTTGCATTAATATTTCTGGTGTATTATGAAGATTTGGATAGAATACAGCATCCAAGTATACATTCATTAAGTTCATAAAATCCTTATCATTAGTACTTCCAACAGGATACATTGTTTTATCTGAGAAAGTAAATGCATTTAAAAATGTATTTAAAGATCCTTTTATTAATTCTACAAAAGGCTCTTTTGTTGGAAATTTTCTAGATCCACATAAAACTGAGTGTTCTAATATGTGAGGAACTCCTGTATTATCATAAGGTGGTGTTCTAAAAGAAACTGTAAAAATTTTATTATCATCTTCATTTTGTATAGAAAGTAGTCTTGCACCACTTTTTTCATGTTCAAAAATTCTTCCTACACCCTTTAATTCTTCTATTTGTCTTTCTTCTATTAATTTAAACCCATGATACGTATTGTTTAGTAAAAATTTCATTTCCCTTAGCTCCTTTCGCATATACAAACTTATCTTTTATATACAATTATATTTATCTTATTTTATACCAAAATTATGAATTAGGAAAGAATAGTTCAATTATTATTATTTACTTCTATTCTTATTTTTACACAAAAACTCTTACTTTAGATATTATCATATATAAGAATAAAATTGTATATTTTTTCTAAAAATTTTAAATTATAAAATTATTTCACCTTAATCTATTCATTTTTTAATATTAAATATAGTATAATATTTTTAATTTGAATTGTGGTAAAAGGAGAATTTTAAATGATAAAGGATAAATTTTCTGAAAATATAAAATATTTTATGAGTGATGACAATTGGCTTATTATCCAAAACAAATATGTTCCTAAAGATAATTTAATATATGAAACAAACTTTGCATTAACTAATGGATATATGTGTACTAGAGCCTCATATGAAGAAGAAACTAAGATTTCTTTACCTTGCACTTATATAGCCGGTGTATATGATAAATCAGAGGCTTTTATGAGAGAACTTGCTAATACACCTAACTGGCTTCCTTTAAAACTCTATGTAGAAAGAAATTTATTAGGAATTGAAGACTGTGAAATTTTGGAGTTTCTACGAGTTTTAGATATGAAAAAATCCATTTTATTTAAAAAACTTAAGTTAAGAGACGCCAATGGTCGTGAAACATTGATAGAAGGATATAGATTTATAAGCAAAAATAATCTTCATAGGGCTGCTATAAGATTCTTTATCACTCCATTAAATTATTCTGGTGTCATGGAAATGGAAAATATAATAGATGGAACAATACTAAACTTTAAAGATTTCCCAAGATTTAGAGTAAAACATTTAAAAACATTGGAAGTATCTAATTTAAATAATAAAGGATGTTATATAGAAACTTCTACTAAAGATCATAACTTACACATTGGTACTGGTTCTGTGGTTAAGGTATATAAAAATAGTGATACACAAAATATTATAAAAAATAGAAGATACTCAAGTTTTGGTGAGGTTTCACTTGAATTCATGGATTTTGATGTTAAAGAAAATGAAACTATAGTAATTGATAAATTTGCATCCATATATACAGAACGAGATATTCCAAGCACCGATATTAAGCTAAATGTAGAAAAGGAGCTTTCTGATTTCATTATTACAGGTATAGATCAAGAACTTAAAAATCATATTAAAATATATGAAAATATGTGGTATGTTGCTAATGTAGAAATTGAGGGTGATAACCTTATAGATAAAGCGCTTAAATTTAATATTTTTCATTTAATGAGTACATCTAATAAGTTTGACGAACATGTAAGTTTAGGTGCAAAGCTTCTTCATGGAGAGGAATATGGCGGACATGCTTATTGGGATACAGAAATTTTTATGTTACCATTCTTTATATTTACTGATCCTGAAACAGCAAAAGCATTATTAAAATATAGATATAACCTATTAGATAGTGCTAGAGAAAATGCTAAATTAAATGGATATAAAGGCGCTAAATATCCTTGGGAATCTGCCGATGATGGTACAGAACAATGTCCTGATTGGACTATTGAACCAGATGGTTCATGTTACAGATGCTATGTAGCAAAATATGAGCATCATGTTACTGCTGACATAGCCTTTGGTATTTATAATTATTACAAATTAACAAATGATATAGATTTTATACTTAAATATGGTGCAGAAATATTACTTGAAACAGCACGATTCTGGGTATCTAGATGTACTTATAATAAAGTTTTAGATAGATATGAAATATTAGCTGTAACAGGTCCTGATGAGTGGCATGAACCAGTTGATAATAATTTTTATACAAATTATATGGCTAAATGGAATATTAAAAAGGCACTTGAAATACTTAATATGTTAAAAGAAAATTATTTCTCAGTTTATATGAATCTTACAAATAAAATATCATTAATTAAAGATGAATTAGCAAACTGGGAAAATGTACATCATAAGCTCTATATTCCTTTTAGTAAAAACAGTAAACTCATAGAACAGTTTGAAGGGTATTTTAAATTAAAGGATTTTACTATTAATGAATATGATAAAAATAACATGCCAATTATCCCTAAAGAAGCTCTCTCCTATGGAATACATAACACTTCTATAAATAAGCAAGCTGATGTTATTATGCTTATGTTTCTATTAGAAGAAGATTTTGATGAGAAATCAAAAAAAATAAATTATGATTACTATGAAAAAAGGACATCTCAACGTTCTTCACTAAGTCCTAGCGTATTTTCTATTATGGGGTTAAAAGTTGGGAATAATTCTATGGCCTATAAATATTTGAAACGTTCTGCTCTAGTTGATTTAAATAATAATCAAGATAATACTAGAGAAGGAATTCATGCAGCTTCAGCTGGTGGCACATGGCAATCAGTTATTTTGGGATTCGCTGGTATGAGTATTAATAAAAATGGAATCCTTTGTTTTAACCCTTGGTTTCCTGATAATTGGACAAAAATTAAGTTTAAAATTTATTATAGAGGTCAATTGTTAGAAATTACTTTAGAGAAAACAGAAATAAAGGCTAAAATACTTAAAGGAAATCTTGATAAACTTAACATAAACTTTAAAGGACATAATGTTATTATTACAAAATAGGGGGTAATGCTTTATGACTATAAAGGCTGTTATTTTTGATTTAGATGGTGTCATTGTTACTACTGATCACTTTCACTATAAAGCATGGAAACAATTATCTGATGATGAAGGAATCTACTTTGATAAAGAAATAAACCAAAGACTTAGGGGAATTAGTAGAATGGATAGCCTAAACATTCTTCTAGAAAAAAGCTCTAAAACTTACTCCAAAGAAGAAAAAAAAGAATTAGCTGAAAGAAAAAATAATTATTATAAGAAACTTATAAAAACCTTAACTCCTAAAGATATATTACCTGGGGTTAAAGATTTAATAGAAGCCTTAAAATTAAACAATATAAAAATCGCTATTGGTTCTTCTAGTAAAAATTCACCTGCTATACTTCAATATATAGGACTTTATGAAACCTTTGATGTCATTATTGATGGAAACCAAATATCTCATAGTAAACCTAACCCTGAAGTATTTTTAAAAGCTGCTAAAAAACTAAGAATAGATCCTAAAGACTGCCTAGTTATAGAAGATGCTAAAGCTGGCGTTCAGGCTGCCATAGAAGGTGGAATGAAAGTTCTAGCCGTAGGATTTGCGGCAACTTGTTGTAAAAAATCTACTCTTTGCAAAAAAGATCTTACACAAATTTGTATAAAAGATATGTTAAATATATAAATAAAAAAGCTTCAATTTAAAACATTGAAGCTTTTTTATTTAGTAAAATACGGGTGAACTAAAAGCTAATCTATTATGTTCTAAAATTACTTTTAACAAAATCCACCCTTTTTCCTTTTTTAATTTATATTTTATATTACTTTTATATGATTTTTTATTTACAGGATCTCTAAAAATACATTCTCTATTATTAGTTATAATTTGAACTTCCTTAATCTTATTTTTCTTATCTTCTAAAAATATCTCCATATTTATGGTATCATCCTTTTTTATATTTAGAATACTTCCCATTGGATAATTATTTATAGAAAACTTTAAGCATAAAGAAGGACTTTCTGTAGAATATGTTCTTCTATTTTTTAGTGCATTAATAAGATGATCTTCCTTTAACTTACTCATCAAAACTCCTGTTAAATTATCATCTTTTCCCCAATTTTCCTTATGATTATCCTGTGAATTTAAAACACCTAAAATCCATCCTTTATCTAAAAGTGAATACACGGTCTCTTCATATCTATTATATTTACCACTTAAACTTCCATTGCAAATCTCTATAAGACATACATATTTATCTAAATCCTTATAGGGTTTTACTTCCCGTATTGATTTATTGGGATGGTTTAGACTTCCTACTATATTTTCATCCTTTACATAATCATAAAACTTATCTATATCTTTTAAATTTATATTTTTATATTTAGGCAAATTAAGTATATTTACATGCCCATAAAACTTTGTACTAAGTTCACAGCCACACATTGGTAAGAATCTTTTATTCTTTTTTAAAAATAGCTTTTTTTCATATTGTATTGAATTAAATACATCTAGTTCCTTTATCTTTTTAAGATGCGAAAATTTTGTTCCAACCTTACCACTTGCTCGATTTTTTAAAGCTCTATAATGTTCCGTTATTATTAAAAAACTTACCCCTTCTTTTTTAGCCATTTCATAAGCATCACTTGGTATTCCCTTCCCCCCAGAATAGGCTGTATGACTATGAGGTACTCCTAAATAACACTTATAATTTTCATGTTCTATTATATTAAATTGCCAATCTATACTTTGTTCCTTATTTCCCATCAAATATTTAACCGAAACTCTATACACTCCTCTCTTTAAATCCTTTCTAGGTGTATATTCTATGCCATTACTTGTTATTATCCCCGATATTACTTTACCATTTATACTCATTCTAAAAGAACTATAATTAACATAATCCTCTTTGTTATTCTTTAACCTAAAAATTACATCTGGTTTTCGAAAAAATAAGGAGGATCTATCTTTAGGTTCTAAAATATAGTTCTGTTCATTAGCTATAGAAAAACTTTTTTTCTTCTTATTTTTCAAATAAATCAGCTCCCTAAAGAACATTAAGATCTCTCCTTATATATTATTTTTTTATTTATATTTTGTGTTATATTTCAACTATACTATTTGTACAGCATCCATTATTATTGGCGTTATAACACTACTTAATAACTCAATCATATTAAAATCTGAACAATCAAATTCTTTTTTACTTATAGGGACACTTAAATAAATTATTCCTATAACATTTTCAGCATATATTATAGGAATAACAATTAGAGAATTCCAACTAGGTATATTTGTATTTTCATTATATTGTTCAATGAAATCCCAATCTATTAAGAAAGTTCCCTTCCTGTTCTCTATAACTTTAATAACTATGCTTTCATTAAACACAAATTCACTAATAGTTTGTGGCATTGTAGCACTTAGTCCATACTCTTCTATAATTTGTTTATTCTTTATTATAAATAAATATCCCTTATCACTTTTCGTAAGATCAATCATTTTTTCTAATATGTTGTTAATTTTAAATTTAATGTCTATATCTTTCTTTACTAATTCTAATAACTCCAACATATTAAATATAGGATTATCATCTTGGAAGAAACTTTTAGATATAAACCTAGATAATGAATTTGTACATTTTACTGTATTATTAAAACTATCATCCCAAGTTACAACACAATTTCTTCCTCTTTCCTTTGCCAAATATAATGCCTTATCTGCCTTATCTATTAATTCACATACATTAATACTATGTTCTGGATATGAAGCTACTCCCATACTTACTGTTATTTTTCCTTTTTCTTCAACTAATATGCTATTCTCTATATATTTCCTTAACTTTTCTCCAACCTCATACGCTGAATTTTTATCTACACCTGGTAAAACTACTAATAATTCTTCTCCCCCATATCTCCCCAAAATATCATCTTTACGAAGACTATTTTTTATAATGTTACCACATTGAGCCAAAACCTTGTCTCCTACTTGGTGACCATAAAAATCATTTATGTGCTTAAAATGATCAAAATCTATCATCAACACAGAAAACTTATAGTTATAGATTGAAGAATTTTCCACTATATCTTGTAAACTCATATCTAAATATTTTCTTGTTAATGCTCCTGTAAGTCGATCATAAAAAGCTCCTTTTTTCAAATTTATTTTATCTAAAATAATATAAAGTAAGTTATTTATTTTAGTCCATTTTCTAGTTTCCTTTGGTAAGAATGACTTTAATATACAATCAATCTCTATAAATACATAACCTAATAGGGAACTTATATTTGAACTATTTTTTCTTCTATCATACTTTAGATTCTTTTCTTTATATTTTTCTGGAGATATTATTGGCATACATATTCTAACCAAATCTTTCTTTATATCAAATTCTATACTCTTTCTACTTCTACATTTATTTAATAACTCTTCACTTAATTCATCTAAAGTCATATCCGAGCTATTACTTGTAATAACTTTAAACCCACTTCCATTATTACAGACGATCATACTTCTTGTAGCCAAAGTTATATATGCTATAAATTTATTTATGATGTTTAAATTTTCATAATCATCATCCTGAATATATTCAAATATATCATTTAAATTCTTTATTTTTAAATCAGGATAAAAATTATAAATATCCCTAGCTGCCATTATAAATTTATAATCTTTTAATTCAGGTTTATACTGCTCCCCTTCCATTTGCAATAACTCATATAAATTTTTTCTTATGTTTGTTTTACCTTCTATTTTTATTGTTAATCTAATAAAATTATCATAACTTTCCTGTAAATTATTTGCAAAAACATATGAATTCATATATTTTTTAGGTATATCCGATAATAATTTTCTTACGTTTTTATACGCTAAGAAATAACAAACAACAGCCTTTTCATATTCGTTTTTTTCATTATAAATATTGGCAAGTTCTATAGCTACTTTATAAAACAATTGTTTAAAATTATTTTTTTTACACATCATAAGTACATTTTTTAGTATATACTCTCTCTCATCTAAGTCATCATATAAAAAGCTACTTAAAAAATTCATTTTTATGTTTACTAATGTAGGAACCTTATTATAAAAAAGTATTTCTTTATTTTCTCTGATAAAGTTTTTCATTACCCCATATTGTTTATTATTTATTAATAAGACACATATGAAAATAACAATATCAATCTTATTATTTACTATAATATTTTTATTTAAAATATCGCAAACATTTCTAATACATTTTTCCGTATTTTTATTATTAATTATTCCTATACACTGCTCATATACCTGAGAATATAACTTTAATATAGATTTATCTTCATTTACTATTTGTCTAAATATATCTATAAATTCTATAGCTTGTTCAAATTGTCCGAATAACAAATTAAACTCTATTATTGCAAGATATTCTTCAACCCTATTTCTTGATTTCCCTAAACTCATTTCCTTTGTTGTATATAAACTTATTTCCCTAAAACTATTATATGCTTCTCTATAGTCCCCATTTCTTATACTAACCCTACAACAGATAATATTACAATAAACATATTCATATGTTTGTTTATCCTTGATTAGATTTAGTGCATCTTTTATATTTTTTAATGCATGTCCATATTGATGAGTAAGTAAATACAGTGATCCTAAGTTACTTTTAGTCCTAATTTTGGATACAATTGAACTACTATTTAAAACTACATATTCAGCCATTCTTATACATTGTATTGCTTTTGTATAATCTTGCAGAAAATCACCATATATTACTCCTAAATTCGTATATGCTTTATGTAAAGCTCTGTAATTTCTACCTAACCTACTATAATTTATGCTTATCTTTAAACTGTATATTGCCTCCTCTACCATTGATAATTCCATATACGTATATCCACGTAAATTATAAATTTCTCCCTTTAAGTCATTAAAATTATCTTCACTTAATTCTAATGCCTTATTACATACTTCCAAACTTGTTTTATATTCATTTTTAAAAGAATAATAAAGACCCTTTTGATATAAAAATTGAACATTTCTTCTAGTATCTTTACAACTTTTCATATACTCTTCTAAAGAAGATATAATAGACTTCATACTACTACAATTTTCATTAACAACATATATCTTCATTAAATTGGTTAATATCATTATATTATAATTATTATCTTTTGTTTTTCTTGAAATATTAAATGCATTTTTTAAACATCTCTCAGCCTTAGAAAATTCACCTTTCTCAATATATATTTTTCCCATATTATAATATATTTCTGCTTTTCTACCATCAACTTCATCCCTCTTATACAAATCAACACTTTTTTTCAAATATACTAATGCCTCATTGTTTCTTTTTTTATTGATTAATATTAAACTCTTTTCCATATAATACTGAGTAAGTTTTGCTCTATCTTTTAGTTGTTCTAACTGAAAAATTAATTCATCTAATACACTAACATCATCCTTGTAAAATAGCTTTTCTAAAGCTTTAACTATAACTTTATGACTGATTTCTCTACGTTTAAAAGATAAACTATAATAAAAAATATCTTTTAAAAACCTATTATAAAAATTAAATAAAATATCCTTGTTAGTTTCTATAACATGTATTATTCCTTTTTCTTTTAATCGCTCTATTATATTTTCAAATTCAGGTTTATTAAAATTTAAAATATACATTAAATTTGAATAAGATATAGGTTTATAAAAGAGACTTATTTTACTTAATATATCCTTCTCTTCGTTACTAAGAGTATTTATTTTGCTAATTATGATTTTTTTTACATCTAAAGGTATAACAAGTTCCGAATCCTTATAATTAAACTCCCAGTCTCCATTTTTACTTATAACTATTTTTTTCTTTATATATAATTCCTTTATGATTTCCTCAGCTATAAGTGGATTTCCTTTAGCAATAGAATTTATACTTTTCACTTTTGCTATATTCCCATTAACTATAAAAAGCTTGTTATATATAATACTTTCTATGTCTGTATCTGATAATTCTCTTATTTTTACATAATTCACCTTAAAATATTTATCACAAGAAATAGATTTTAAAACCTGAGCATGTAATTTATCATCATCTGTAGATGCCAAAACAAAAAATATTCTATCACTAGATGAAGATATATACTTTATTGCATATCTGGTAAATTCATTAGTTTTATGAAAATCGTCTAATATGATCATTACCTTCTTAAATTTATAGGCTTCATTAATAAAAGCTCCTATTCTATTAACTATCCTAAACTTCTCTTTTTCCTGCAAAAGTATTTCCTTATCCAAACAATTATCTGTTATATAAAAAAGCTTCTCTAACTCTTTTCTATACTTTTTTATGATCTCTAAATCACATTGTTTTAATATTTGCTTTATAACAAAAGAAAGATATGCATCTTTTCCATTATTACAGGCTGACTTAAACTCTAAATTATCATATACAATTTCTCCATTTATTATTAATTTTCTTTTTATACCATTTAATAATTTAGTTTTTCCTATTCCTTTTTCTCCATGAATTAAACATATATTTTTATCAGCTTTCCCTTTTTTAAATTGCTGAAAAAATTCTTTCACATACTTGATTTCTCTTTCTCTCCCAACTAACTTACATATTGAATTTAGTTTTTCCAGTTCTTCTTTTCTAAACTTAGAAAAATTTAAATTTAAACTATTATTTATATCAACTATTATTTCACTTACATTATTGTATATTGGTCTATTTACGCCAATCATTTTCATACATATGTGACGTAATTTGGTGAAAAAATACGTGTTTGTATCCTTGTAACCCTTATACGGTTTGCAATTGATTATAACCTGTTTTAATATATTAACATTAAATTCTCTAATTATAAGACTATATAATAATATGCCTAAAGCATGTATATCTTTTTGAAACATATTATTCCTTTTTTCATTACACTTATCAAACAATTCAACCTCAACTTTGTAATCCATTTCCTCCTTATTTAATTTACTTGTAATAATATCTCTTAAGATTAGTTTAGGTCTTTTATTTATAATACATAAGCTAATATTTTTAAAACATATTCCATTATGAGCAATCCCTTTAATATGAAGATAATTAACAGACTGGAGTAATTCAATAAATAGATATAAAACTTCATTATCAGAATAAGTTTTTAATTTATCAAAATTTTGTTCCTCATAATTTTCACATATATAAAATAAATCTGGAGTGTTTAAACATTTATCATTTACTTCAATTATATTGTTATAATGATATATTTTTGTTATATTTTCAGTTTCTACCATAAGTAGGGTAAAAATTTTTTCTTTATAAAAACTTTTAAGCTGTTTTGTTATATTTTTTTCCTTTATTATAGTTAATCTTTGAACTTTATTATTATTTAAAATATCCTCTATTAGAACACTAGAATAATAATGTTTCTCTTGTATTTGTTTTAATATTTTGAATCTTTTATTTATTATCTGCTCATTTATATCAACCATAATATTCTCTCCTATTTTAATCATAATAGGTAAACTAAAACTTTAATATATAAAAGGCACAGTCCTTTACCGTGCCTTTTATGATCTAAGTTAATATTTCATATCCTGTTTCTGTAACCACTATTGTATGTTCCCATTGAGCTGATAATGAACCATCTATTGTAACAGCAGTCCAATCATCTTCTAAAACTCTTGTTTCAGCTCTACCTAAATTAAGCATAGGCTCAATTGTAAATACCATACCAGGTAGTAATATCAT
Source organism: Hathewaya limosa (assembly GCF_030815255.1). Classification (NCBI taxonomy): domain Bacteria; kingdom Bacillati; phylum Bacillota; class Clostridia; order Eubacteriales; family Clostridiaceae; genus Hathewaya; species Hathewaya limosa. The sequence goes on from NZ_JAUSWN010000002.1 coordinate 156,969, forward strand.
TCCTTCACCTGATCTACCTACATGTGATACAAATGGTTCTTCATGAAATTTAACTCCAACACCATGTCCACCGTACTCATAAACAACTGAATATCCTTTTTCCGCGGCAAAATTTTGGATGGCTTCTCCTATATGTCCTACTGTATTAAAAGGTTTTACCTGTTCAATCCCTTTATTTAAAGCCTCTAATGTATCATTTACTAAATTTTTAGCTTCATCTGTAGCCTCTCCAACTATATACATCCTACTAGCATCAGCATAATAACCATCTAATATAGTTGTAACATCTACATTAACAATATCTCCATCTTTTAAAATAGTGTTTTCATCGGGTATTCCATGACATACAACATCATTTATAGAAATACATACACTCTTAGGATATCCACAATAACCTAATGGTGCCGGTACCGCTCCATGTCCTATAGTATACTCATGTACGAAAGTATTCAGTTCCTCCGTACTAACCCCTGGTTTTATTTTATCTCCTACTAAATCTAAGATATCATGTGTTATAACTCCACTTTTTCTTATGCCTTCAATTTGTTCTTTCGTTTTTATTATATCTTTTGGGATTTTGCATCCTAATTCTCTGCTTAACTTTTTAAGCATTTCATCTTGTTCCATGTGGCATTTTTTATATTTTAATCCACTTCCACACCAGCAAAAATCATTTCGTTTTATATTTTTCATATTAAATAGTTTAGAATCTTTCCTAAACTAAATGTCACCTCCAATTTATACAAATTTTTACCATAAACAAGTTAGTTATTTTTATTATATTCTATTAAAATTTCAACTTATCATTAATCGGTCATATGCTTATTACTATTATAAACCATTTAATAACATTTAAACAACATTAAATATAAAATACCATATTACCTCTAAATTCTTATCTTAATTTATATTTTTATTTAAACTAATATGGCTAATGGAATTATATTTAATAACACCTGTATAAGATCATAAAACAATAAGGTTTCCGGAATATTTGGTATGCTTACATTTGGTGCCATATTTTTTAATTCATCAAAAACATTATTTAAAGACTTTTCATTCATATATTTAAAAAAATTATTATAATATAAATCACAATTATTCATTTGCTTACCTTGTACACTATTAGCTACCTTACCTACAACCGTAACAGGTCCTTCAAAAATATGATTCATATTTTCTTGAAAACATTCCTTCTCTAATTTTAAATATGCTCCCGTATTTCCATTATAACAATTTTTCATAATAACATTTGTTGATGGACTATCATTATATTTATCTAATGCATTTTTAACCCCCTGCATAAAACAAGTTTGATTTAACTTATCTGCTTTTTCTGGATTTACATAAGACATATGATTTACTGTTCCCTCCATATCTTTAAACCATTTAATCAAAGGATCTTCCGAAAGTTCACAATTTAACTGCACATAATCACCTTTATTAATTTTGGGAATCTTGTCATTATTATTAGGGTTACATTGTTTAAGTAAATTATGTTCATTTAGTATTTTCATTAAATTAATAAATACGCTAATTTCTTTAATTTGAAATTCTAAGGTTTGTGACTGTGACAATTCATTAAGTACTTGTAATGATACATCTCCTTGAATATATTGTCCTTTTATAATTTCACTTAGTGGAGTATTTACACCTAATGTTACTTGTTTTTTTATACTTTCTGTTTCAGTAATAGAAAATTCAGCGATTAATATAGTAAAAAGATTACTTACCATTCTAGAATTTAAATATAATGGTATACCTGTTATTCCACTCATACTCATTCTCCTAATCATGCTAAAAGTTACTTATATTATTTATATTATAAATAGAAAATTTTAAAACATTTTTATTTAAGTATTGAATGAACAACAAAAATCTGTTAAAATTAAATTAATAAATGTTGATAACTTGTTGATAACCTATGAATAACTTATGGATAACATGTTATTAATGTGAAATTATATAACCAACTATAAGATATCAACATAAAATCAAAATAAAACCAATATATGACATACAGTGAATAGATCCCTCTCTGTATGTCCTTTTTTTATTTTTTTGTAAAAAATCAGTTACATTTATATAATTAGATATAATTTACTTTGTTTTAATAAATAAATATTATAAAATATTATTTATGACTCTTAAACCTACTATTTTTCAAAAGATAAATTTGGAGGAAAAAAATAATGTATAATTTCTTCGCATTAATCATAGGTGGAATGCTAGCAACTATGATTTATTTTAATGTAACACTTGCTAATAGTTCAGGTATGCTGTTATCTACTCTTATAATAAATTTAGTTGGACTTTTATCCGCTATAATCTTTGTAAGTTTTTCAAAGGAAAAAAAAATGGTGCTAAAAAATATACCACTATACTTCTTTTTAGGTGGCATATTCTCAATTTTCGTTGTATTGTCAAACAACTTTTGTTTACCTATACTAGGTATATCACTTAATACCGCGCTTTCATTATTAGGACAATCCGTTACATCTTCCCTAATAGATAACTTTGGGCTATTTGGATTAGAAAAAATTCCTTTTAATAAAAATAAATTTCCTGGATTTTTATTAGTTCTTATAGGTATAATAACTTACATATTTGCTAAAGGAACATCAAATAACTCTTGTAGTGGACTACTTATGTCTGCAGCTATTTTTATATGTTTGCTCACTGGGGCATTAATAGTAATTAGTTTAGTTGTTAATTCTAACCTTGCAAATAGAATAGGAATATTACATAGCTCTCTTATGAACTACATAATCGCTTTCAGTTGTTTGGTTATAATATGTATATTCACCCCTAAATTTAGCCTTACAGGTAACTTACATATACTTAAAGGAATTCCCTTTTGGGCATACCTAGGTGGCTTATTGGGAGTGCTTATTATTGCTCTTTCCAATATAGTTGTGCCTAAAATTCCAGTAGTATATGCTACATTATTTATGTTTATAGGTCAACTATATACTAGTATGGTTCTAGAATTTATTTCTGATGGTAATTTTTCTACTACAAAATTATTAGCAGGAATACTAATAACTATTGGAATGATTTTTAATTTGTACATAGACAAAATAAAATGGATAAAAAATTAATTTAATTTAAAAATTGTAGGTTTATTAAGTATAATAAAACATCCTTTAATAAAAGATACTTTTTCTTCATTAAAGGATGTTGTTCTTATGTATTTATTTTAAAATCTACTGTATCATGATAAGCTGAATTTTTTTGTGCATTATCAGCCTTATTATCAGGAATTTTAGTTGTAAATATAGAAATTGTAGCAGTAATTACATATGCTACCCAAACTACGATAAAAAGCCTACATAGTAGCTTTGAAATTCCTTGAAATGTTTCATATTTTAAAATTAAAATACCAATACCTATAATTAATGTTATAATAGTACCATATAGGCCTACCTTATATAACACATTTAAAAAAACATCAAAGGCCATAATATCTTCTCCTCTTTAAATTCTTATTATAAACATTACTATTATATTATTATCGTCTATTTCTATATCAAGTTAATATATAAACTATATGTTTAACTTACATTTTATTTCCAGTTATTTGAAATTATGTTGTGGTTATTATATAATATATATTTATACACTACACATCAGGATTATTTAATAAATATTTGATAAAAATAACTAAATCAATAAATTTTAAACACATAGTTTATATATTATAATTAAATTAATAAAATTTAAATAAAAAGGATGATTAAATGAATACCTTTATGTTCAACAATAAAAATATAAAGTACACTTGTGTTAATAATATATTTATAGATAAGTATATGGCAAAAGCTCGTGGAGAATATGTTAAAATCTATCTCTTAGGATTAAAATATTCTATGAGTGGTGAAATTGGCGCATCTTCTGATATAATTGCTAGCAAATTAAACCTATTACAATCAGACATTTTAAATGCCTGGAATTATTGGAATGCTGAAGGTGTAATAAAAATGACTGCCTTAGATAATAAGGGCAATTACTCAATAGAATTTCTAGATTTAGTTGAATCAAATGTAGAAGAAGAATCTATAAACTTGTTACAAGAATTAGATAACAATTCTATAAAGGAAATGTTACAAGATATAGAAAAGTTTCTTGGAAGACCTCTATCTTCTAAAGAAATGACAATGTATCTTAGTTGGCAAAAAGATTTTAATTTTTCTCCTGAAATTATTTTACTTCTTATACAATATTGTGTATCCAAAGGAAAGACTGATTGTAGATACATTGAAAAAGTTGCTATATCATGGCATGATAAAAATGTACGTAGTATAGATGACGCTCAGAGTGTTATTAAAGCTCGTGAAGACCGATGGGTTAAGATAAAAAAAATATTAACTTACTTAGGTTTCCAAAATACTGAAATTATGAAACCTCAAGAACAACTTATAACTAAATGGATAACCACTTATAATTTTCCTTTAGAAATTATTTATAATGCATGTGATATATGCTTCCAAAGAATTAATAAATGCGATTTTAAATATATAGATGGGATTTTAAATAGTTGGTTTAAAGATGGTATAAAATCATTAGAGGACATAGAAAAACAAAGAAAAAGAACATCCAACTATAATAAAAATGCTAAAACTGTAAGCAAAGGTGCCTTTGGAAACTATGAGCAAAGAACTTATAATTTTGAAGAATTAGAGAAAAAATTATTAGGATGGGATAATAATGATTAAGAAATACAATTCTGAAATTACAAAGATATATGACGATCTTCAAAAGAATGCAAAAACTCAATTAGAACAGCGTAGAAAAGAAATTTCAAAAACTTTACCTGAGGTTATACAAATTGATAATAAAATAGCTAAATTGTGTATAGATGTATCTATAAATACTCTTAAACAGATAGAACATAGAGACTCATACCTTAAAGGACTACAAGATCAAATAACTGATTTAAAAATGAAAAAATCTGAGTTATTAGTTTCTAAAGGATATCCTATGGACTATCTTTTAATAAAATATCAATGCAGCAAATGTAAGGATACTGGTTACATAGGAACAACAAAATGTGAATGTTATAAAAAAAATATAGTAAAACTTCATTATTCCAATTCTGATTTAAAAGATATATTAAAAACACATAATTTCTCAAGTTTTAGTTTAGATTTATATGATGATTTTAGAATTGGTAAGGAACCTCTTACCCCAAGAAAAAACATGCAACAAATTCTATTTAAAGTTAAAAATTTTATAAATAACTTTCCTCACTCTAAAGAAAATTTATTTTTTTATGGAAATTCTGGGATAGGCAAAACTTTTTTATCCTATTGTATAGCCAAAGAACTTATGGATAGAGGACATTTCGTAGTATATAGAACCTCAGATGATTTAGTAAAGGAACTTAAAGAAATACGATTTAAAGACAATTATGAATTAGAAGATATACTTTTGAGTTGTGACTTATTAATAATAGATGATTTAGGTACAGAACCATTAAATGATATTAGTAGAACTGAACTATTTAACATAATAAATAAAAGACTATTAAAAAATAAAAGTATGCTTATTTCATCTAACTTGCCCTTAGAAAGTATCCTTCAAAACTATACAGAAAGATTAACTTCTAGATTGTTAGGTAATTTTACATTATGTAAATTTTATGGTGAAGATATAAGAGTAAAGTTAAACTTAAGAAAAAATCCTCTTTCATTATAAAACAATAGCCATTTACACATATTCAAGTAAATGGCTATTTTATCTTTATATTTTACATAAAACGAAAAATCCTAAACAAAATTGTTTAGGATTTTGGAGCTGGCAATAGGAATTGAACCTACAACCTGCTGATTACAAGTCAGCTGCTCTGCCAATTGAGCCATGCCAGCAAAAAATGGCGACCCAGAAGGGGATCGAACCCTCGACCTCCGGCGTGACAGGCCGGCACTCTAACCAGCTGAGCCACTGGGCCACTTTTATGGTGGGCACAACAGGGATCGAACCTGTGACCCTCTGCTTGTAAGGCAGATGCTCTCCCAGCTGAGCTATGCGCCCATAAAAGTAAATGGTGACTCCTAGGGGAATCGAACCCCTGTTACCACCGTGAAAGGGTGGTGTCTTAACCGCTTGACCAAGGAGCCATATTAAGTTTTAAAAAGTATATTATCACTTTTAAAAGTGTAATTTTAAAAAATGGCGACCCAGAAGGGGTTCGAACCCTCGACCTCCGGCGTGACAGGCCGGCACTCTAACCAACTGAGCCACTGGGCCACTTTTTTATGGTGGGCACAACAGGGATCGAACCTGTGACCCTCTGCTTGTAAGGCAGATGCTCTCCCAGCTGAGCTATGCGCCCATAAAAATAAATGGTGACTCCTAGGGGAATCGAACCCCTGTTACCACCGTGAAAGGGTGGTGTCTTAACCGCTTGACCAAGGAGCCATATTAAGTTTTGAAAAGTATATTATCACTTTTAAAAGTGCATTAAAGAAAATTTGGAGCTGGCAATAGGAATCGAACCTACAACCTGCTGATTACAAGTCAGCTGCTCTGCCAATTGAGCCATGCCAGCAAAAATGGCGACCCAGAAGGGGATCGAACCCTCGACCTCCGGCGTGACAGGCCGGCACTCTAACCAGCTGAGCCACTGGGCCACTTTTATGGTGGGCACAACAGGGATCGAACCTGTGACCCTCTGCTTGTAAGGCAGATGCTCTCCCAGCTGAGCTATGCGCCCATAAAAGTAAAATGGTGACTCCTAGGGGAATCGAACCCCTGTTACCACCGTGAAAGGGTGGTGTCTTAACCGCTTGACCAAGGAGCCATATTAAATTTTAACAGTCTCTAATATCTTAACACACTTTTTTAGTTTTTGCAACATTTTTTAATGTTTTGAGTTTACTCACCATTATAGGTTAGTTTATGGTGGGCACAACAGGGATCGAACCTGTGACCCTCTGCTTGTAAGGCAGATGCTCTCCCAGCTGAGCTATGCGCCCATAAATAAATGGTGACTCCTAGGGGAATCGAACCCCTGTTACCACCGTGAAAGGGTGGTGTCTTAACCGCTTGACCAAGGAGCCATATTGGCTTCTTTTCTTTAGTAAACTTGTTTTGTTGCATTTATCAAACTTGCTTTCCGCTCCGTCCGACAAGGTATATAATACCGAAAAATCTCCCTTATGTCAACATATTTTTTACTTTAATTTTATTTTTTTAATAACTAATTATATAATATTACCTCTAAGGCCTTGATAACTCTAAGCTTAATTATATTAAGGCATTTATAATTTTATTTTGCTTAATTATTAAATTCAATACAATTTCCCTATATTTTTATATGATTATTTATATTTTTTAATTCATGAACCTAAATTTTTATTTATTACTTTTCTTTTAGTGTATACTATATACTATAGAAATCAAAAAAATTATTCAAATTTTAAATTTAAGGATGGTAGATTTTTAATGATTAAAGACTTAATAATTGTAGGTGGTGGTGCCTCTGGTTTAATAGCTGCAATTACAGCTAAGGATCTTGGTTTAGATGTGGCTATTTTAGAAGGTACAGATAGAATTGGAAGAAAAATTTTAACCACTGGTAATGGAAGATGTAACATAACAAATGCAAATATAGATATTTCAAGGTATCATAGTAGCAATAAAAATTTCCCAAAACAAATACTTAATCAATTTTCTGTAGAACAAACTATCAACTTTTTTAATTCCATTGGACTTCCTACTTGTACCTTAGAAAATAATAAAATGTTTCCCTTATCACTACAATCTTCTTCAGTTGTAGATATCTTAAAACTTTCTGTAGAGGAAAGGCAAATACCTATTTATTTTGAATGTAAAGTTAAATCCATAGACGTTAAAAATAAACAATTTGTACTACATACCAATAATGAAGCTGAAGAAAAGTTTGTATGTAAAAAGGCTTTATTATGTACTGGAGGCAAATCTTATATTGGTACCGGTTCCGATGGTAGTGGATATATACTTGCTAAAACTTTAGGTCATAAAATTATAGACCCTATACCTTCCTTGGTTCAAATTAAACTTCACCATAATAAATTAAAAGCTTTATCTGGAATCAAATTTCAGGGTTCTTGTGAAATATGGGTTGATGATAAATCCTATAAAAAAACCTCTGGTGAAATTTTATTTACTGATTACGGAATATCTGGCCCACCAATTTTACAATTAAGTAGAATAGCATCTTTATATACCAATAGCAATCATAAAGTTTCTTTATCTATTGATATGTTTCCTAATTTATCACTAGATTCACTAAAAGAGTTTTTAGAAAATCATTGGGGAATGTTTGGTTATAGAAGTATTCATAATTCATTTTTAGGTATAATCAATAAAAAACTAATTCCTACTTTCTTAAAAGAATGTGGTATAACTGATATACACAAGGAAGCATACTATTTGGAATGGGATGAAAAATGTTCTATATTTAAAAACTTAAAAAATTGGAATTTTGAGGTATCAGGTACAAACTCATTTAGAGAAGCACAGGTTACTGCCGGTGGAATTGACACTACCGAGGTCAACAACATAACATTAGAATCAAAAATCATTCCTGGTTTATATATTGCTGGTGAAGTACTAGATGTAGATGGAGATTGTGGTGGTTTTAACTTACAATGGGCTTGGTCATCTGGTAACACAGCCGCTAGATCAATCCATTTATCTTTAAAATAAAATAAGAATGTATATAAGGTATTATAACTTTATATACATTCTACTATATAACTATTTCTCTACACTAGCATTTAAAGCCTTGATTAATTCATCTAAGTCCATTCCATGAACCATAGCTGCCTCTTCAATTGTTTCAGCTTGAGCTGATGGACAACCAACACATCCCATACCAAATCCCATTAATACTTCTATTGTTTCTGGATATTCCCTAACGATTTCTCCGATAGTCATATCTTTATTTATTTTCATGTTTTTCTCTCCTTTAACCATAAACTATTTAATTTATTAAATTCTTTTTTATTATAACTCTTTTTACATATTTTTAGTATAGATAATATTAATTAATAAAGGCATATATATTAACCTTAAAAATATAAAGAGTTAACAAATTAAATGTCAACTCTTTATATTTTAATTAATTTATTAAATTTCTGATATTCTCATAGTTTGATCTCTTTTTGGTCCTACTGAAACTATAGAAATCTTAGTATCTGTTAATTCTTCTATTCTCTTTAAGTATTTCTTAGCATTTTCTGGGATTTCATCATAACTTCTTGCATCTGCAATGCTTTCATCCCAACCTTCGAACTCTTCATAAATCGGCTTACATTTCGCTAAATCATCAAGGCTAGCTGGGAAGTAATCTATAACTTTTCCATCTAACTCATATCCTACACACATTTTAACTTTATCTATTCCAGCTAATGTATCCATTTTAGTTATTGCAAAGCTAGTAAGTCCACAAACTCTAGCTGTAGTTTTTAATATTACTATATCTAACCAACCACATCTTCTAGCTCTTCCTGTAGTAACTCCATATTCATGTCCTACTGTTCTTATATGTTCTCCCATTTCATCAAATAATTCTGTTGGGAATGGTCCTTTACCTACTCTTGTTGTATAAGCCTTACCAATACCTACTGCATTAGTAATCATTGTAGGTCCTACACCAGCTCCTGTACATACTCCGCCAGCTACAGTATTTGATGATGTTACATATGGATATGTTCCGTAATCTATATCTAGAAGCATACCTTGGGCACCCTCAAATAAAACATTTTTATCTTTTTTAACGGCATTATAAATCTCAACTGAAGTTTCTTTTACAAATGGTTTTAATCTTCTTCCGAATTCAACATACTGTTCATAAACTTCATTAAAGTCTAATGCAGTACCACCAAATATATCTACAATCATCTTATTTTTAATTTCTAAATTAGCTTCTAATTTTTCTTTTAATACCTTTGGATCAATGACATCACAGATTCTTATTCCACTTCTTTCAACTTTATCTGTGTAACAAGGACCTATACCTTTACCTGTAGTCCCTATATCATTTTTTCCTCTCCACTTTTCTTTAGCGCCATCTAATAATTTATGATAAGGCATGATAACTTGAGCTCTATCACTAATTAAAAGTCTTTCTGGAGTTACATCTACTCCTAATCCTTTTAAATAATCTATTTCTGTGAATAAAGCTTCTGGATCAATAACTACACCATTTCCAAGAATATTAATTTTATCTTCATACAATATACCTGATGGTACTAAATGTAATTTATATTCCTTTTCACCAACAACTACTGTGTGTCCTGCATTATTTCCACCTTGAAATCTAACTACTACTTCTGCCTCTTCTGCTAAGTAATCAGTCATCTTTCCTTTTCCTTCGTCACCCCATTGAGCTCCAAGTACTATAAAAGCTGCCATATTGCATTCCTCTCTTTCATCATAAAAGATTTCTTATTTTATATATTAATTATGTTCTCAATAAACTTTATTTATGTAATACATACCTTTTAATCTTATCAGAATATTAAACAAATATCAATATATAAAACGAATTATATTATATTTTTTTTATATATTGTTCGTAATTGTAGTATTTTAAATAAAAAAGCTTACCTTGTAACATGTCTTGGTAAACTTTTTTATTTACTAAAATATTAATATTGTTTTAATAAATTTTGAGCAACATATATTCCACTTGCGGCAGCTTGAGATAATGAATGTGTTACTCCTGAACAATCGCCTAAAATATATAAATCTTTAATGCTTGTCTCTAAATTTTTATCTACTTGTACTGCACAATTATAAAATTTCACTTCTACTCCATATAATAAGGTATCTTCATTAGCGGTACCTGGTGCAATTTTATCTAGTGCATAAATCATTTCTATAATATCATCTAATTGTCTTTTTGGTAGAACTAAACTTAAATCTCCAGGGGTAGCCTTTAAAGTGGGTCTTGTAAAACTTTTATTTAAAGTCCTCTCTGTACTTCTATGACCCTTAATTAAATCTCCAAATCTTTGAACCAAAACTCCTCCACCCAACATATTACTAAGTCTTGCTATTGATTCACCATATTCATTACTATTTTTAAACGGTTCTGTAAATTTATTAGATACTAATAAAGCAAAATTTGTGTTTTCAGTATGCAATTCAGGATTAGAATAACTATGTCCATTTACAGTTATTATTCCATTTGTATTCTCGCTAACAACCTCTCCATGAGGATTCATACAAAATGTTCTAACAAGATCAGAATGACTTTTTGTTCTATATACTATCTTACTCTCATAAACATCACTTGTTATATGTTCAAATACATCCGCTGGTAATTCTATGCGCACTCCTATATCAACTCTATTACTTTCAGTTTTTATATCTAATTTATCACATAAGCCTGAAGTCCATTTAGATCCTGAACGACCCGTAGCCAAGATTAATTTTTCACCTATATATATATCATTTTTAGTTATAACTTTAAATATGCTTTTTTCCTCATTCTTATTAACATCTATAACTTCTGTGTCAAAAATTATATTAACCTTATTTTTTAATTCATTATACATTCTAGTTAATATTTTTACATTTCTATCTGTTCCTAGATGTCTAACCTTTGCATCTAATAAATGTAAATCATATTGAATTGCCTTTCTTTTTAATTCAGAATTTGTAGTAGAATATAACCTTGCATCACCACCACCCAAACTACAAAGTATGGAATCTACATAATTCATAAGCTCTAAAGCATGTTTTTCTCCTACATATTTATATAATTCCCCACCAAAATTATTCGTAATATTATACTTTCCATCTGATAGTGTTCCTGCCCCACCATAGCCATTCATTATATTGCATATATCACAATGAATACAATTCTTTATCCTATCACCATCTATAGGACAATGTCTTTTTTCTATACTATGGCCTTTCTCTATAATTAAAACTTTTAAATTTTTATTTTTTCTTGTAAGTTCATAAGCTGTAAAAATCCCACTAGCACCTGCTCCAACAATAATAACATCATATTGCATTACAACTACCTCCTACAACATTCGTATATTTAATTTTAAAATAAAGAATTTTTTGATTTTAAATAACCACCGCTTATTATACTATCAAACCTAATCCTAAGTATCAAGAGCAATCACGAATATTTATAGTAAATTTTTTATTAATATTCGTGATATTGTATTTAATAATTTATATCCTTTAAATATATCCTTTTTTAGCACTTTTAATGTTATAATTTTCATATATAATATATAAATGTACTTTATAATATTATGATTGTTTTTAAAGGAGGTAAACTGATGAATATACCTAACATTTTATCTATAATTCGCTTGGGGTTAATACCTTTATTTATATTCTTATTCTTTTCTGCATATACAAATTCTTTAATATATGCAATAATAATATTCTTAATCTCAGGTATAACAGATGTGTTGGATGGATATATAGCAAGAAAATTTAACTTAATAACTAAATTGGGAACAGTTCTAGATCCTTTAGCAGATAAACTTATGTTAATTACGGTTTTACTTTGTTTGGGTATAAAAAGCTATATTCCTCTATGGTTACCTATTATTGTTATTATTAAGGAAATTTCAATGATATGCGGTGGTTTCTTCTTATATAATAAAGACACTGTAGTTCCTTCTAATATATTTGGCAAATTAGCTACATTTTTATTTTACGTTTCAATATCTATTTTATATTTTAATAATAAAATAGGATTATATATGTTATATGCTTCTTTAATAGCTACCTTGATAGCATTTATTAGCTATTTAACCAAATACATTGAGCTTAGGAAATATGAAAATAAGGGAAAATAAAGTTAATAAAAAAATAAAACCCAAATTTTAAAATCTGGGTTTTATTATCTCCATAAATCTTCTAGCAACTTTTCTATTTCTTTTTGTTTTTTTAAAGTTTCATCTTTATCAATAAATATTTCTTTATTAATTATATTTATAACCATCTGTTCTTTTGCATCCTTAGGAAGTTCTGATTTCTTTAAAGTAATAATATTTCTATCCTCTAGTTCTATGATAGCAAATTCTCCTTCAAATCTATCAATTATACCTTTCATATTTATTGCTCCTTTTTTAGTTTACTTCTATAAATACTTAAATTATCTAAGGACCAAATTTTTTCTGAGAATTTTCCCTCTTCTGTTTCACTTATAGCTTTTTGCATATCGTACATTCTAGCATCCATTATATCTAGATGATGTAATAATTCTGCCTCTGGAATCATCGGTTTCTTAGGACTTCCATACTCCGCTTCATAATGATGTGATAAAATCATATGTTGAAGTAACATAGATACTTCTTTATCTGCTGCCACCTTTTCTGCAGCTACTTCTACCTGTCTAACCCCCATTATTATATGTCCTAATAATTGTCCTTCAATGGTATACTCATCTACAATTCCTAATTTACTAGAACTCATTTCTCCAATTTTAGCAATGTCATGCAGTATAATACCTGCATATAATAAATCAGTATTTATAAATGTATATATTCTACTTAGTGCTTCTCCTGCCTTTAACATTGTTGTTGTATGATATAGTAATCCTGAACGTATAGAGTGATGATTTGATTTTGCAGCTGGATAATACATTATAGCTACATCCACTTGATCTAATATATATTCAACTATATTTTTTATATCTAAATTCTTTATTTTATTTTTAAATTCCAATACTTCTTCAAACATAACCTTAGGATCTATGGGTGCTACAGGTATAAAATCCTCTGCATTAACTTCTTGTTCCTCTGATATTGGATCAATTGCATCTATTTTAAATTGTAATTTACCTTTCCATTCAACTATATTTCCCTTCACATTAACTAGCATGTTTTCTTTTATAATATTATCTTGACCTGACCTACAATCCCAAAGTTTAGCATTCACAACCCCTGTTTTATCCATTAAATTAATATCTAAAAACTTAGCATTGCTCCCATTAGTTAACCTACAAGTACAGTTCTTAACAAAAAAAACTCCCTGTACTTTATCACCTTTTTTTAGCTCACTTATAGTTGTTTTGCTTTCTACCATAGAATTTATCTCCTTAAAAATTATTACTTATTTATAATTATTTTAACCCTTATATGATAATTATACAAACCAAAAAATAAAAAGAGTTATCAAATTTTATTTAATAACTCTTTCACATATTTTATTTATACACCTTATTTTCCTTGAGCTGCAGGTTGTTGAGCAGGCTGCTGCTCTGGTTGAGTGTCCGGCTTTGGCTCTGGTTTTGGTTCCGGTTTTGGTTCCGGTTTTGGTTCCGGTTTTGGCTCCGGTTTTGGTTCCGGTTTTGGTTCTGGTTTTGGTTCCGGTTTTGGTTCCGGTTTTGGTTCCGGTTTTGGTTGTGGAACATAATGATTAGGTTTATTATAATTCTCCTCATCATTATCATCATGTTTCTTATTTATTGACTTTTTAGTATCGATATTATCTTGATATTTTCTATCACTTTCATTTCTATCCACATTTACATCATTTCCAGAATTACTATTTCCTTGTCTTTCACCTTCATATTTAAATTGAGGATATTTATTTTCATCATATGAAATATCTTCAAATATGAAGTCATGTAAAACCTTTTTATTATCTTCCAAATCCATTACATGAACCCAACCTACTCTTCTATTTACAATTAACCCTTCACTTAATTTATCCGTTGGTATTTGTAATTTTTGTACATCAAAATTACTATCTTGTTTTGAACTTATATCTACAATTGTATATGCAAATTTTAATGCATCAGCTATACTTACATTTGTTTTTAAGTACGGTAATAATTTATCGGCAATTGAAGGATATTTCATCTTTGAAGTTTGAGGAAGTTTAGATATTAACTGTTGTATTACTTCTCTTTGTCTTCTTGCTCTATCATAAGTTCCATTTCCAACATGTCTCATTCTTGAAAAAGCCAGCGCTTGTTGTCCATTTAAAAGTTGCTTTCCTGGTTTTTGTATGTATATGGCATCTTTTTTAGATAACTTGGAATTATCTTCAATCTCAAGATCTATACATCTATTTAATTCCTTCACTTCAGCTTCATTTTTTACTTCTAGTTCTACGCCACCTACACCGTTTATTAGCTCCTTAAAACCATCAAAATCTATAGTAGCATAATTGTCTAATCTAACATTGAAGTTTTCTTCTATAGTTTTTCTTAAAAGCTCGATACCACCATAACCATATGCATGTGTTAATTTCTGTTTCCCATGTCCCGGTATATCTACGAAGGCATCTCTCATTAAAGATGTTAATTTTATTTTCCCATGAACATTATCAATAGTTAATATAGTTAGGGCATCTGAGTGACTTGGATCCCCTGTACCTCTTGTATCAATTCCGATTAATAATATGTTAGATATTCCATCAACACCTTTATATTTATTGGGATCTCTATCTTGTGATTTATTCTGATTATCTCCTACATATATCTGGTTATATTTTTGCCATAAATATAGTCCGCCGGATATTACTATTGCAAAGATTATAACTAACGTAAGCAGAATCGCTTTCTTCTTCTTAGACAAAACATATCCTCTCCTTTTTTAAGTTTCATTAACCTTGAAGTCACAATATAAAATCTTATCTTATTATTTTCTTTTACTTATACTATTATATATTATATAGTTACTCATATTAAGTTACAATTCTATTAATTTTTAAAATTTTTTTCATATGATTAACTTTTTATTGAAATTGTTATCTGATGAATATTATAAAACTTTTTGATAATACTATAATTAAACTTATTTATACAAATTACTGGAGGTAAATCAAATGAAAAACCAAAAAGAAATGAAAAAAAATAAGATGGAAAATTGCAAAACATCAGATTGCAAATCAAGCAAACAACCAAAAAGAAAAAAAGATATGAATCCTGAAATGAAATAAATTTAATGTTAAACAAAAAACTACTGTAATAAACTTTTATTACGGTAGTTTTTTGTTTGCATGATATAATTTATATAATATATCTTTTACTTAAAAATTATATAAAAACTTAAAAACAAATAACACCTAAGATTTATTACACAGCAATAAATGTCATTACTGTTTTGTATAAAAACTCAATATTGTTTTTTCTCTCTTCTTTAAAAAAGTTCTCAAATATTATGGTTTGAAATAATAATGTATATGCTAATTTTTCACATACATTACAATCTGACATCTCCTGTCCTTTAAAAAGTTTATTTATTAAATTTGTTAGCTCGTCTAGCAAATTTTTCTCAAAATCTGCAATTTTGTTTTCTTTTTTTCCTTCTGCTTTTCTAATATCTATACCTATGCCTCTTCTATCACTCATATCATCATACAATACGATTATAAAATTACATACTTTCTCTTCTAATTTTTTTTCTTCATTAACTATCTTAGATAACTTAAAAAATGTTTTATCCCAACTATTACGAACAATTTTTAAATAAAGATCCTTTTTACTAGAATAATAATTATATAAGGTTCCTACTGCTATATCACATTCTCTAGCTATAGCCCTCATATCCACTATATCATATCCAAATTCACAAAATAATTTACCCGCCTTTTTGTAAATCCTCTCTTCTAAGTTGTTCAGTATTTTTGGCATGTAAATATTCTCCTAACTTATAAACTAACTTTAATTACAATACTTTTCTTATATCATCCCCGATTAACTTTAGAGAATCATGTATTAATTGACCTATCTCTTCTTTATCTTGCTCTCTATTACTATCTAAAATAATTATAGGTGAATTTTTACAGCAATTTCTGGCATAAAAAATTCCTCGTACGTTAAACCCCTCTAGATCCTTGTTGATATTTTCTAAATCTTCATAGGTTAAATTATCCTTTGTGATTATAAAATTTATTCTATTAAATCCGTTGTGTATTTCTAAAATTAAGTTTCGTTGTTGCTTTCTTACTGTATTATTACTTACCTCTTTAATAATTACACTCCTAATATTCATAAATACACTCCTATTAAAAATTTATTTTATTTTCATTTGAACAAACTTTTCCTTTTCCTTTACAATTATAATTTTATCTAGATAGTCAATTTCAAAATTAACTATAGATGAATGAAGACTAGAATCCTGTAAAAAATGTAGTGTAGCCACATTGTTATCTTTGGCCGTACAAATTCTAATTAAAATACTTTTTATCTGTGGAAATTGTATTCTAGATTTAATAAATGAAATATTCTTATCTTGTTCTAAATTTAAACACCTATTTCCAATTAATATAATTAAGTCTATTTCCTCTGAATTTTGTTTTGTAATTCTTATAGGAAAATCACTATCTATATTTAGATTATTTTCATTATAATGCATAATGTCTTTGTCTCCCATTAAATAAAATATATTTTATTTACTAAATACTTTACTTTTTATACAGATTATATCATAGAAAGGTACTATTTACTTATATTATTATTCAATATTCAAACAATTTTAATCTAAAATTCTTTTAAAAAACAATTATTCTTTTATGATATAATTCAAAAGTAAATTATTAAAGGGAGATGATTAAAATTGGTTTCAAAATTTTGCTTATATAAAGGAAAACATAAACGAGTAGTAAATGGACATCCGTGGATTTTCACAAATGAAATCGAAGGCTATGATGGCGAATATACTAATGGTGATATTGTAGAGGTATATGATTTTAGTGGCAATTTTATAGGAAAAGGTTATGTAAATGATGCATCTAAAATGGCTATTAGGATAATGACTAGAGACTTTGATGAAGATATAAATTATGATTTTTTCAAAAAAAGATTTGAAATGGCATGGAATTATAGAAAAAAGGTAATAGACACCTCAAGTTGTAGATTTATATTTGGTGAAGCAGATTTTTTACCTGGACTTACCGTAGATAAATTTGAAGATTACTATGTAATTCAAATTTCAACTCTAGGTATGGATAAATACAGGGATTTAATAGTTAAACTTTTAGTAGAAGAATATAACGCAAAAGGCGTTTACGAAAGAAGTGACATCGCAACTAGGGAACTAGAAGGCTTAGAACAAAAAACAGGTTTTTTAACTGAACCATTTGATACTAATGTCATGATTATAGAAAATGGAGTTAAATATATTGTTGATCTAGCTAATGGCCAAAAAACTGGTTTCTTCTTAGATCAAAAAGAAAATAGAAAAGCTATACACAGAATATGTAAAGATGCGGATGTCTTGGATTGTTTTACTCATACCGGATCTTTCGCATTAAATGCAGGAGTAGCTGGAGCAAAATCAGTTCTAGGTGTAGATGTATCTCAACATGCTATAGATTGTGCCACAAAAAATGCTGAGCTTAATAATCTACAACACACGGTAAAATTTGAATGTCATAATGCTTTTGATGTTTTACCAACCTGGGCTAGAGAAGGAAAAGAATTTGATGTTGTTATATTAGACCCTCCAGCATTTACAAAATCAAAAAATACTATTTCTGGGGCAAAAAGAGGATATAAAGAAATAAATCTTAGAGGCCTAAAAATGGTTAAACCTGGTGGGTATTTTGTAACTTGTTCTTGTTCACACTATATGGCAGAAGACCTTTTAAAGCAAACTATTCATGAAGCTGCACATGATGCATGTAGAACTTTACGTCAGGTAGAATTTAGAACTCAATCTGCAGACCATCCAATACTTTGGAACTCTGATGAGTCTTATTACTTAAAGTTTTTTGTATTCCAGGTTTATTAATATAATTTTAGGAGTGATAAATATTTATGAGAGTTTTTTATGCTATAGAATTTCAACCTAAGATGAAAGATTATTTAAGTTCTCTTCAAATGCACTTAAAAAATTATTGCATTAAAGGCAATTTCTCCTGCAAAGAAAATTTTCATCTAACATTAAAATTTATAGGAGAAGTGGATAGATATTCTTTAAAAAAATTAAAGGAATCTTTAGATTATGTTGCTTGTATAAACAATAGTTTTAATTTAAAATTAGATAATATAGGCGAATTTAAAAGAGAACAAAAAAGCATTGTATGGATTGGAATAAAGCAATTGGATAATTCTTTACAACTTCTATACAATTCTCTTGAAGACAACCTAGCTCTTAGGGGTTTTAAAAGGGAAAATAGGAAATATAGACCCCATATAACTCTTTCTAGAGAAACTACATTTAAGGAAAACTGTAATCCTTTAAATGAAATTTTAATTGATCACCTAGATATAGAAGTTAAACAAATATCTATTATGGAAAGTAGTAGAATCAATAATAAACTTACCTATACTCCTATATATGTTAAAAATCTTTTATAAAGTTTGTGTTCTAAAGATATCATCTTATTTACCTTTAGAACACATTTTTATTAAACCAATATATCCTCCAACTTTTCTAGATTCTTAATCGTAATAGTTTTTTTATTAAAATCTATTAATCCTTCAAGTTTCATCTTAATTAATTCTCTGGAAACTGAAGGTCTTGTTACTCCAAAGTATTCTGCCATGTCGTTCCTTTTTTGTCTTACATCTATAATTAACTTCTCTTGTCTCTTATATTCTTCTAAAATAAAATCCGCTAATTTTTCTCTTATTGTTGCATATGAGAGTTCTTTTAATCTTTTATTTAAAACTAATATCTTGTCAGATAGTAACATCATTAATCTATTTAAAAAAATCTCATTAACTTTGCACAATTTTAATATTTCTTTTTTTTCAATAAAAATAACTTCTGATTCTGTAACTGATATTATGCTTGATGTATAACTTTCCATATTTGAAAAAATGTTTATTTCTCCAAAAATTCCAAACTTGTTTATTTTACTTATAAGAATTTTCTTACCTGAAGGATAACTTTTCTGCATCTCCAACTCTCCCTCAGTGATTATTCCTATAGAAGATATATCATCTCCTTCTAATACAACAACCTCACCTTTTGAATAATTATGCTTAGTAAAGTTTATCTTATCCATCATACTTCTTATTTCTTCTTTTTGAAGTCCTTTAAAAAGCATACATTGAGATAAGCAATTAACTATATTTATCATCTCTTTTAATTTTAATCCTCCTCTTTTAATTTTAATCCTCCTCTTTTAATGATATATTAAGCTTATGTTTTTTTATTTATTTTAATAAACAACAAACATTCTAGTTACCTTATACTATAAGTTTATAATAAATATATATTGATGTTTTATCAATAAATTAAACCCTATATTTACATATAATACATCTTTTACATCACTTTAAACCTAAACTTTAAATTATTAATAATTTATTTATTTTTACTATTGACTTCTTATTAGAATTTTCATAAAATATATTTAACTTAATTATTAATGCTAAAGTCACTGATTGGAAATAGTACTTTAAAAATTTTACTTCAGCGAGTCGGCGTACGGTGAAAGGTCCGATATTAAAGTTTTAAAGGAATGGCTCCATGAGATACTGAGTGAAATCTTTATAAAGAAAGTAGCTTAAGTCGTGCCCTCACGTTATAGGGGTAAGATATCAAGATCATACTTCTTTGTATCTGATTTAAAGTAATACACTGTAGGTGGCAATATAGTATTTTCCTAGAATGGAAAGTACTTTTTTTATTTTTTGATAACTATCTATTTTGTATTAAAATTTTGGGTGGCACCACGGCTACTTCGTCCCAATACTGGAGATGAAGTAGCTTTTTTTTTATATATAATTAAATTTAAGGAGGTTATTTTATTATGTTAAATGGTAATTTTGGTGAATTTGGTGGTCAATACGTTCCGGATCAATCAAAAAAAGTTTTAGATGAACTTGAAAGGACATTTTTAAAATTTAAAGAGGATAAAACTTTTAAAGAGGAATATATGTATTATCTAAATCAATATGTTGGAAGACCTTCCCCCCTTTATTATGCTGAAAGAATGACTAAAAAATTAGGTGGAGCTAAAATTTATCTAAAAAGAGAGGATCTTAATCATACAGGAGCCCACAAAATTAATAATGTTATAGGTCAAATATTATTAGCTAAGCGTATGAATAAATCAGAGTTGATCGCTGAAACTGGTGCCGGACAACACGGTGTCGCTACTGCTACTGGTGCAGCCTTATTTGGAATGAAATGTACCATATATATGGGGGAAGAGGATATAAAAAAACAAGCACTTAATGTTTTTAAAATGAAGCTTTTAGGAGCAGAAGTAAAACCAGTAACTACCGGCACAAAGACCCTAAAAGATGCTGTTGATGAAGCATTAAAAGCCTTTATAAATTCTTCTAAAGATACTTTTTATGTAATGGGATCTGCAGTTGGTCCCCACCCGTATCCATGTATAGTTAAGGAATTTCAAAAAATAATAGGAGAAGAAGCTAAAAAACAAATTCTAGATATAGAAAAAAAATTGCCCGACCTTTTAATAGCTTGTGTTGGGGGAGGAAGTAATGCTATAGGACTATTTTCAGATTTTCTAAAAGATACCTCTGTACAAATTGTAGGAGTAGAAGCCGGAGGGCTAGGTATTGAAACTGGCAAGCATAGTTCTGCCCTTTATAAAAACTCCATAGCTACATTTCATGGTATGAAATCTTATTTCCTAATAGATCAAACTGGTGACTTAATGCCATCTTATTCTATTTCATCCGGACTTGATTATCCTGGTGTCGGCCCCGAACATGCGCATCTAAATTATAATAAACGAGTTAAATATACTAGTGTTACTGATAAGGAGGCTCTTGAAGCATTTGATTTTCTTTGCAAAATAGAAGGAATTATACCAGCACTAGAAAGTTCCCATGCAATAGCATATGCTATGAAAATAGCACCTAAAATGGATAAAAACAAAATAATTATAGTAAACTTATCTGGTAGAGGTGATAAAGATATTAATACAATTTTACAGATCAAAGATATGAAATAAATATAAACTAACTATTTGTACCTTATATAAAAAAGGAGTTCGCCCTATATGAAAATTATTTTTTCATTTTAGATGAACTCCTTTGATTTTTATTTATTGATGTGTAACATCTAAATTTCCAAACTTACTGTATTGACCAAGCCATGCCAGTTTAACTGTACCAACAGGACCATTTCTTTGTTTTGCAATAATACATTCTGCTACATTTTTTTCTTCAGTTTCTTTGTTATAATATTCATCTCTATATAAAAACATAACAAGGTCTGCATCCTGCTCAATAGATCCTGATTCTCTAAGATCTGAAAGCATTGGTCTATGATCTGCTCTTTGCTCTGGTGCACGTGATAACTGTGATAAAGCTATTACTGGGCATTCCATCTCCTTTGCTAAAGCCTTTATAGATCTAGAAATTTCTGATACCTCTTGTTGTCTGCTTTCACTTTTTAAACTACCAGACATTAATTGAAGATAATCTATTACTATCAAATCTATTCCATATTCCATTTTTAGCTTTCTACATTTAGATCTCATTTCCATAACTGAGGTTCCTGCTGTATCATCTATGTATATTTTAGCCGTTGATAACGGACCTGATGCCTTAGCTATATTTACCCAATCTTTATCTTCTAAATCACCTGTTCTAAGCTTTAGCATATCAACATTAGCTTCTGAACAAAGTAGCTTATATGCTAATTGTTCTTTTGACATTTCTAGCGAAAATATAGCCACACTTTTTCCCCCTCTTAAGGCAGCATACTCTGCTATATTTAGTGCAAATGTTGTTTTACCCATGGAAGGTCTAGCGGCAATTAATATCATGTCTCCCTTTTGAAATCCTGATGTTTTACTATCTAACTCAGAAAATCCTGAAGAAACTCCATTAATTTGACCTTTATTATTAAATATATTTTCTATATGTAAAAAGCCTCTCTCAAGTACAGAACTCATAGGTTCAAAATCACTAGTACTTCTATTTTCGGCAATATTAAATATCTTACTTTCTGCACTATCCATTACTGATTCTACATCATTTTGATTCTCATAACATTCTTCTATTATTTCTGTAGATGTTCTTATTAATTTTCGTAATATAGATTTATCTTTTACTATCTTAATGTACGATGTAACATTAGCAGTAGATATAACCGAACTACTTACTGCTGTAATATAACTGATTCCTCCACAATCTTCTATTTTAGATGTAGACTTTAATTCTTCCAATAAAGTTATCATATCAATCGGTATATCTCTTTGATACAGTTCTAAAATAGTATTAAAAATATTTTTATGATTATCTTTGTAAAAATCATCGCCTTTTAATACTTCTATTGCTTGAGCTATTGCACTTTTATCTTTCAGCATGGATCCTAAAACTGACTGTTCTGCTTCTACATTAAAAGGAAGAGTTTTTAAAGTATTCTCCATTACAAGCCTCCTTTAAGCTAATTTCCCCCATCTAAAAAAGATGGGGGGTAAAATAGATTTATCTAAAACACTATATTCATTATTTCTTCTATATTTCCTACTGATTTAACTTCTATGTCATTAAGACCCATTGGAACTTCTTTTTCATTATCTTTTGGTACAATTACAAGATTAATACCTTTTCGTCTTGCTCCATATATCTTTTCAAAGATTCCACCAACCGGTTTAACATTTCCTCTTAATGATATTTCTCCGGTAATAGCCACATCCTGTCTGATAGGTTTGCCTAATATTGCACTAATTATACAAGTTGTAATTGCAGCACCTGCAGATGGTCCATCTATTTTAGCCCCACCAACTACGTTTACATGTATGTCATAGTCCTTTATGTCCTTATTAGTTATTTTCCTTATAACTGTAGCTGCATTAAACACGGAATCTTTAGCCATAGAACCCGCTGTATCATTAAATCTAACTGTTCCCTTACCATTTTCTGTTTCGAAGGCTACAGCCTCAATTTCTAAAGTAGAACCTATATATCCTAATACACCTAGGCCATAAATATGCCCTATCTCCTTTTTATCCTTATCTAATACCTTATCTAAAGCATTTAGTCTACTAATAGATATTACTTGATCTAAATCTTCCATTGTAATTTTAATAGTTTCCTTTGGATTTAAACCTTTATCATGTAATACATAAGCATAAACATCTGATAGTATATTTACTGCTTTTCTACCTTCTATAGTATAATTACTAATAGCTCTGGCTACCCCTTCCTCTAACTCAACATTTATTTTTTCCGCTGCATTTATAACTATTTTCTCAATGTCAATGTTAGTTAAGGGTTCAAAATACACTTCTGTACATCTTGACCTTAAAGCTGGATTTATTTCTTTAGGCTCTCTAGTTGTTGCCCCAATTAAAACAAAATCCGCTGGAGCCCCATGTTCAAATAGGTATTTTACATACTTAGGTACATTTTCATCATCTGGGTCATAGTAAGAAGATGAGAATTCTACCCTTTTATCCTCTAATACTTTTAATAACTTATTTTGAAGAATAGTATCTAACTCTCCAATTTCATCAATGAATAATATTCCACTATGTGCCTCTGTAACTAATCCTGGCTTAGGTTCTGGAACACCTATTTCAGAAAATTCTCTTTTACTTCCTTGATATATCGGATCATGAACTGATCCTAAAAGTGGATTTGTTATCTCTCTTGGATCCCATCTTAATGTTGTTCCATCTACCTCTACAAATTTAGAATCCCCATCATAAGGTGTATAAGCTAATTTTTTAGCTTCTTCTAAAGCAATCCTAGCAGCTGTAGTTTTTCCTACACCTGGAGGTCCATATAGAATAATATGTTGAGGATATGGTGAAGCTATTTTAGATAATAATGCTTTAATTGCTCTTTCCTGACCTACTATTTCTTTAAAACTTTGAGGTCTTAATTTAGATTGTATATTATTTATTAATTGTTTTTTATCTAAGTTAACAAGCTCTTCGTATTTTTTAATTGTTTTAGCATTTTCAGGGCCCTTACGTTTTCTTATAATACCCAATTTTACTTCATCAACATATTTATCCTGCTTTTCAACTATTGCTTGCTCAACCTCTGCTTCTAATTTATTATTAACATATCGTTTTGCAACTTCATCCACTAAAGAATCATTTATCTTATCTAAATAACGCTCTATATTCTTTTCATTCGGAATAGAGTTAGAACATTTTCCATTGCTTATAATTTTATTTAAAGCATATGCCTTTTTAAAAATATCATTACTTTCAATGTGTTTTCTAAGACTAAATTTAACTATTCTAGATTGTACTCCACCTTCGGTTAATATTTTATTAGCAATATGATAAAGTAACTCCAATTGCACATCTAACGATAAATCCTGTTTCTCTATGCTTTCTGCAAAATTCTTTATTTTATTTCTACTCACTTCATTTTACACTATAGCAAATTGCAAGGGTTCCCCCTTGCCTTAAAATCTGCTTAGTGATCCTCCCTTCAGTAACTTCATAATTACTCGCTAAGAACCACTACTTTCATTTTAGCTGAAACTTCTGCATAAAGTTTAACCTCAATATCATAAGTTCCTGCTAATTTTATAGTTTCCATAACGATTTTCTTTTTATCAACATCAATATTAAATTTTTTCTTTAACTCAACTGATATATCTTTATTAGTAATAGCTCCAAATAATTTTCCATTTTCGCCTGATTTAGCTTTTATAGTTATTTCTTTATTCTTTAAGTTTTCTGCTTGTCTTTGTGCCTCTTCTACTTCAGCTAGCTTTTGCTTTCTTTCTATTTCATTTTTCTTATTTAAAATATTTAAACTAGAATTTGTAGCTTCCTCAGCTAAATTCTTAGGAAACAAGAAATTTCTTGCATATCCATCAGATACATTTACAACCTGCCCTTTCTTACCTTTACCTTTAACATCTTTTAATAATATAACCTTCATGTTATTCACCTTCCCTTAAATATTTCTCTATAGCATCCTTAACTAGGTTTACGGCTTCTTCAATATTAATATTATTAAGTTTAGCACCAGCTATAGTCATATGTCCACCGCCACCTACCTGTTCTAATATCATTTGGACATTAACTTTATCTAAAGAACGTCCACTTATAAATACACTTTCTTTTATTTTAACAAAAACAAAAGAAGCTTCAACACCTTTTATGTTTAAAAATTCGTCTGCAACTTGAGCTGCTATAACATTATCTTGTAAGTCCTCAGGACATACGGCAATTGCTATATCCTCGTACATTTCTACTGTTTTAATTATTTCTAGCTTTTTTAAGTATATTTCATAATCTTCTTTAAACATTTTTTTAATAGTTATAGTATCTGCACCTAATTTTTTTAACACAGCAGCAGCCTCAAAGGTTCTTACCCCTGTTTTAAAATAAAAATTCTTAGTATCAATATATATTCCTGCTAACATTACCATTGCCTCTGTTTTCGTCATATTTATTTTATCTAACAAATATGGCAACATCTCAGTTACAAGTTCTGACGTAGATGATGCATAGGTTTCAACATAACTAAGTAATGTATCTTGAATATAATCAGGAGCCTTCCTATGATGGTCTATTATTACTATTCTATCACTTTTTCTTACTAAATTCATACTTTCTACATGTCCTTCATTATGAACATCTACAAGAATTACTAGAGTTTTCTCAGTGACTTTTTCTAATGCCTTTTCAGTATTAATAAAAGCTTCTCTATATTTTATATCTTCCATGAGCTCTTTTTTAATATCTTTAATAACTAGACTTGTATTTTCTAAAACTATATTACAACTTTTATTTAACTGGCTTATTACATTGTATAACCCTACTGCAGCACCTAAACAGTCTACATCTATATTTTTGTGGCCCATAATTATTATTTTATCACTTTCATTAATTAGCTCTAATAATGCATGGGCAATTATTCTTGCCTTAACCTTAGTCCTTTTTTCCACCTCTTTACTTCTTCCACCGAAAAAAGATAAATTATCTTGGGTCTTTACGACTACCTGGTCACCACCTCTTCCTAAGGCTAACTCCTTAGCTGATTCGGCGAACCTATAATTATCATGTGGATTTTCTCCACCTCTTCCAACTCCAACACTTAACGTAACAGTTAACTTATTTCCATAATTTAATTCTCTTATAATATCAAGTATTTCAAATTTTTTTTCCATTTCTCTTTGAATTAACTTATCTTGCACAGTTAATACATATTTATTAGAGGAATACTTTTTAATCATTGCATTTAAACTTTGAGCATAACTATTGATATTTCTTTCTATATCTGCTGCTAATAATGGTGATTGGTCTTCAGAAGTTGTCTTTAAAACATCATTTAAGTTATCTACTTCAATTAGCATTATGCTATATTTATTTTCCTCAATATTTACCTTTAGATTATGTTTTTGGGTGACCTCATAAAAATAAAATAAAGTCACAGCATCCTTTTCTCGTTTATAACTATCTGCATATACAACAGTAGAAAATACATCAAAATAATTATTATTTATAATAATATCATAAAATTTAGATTTTCTTCCGTCTAGTATGAATTTAACATTTAATTCTTTGTTTACCTCTTTTATATTTGATCCTAAATACTCTTTGTTATCTACTATGTCACAAAAGTTTCTATTATACCACAGAATATTTCCATTAAAATCTACCATAACTAATGGAAATGGTAAATTAACAAAGGTACTACTGTTTGCTATATCCATTTTCTCAGAAAAATTTTCAACAAAATTCTTCCACTGATTTTCTCTCTTCTTGTTGCTCTTAAAGTTATACACTATTAAAAGAACATATATTATAAAAAATACACTTGCCTCTATCCTATGTTTATAGTAAAACAAAACTCCTATAAAAATGGCGATTAATAACATATACATTTTATTAGTAGGAGTAAATTTGTTCTCTCTATTATCCATATTAAACCTCCTTTTTCTTTTTTCTAAGGCTATATGGATCCAATCTTCTAAAATCAAATAACATCTCAGTAAAACCTATATAAAATAATATTTGCTGAAATCCTAAATTAATTAATAAAAGTAATATAATAATTACTAATCCTCTTGATTTTTTTAGTTTTTTTCTTAAAAGATATGTTATAGTCGCCATTCCATTAATAATCATTATGATATCTGTAATACTAATAAGACTTAATTCTAGAAACTCTCCAATAGCAAATTTCTTAACATTTAATATAACGGCAATGGAAACTAATCCAACCAATAAGGCTCCTAATAAATTACTAATATAAAAGTGTCTAAATCCCACCCTTTTTATTGGTTTTATATTAGAATTTCTTAAGAGTTTTTCTATTATAACATAATTTATAGTATTAAATACTATACAATATCCTAATATCATTGTAGGAATTATGCCTAAAACCACTTTTACATCAATAAAATCTTTAAAATTTACTAATATATCTATGTTACTATTACCTACTCCTACTTGTTTATAAGTAATTATCATATTATCTATCTGATCTTTAAGTAATTTAACTATCTTATTTAGATGCTCTACAATACTAACATTATTTATTGAAGTATAAAGTAAAACGTTTAGTATTAATAGCACAAAACTTATAGCTATTACTGTTTTTACTATATTTACACTACTAAATTCATTTTCTATACAATACGCAAAGGTTATTCCGATTATTGCTGTTACCAATATGGCCGATAGTGTACCTGATACACCATAAGTAAAAATATTTATTACACTTGAAATACCAATTATTAATACAGAAATTTTCCAATTAAATTTTAAACAAAGTAACATAATAGGTATTGGTAATAAAAAAATTCCTAATAAATTAATATCAATACTTGCAGCAGAAATGAACATAACTAACATTGACAGAAAAATTACTACGAATGACTCTACATTTTTGTTGCTACTCCATATTCTTTTTACCATTTCTTCCTCCATATTCTCTTTCTTTTAGATGTGTATATAATTTACTTAGATCTTTGTTATCTTTTTCAATTTCATCTCCTTCTATTATACCAGTTTTAAGTTTTTGTTTCATACATTCATCTACGGATAAATGAGAATATCCTAATCTACTAGCTAATACATATAATATAATTATTGCCCCAGAAATACAATTTAATATAGCATCTTGTGCTATGTTACTTCCCTTACATAAAAGTTTAAATAAATCCCCGATAACACAAATAAGTTCTGCTTTTAATTTTTCTATAGCATTTACATTGGCCATAATATTAAAATCTTCTCTTCTCATTTTTCACATCCCCTTATTGATTAATACATTTAATTAAAAATAAATTAGTACTGTATTAATTTTATCATTAACTATATTGTATTGATTTTTAAATATATATGCAATATAAGTTATAATGTTTTTCCAAAATATTCTTTATTTACTCGATATTTGAATATAATAATATTTATATCTTAATAAAATTAGAGATTATTATATTTAATAATAGTATTTCTGTAGCTAACTTAAGCATAATTTATTTTAAACAAAAAAAATAAAGCAGCACCCAAAAGGTACTGCTTTGAATACTTGATTATTCTATTGTGAATGGTAATAAAGCAACGTTTCTTGATTTCTTTATTGCTAAAGTTAACATTCTTTGATGTTTTGCACAGTTTCCAGAAATTCTTCTTGGAAGAATCTTTCCTCTTTCTGTTATGTACTTTTTAAGTACATTTATATCTTTATAATCTATGTATTGTGCTTTGTCTACACAAAATGCACAAACTTTTCTCTTTTTTCTTCTTGCACCTTGTCTTTTTTGACCAGCCATCTTCTTCCCTCCTTATTCTACCACATTAAAATGGTATGTCTTCATTTTCTATAGGGGTAACATCATTTCCATAACCTGGTTCTGGAGCTCCGCCACCGTTATTACTGTTTTGGAAATCATATGCTCCATCATTTTCAGCTGACTGTTTACTTCCTAAAAACTCTACGTCTTCGGCAATTACTTCGGTAACATATCGTCTAGTACCATCCTTAGCCTCGTAGCTTCTAGTCTCTATTCTTCCGCTAATACCAATTAGTCTACCTTTACTCATGTAATTAGCAGTTACCTCAGCCATTCTACCCCAAACTACTATAGGAATAAAATCCGCATCCGGTTGACCTTCTCTTTTAAACTTCCTGTTTACTGCTAGTGTAAAGGTGGTAACGGCCGTTCCAGCTCCTGGTGTAAATCTTAACTCAGGATCTTTTGTAAGTCTTCCGACCAATGTTACTTTATTCAACTAAAAACACCACCTATATCAAAATATATTATTTTTCGTTTTTAACGATCATATCTCTCATAACAGCATCAGAAATCTTTAAATTTCTTGATAATTCTTTTGGTAACTCTGGATTAGATTTGAAGTTAATTAATACATAGTGTCCTTCGTTAACCTTATCAATTGGATAAGCAAGCTTTCTCTTACCCCATAAATCAACGTTTTCGATTTCTCCACCATTGTTTTCAATTATACCTTTGAATTTTTCTACGTTAGCTTTAACAGCTTCTTCGTCTAATGATGGTTTTAATATGAACATTACTTCATATGCTCTCATTATATTCACCTCCTCCCTTCGGACTAACGGCTGTATTATAATAAATACAGCAGGGAAATCCATTAATTAATTTTACTCTTTATATGCAAAAAAATCAAGTACTTTTTATTAATCATTTAAGATTTTCTTTACTTTTTTTTCAAATTCTGTTCTTGATAACATAATTATCCTGTTACAACCTTTACACTTAATTTTAACATCGGCACCAACTCTTATAACTTCCCATTTATCACTTCCACAAGGATGAGTTTTTTTCATTTGTACTAAATCACCAATATTTATATCCTTCATAAATTCACCTCTATAATTATATTTTGCCCTTAATTACTAAATTTACACAATTTATTTATGTATAAAAAATTTACTTTATTTAAACTATAGATATATTATACTAAAGTATATATTATTATTAAAATAATTTAATACAAAAAATCTTCCTTAGTTTATTAATAATACCCTAAAGAAGATCTTTTATTTATTAAGATAGTTCTATATATTCTGAACCATTTTGTTCATAAATTTTCTTATACTCAATTTTATCTTCAAGTGACTTGAATGCCTCTAAAAACTCTTCACCCATCCTTAAACTAATTCCACAACTTTTAGTAATAAAAGTTGGGGTTGGTATTACAGTAACTTTTATTTCATTAGCTTTAGATTCTGCTTCAGCCTTTATAGCATCATGAGTATTTTTAAAGGTAATAATATAATTTTTCATATGTAACCACCTATTATAGATTTATTATCTTATCTGAAGAATTCATGGTTTCTACTATTGAATACATATTACTTATTTCTCCAATAGTTAATTTATCCTTTAATTGATAGAAGTCTAAACATGTACCACAAACCTGTATTTTTACACCTTTTTCTTGTAATACTTTTAGACTTTCCAATACATCTGATTCTTCTATAGTAAGTTTAACCCCACCATTGAAAAATAACATATCTGTTGGAAGTATAGCTGCTTCTGATAATGCAAACATGTAGCTCTTTATAAGAGTTTTTCCTAAAACATCATCGCCATCACCTAACTTATCTTTTCCTACAGCTATGGTAAACTTCTCATTTTTTACTTCTTCTATACAACAGCAACCCTTAGTTTTTGTCATATTAATATAAAAGTCTCCATTTTTTTCTTCAGCCTTTGTATCAAAATTATTAGTATTTGCGAATTTTAGTAAATTGTTTTTTGCAACTTCATTATCAACTATAATTTGTGCTTCTCCTTCTTCAATTGAATCAAAGTATTTTTTTGTATTAACAACTGGTATTGGGCAATTTAAACCTCTACAATCTAATTCCTTCATAATTTTAGTGTATCTAAAATATAAATATTTCAGAAACACTCTTCACCCCTTTCATCTTATACTTTATAATTATTATATAGCATAGATTGAAATTGTACTTTTATATAATTTTAATCTATAATATTTATTGGAAATATCTATACTCATTATATCAAATATATGGGCTCGAGGTAATACTTTTATGAATAATTTAATTTTACTTTTAAAGGCCATTTCAGTAGGTCTTATTACTGGAATTATCCTTGGCATACCATTAGGACCAGCAGTAATAGAGTCTATTAATAGAACAGTTGCTATAAATTTAAAAGCTGGAATGGAAGTCGCCATTGGTGCCGTATTTGCTGATTTAACTTATATTTTACTTATAAACTTAGGCTTTAAAAATCTGTTTTATAAAAGCAAGTACACTGAACCCTTATTTTGGATTATTGCAGGTTTAGTTTTAATTATAATAGCACTTTTTTCTTATAAAAAAACTAAAAAAACTACATGTATTCAAAAAAACAATGGGTGTGACGGCATCTATACGAAAAATAAATTGCTACATATTGGTTTTTTAAGGGGTTATCTAATAACCTTTACAAATCCCTTAACTCCAACATTATGGATTACCTTAAGTGGTACTTTATTTATGGATTGGTACAAATTTGGTACCTTATATTATATAACTTTTATTGCTTGTATTCTCTTAGGTATGCTACTTTGGTTTAGTATTCTAAACCTACTAGCCTATAAAGGTTTAAAAGTTTTAAAAGAAAAGAAAAACTGTAATATATTATCTGTATTTCTAAACATTACAATATTAATAATTGGTATTGGTTTTGTAATCTGGGGGCTTATAAAATTTACAAAAATATTATAATAAGGATGTGAATTTAATGAACTTATATCTTGATAATGCGGCTACAACTTTTCCAAAACCTCATGAAGTTATTAATGCCGTTACAAACTATATGGCATTTCTAGGATCTAATCCTGGCCGTGGAAGTTCTACTTCATCATTTAAAGGAGGACAATTAGTCTTTCAATGTAGAGATGCCTTAATGAAATTTTTTAATTTCAATAAACAAGAAAATGTTATCTTTACTCAAAACATTACTACTTCATTAAATATTTTAATAAAAGGATTAATAAAAAAAGGAGATCATGTTATTACTTCTTCAATGGATCATAATGCTACTCTTCGTCCTCTTAATTCATTAAAAGAAAATGGTATTATAGATCTTACTATAATTAAATGTTCAAAAGAAGGTTTACTTTCTGTAGAAGATTTTAAAAACTCTATAAAACCAAATACACGATTAGTTGTATTATCACATGCTTCAAATATAGTAGGAACAATTCAACCACTAGAAGAAATAGGTGCTATATGTAAAGAGAAAAATATTTTCTTTATAATTGATACGGCACAAACAGCTGGAGTATTATCATTAGATTTCAATAAATTAAATTGTAATGCACTTGCGTTTACTGGTCATAAAAGTTTATTAGGACCTCAAGGAATTGGTGGTTTCCTAATTGATGATAAAATGAATAATGAAGTTTCTCCTTTACTAGAAGGCGGAACTGGAAGTTTATCTTCTAGTATTATTCAACCAGATTTTTTACCAGATAAGTTTGAAAGTGGAACTATGAATACTCCTGGAATTGCTGGTTTGCTAGCAGGTTTAAATTTTATAAACAATTTTGGACTTAACAATATTAAAGAAAAAGAAGAAGAACTTACAAAAGAATTTATAGATGCCATGTGCAATATGGATTCTATAGAGGTATATGGATTAAAGAATGCCTCCTGTAGAACTTCCACTGTTTCTATAAATTCATCTAAGATAGATAACTCTGAATTAGGATTTTGTTTAGATAGAGAATTTGGTATAAGCACAAGGACAGGATTACATTGCGCACCTCTTGCACATGAAACTATAGGTTCTTATCCAATAGGAACTATAAGATTTAGCTTTGGTATTTTTAATGACCTTAATGATGTAAAATATGCTATAAATAGTATAAACCAAATTATAACTAGGTTATAGATTAAAATTTATTATATACCTACTACTTAAGAGATGTTTCATTATAAAAATTTTATTTTTATAATGAAACATCTCTTTTTTATTATTTTATACATTTTTATTTAGTATGTATATTATTCAAATATTTGTCAATAATATCTATTATTAGGAGGTGCTATACCATGAATAAAACTGTTATTGCTTGTACAGATAATAATTGTATCTATCAACTAAGGGATAAGTTAAGCGATTACATTCTCCCTATTTTAAAAAATAAACGTCCAATAATAATTTTGTGTATAGGAACTGATAGATCCACTGGAGATAGCCTAGGTCCCCTAGTTGGAGAAAAACTTAAATTTTTATCTCGAGAAAATTTATATATCTATGGAAATCTAGAAAATCCTGTTCATGCTAAAAATATAGAAGATACATTACAAAATATCAAATCTACATTTAAAAATCCTTATATAATTGCAGTAGATGCATGTTTAGGAAATATAAATAATATAGGTAGTATAGTAATTCAAGAGAAAGCACTTTCTCCAGGTGCTGCTCTTAATAAACCTCTCCCTAAAGTAGGAAATTTAAGTGTAACAGGAATAGTTAATATTTCTGGCTCTTTAGAATTTATGGTATTACAAAATACTAGATTATACACAGTAATGGAACTAGCTGAAAAAATTTCCTCTGGAATATATCATTCTATTATAAAAACCATAGGTGGTAGAAAAAGATCTTTAAGTAGTATATAACAAAAAAAATATATAACTACAATTGTAGTTATATATTTTTTTGTTATATTATGTTTTTCTCATAAAAAAATAAATAAACTTATTAATCGCTTCTTTATTTTTCTCCATCTTTACTTTTTTCTTTGCTTTTATAATTATTTATAGCTTCTTCTAAAACTTCTTCTTCTTCCTCTGATAAATCATATCTTGAAATTCCTTTATCAATAGGTTTAGCATAAGATGTGCTTTCATTTCTACCATATATACCAGTTATAATTATACCATCGTTTTCACTATCCAATAATGCTATTGAATAACTTAAATCTGCTCCAACATCATCAAAGGCCTGATATCTCTTTATTGCTGTTTTTTGGATACATCTATTTAATCTATCATCAAATTCACCAAATCTACTTGCAACAGAATCCATAGATCCCTTAGCATCCTCTATCTTCTCTAAATAATCAACAATAAGTCCTTCTAAATTTTTATTGTTTACCCCTCTCATCATCTTTCTATATCTTTTCTCTAGTTTATTTGTTTTTACTAAAACTATAATAAAGAATATAAATTGTAAAAGTATAATTGCACCTAATGCTATTAATATTAACTCCATATTTGATGTCGCAAAGTTCTTTAAAAATTCCAAGTCTAACTCTTCCTTTCCTGTTGTTTATATATACTTTATAAATGTTTCACGTGAAACATTTATATGTTTAACATATCTAATATTCTTTGAAGTTCTTCCTGAGAATAATATTCTATTTGTATTTTTCCTTTTTCTTTTCCTTTAGTATTTACCTCTACCTTTGTTCCAAAGTAATCTTGAAGCCTATTTTGGATATCTTTGATAAATGGAGATACTTTAGGTAATGTCTTTCCTTTATTATCCCTATTTTCATTTATATGCTTAACAAGTAACTCTACCTGTCTAACTGATAGATTTTCATCTATAATTTTTTTAGCAATTTCATTTTGAAGATTAGCATCATTTAATCCTAGTAATGCTCTACCATGACCTTCCGAAATAACCCCATCTACTAAATATTCCTTTACTGTTTTATCTAGATTTAATAACCTTAGAGAATTAGCTATCGCTGTTCTTGATTTTCCCATCTTTTCACTTAATTGTTGTTGGGTTATTTTTAAGTCTTGTATAAGTTTATCATAAGCTAAAGCTTCCTCGATAGGATTTAAATCTTCTCTTTGAATATTTTCAATAAGAGATAATTTTAAGACTTCATCATTTCCTATATCCTCTAATATAACAGCGGGAACTTCTTTTAAATTAGCTAATCTTGCAGCTCTCCATCTTCTTTCTCCAGCTATTATTATGTAAGTTTTATTTTCTAATCTTTTTAAAATTAATGGTTGTATTATTCCATTTTCCTTAATTGATTTAGATAATTCACTTATTTTTTCGTCATCAAAGCTTTTTCTTGGTTGCTCAGGATTAGGCTTAATTAAATTAATCCACACTTTATTTACAGATGATGTTTGCCTTTCCTTCTCTTGTGTATTATTAGGTGTTTGGGGAATTAATGCTCCTAACCCTTTTCCTAGTCCATATTTTTTACTCAACCTTTAAAACCTCCTTTTGCCTCTTTATAAACTCTTCAGTAACCTTCTTAAACGCCTTAGCACCTTTACAATTACCATCATAAAGTGCTATAGGTAATCCATAGCTTGGTGCTTCTGCTAATCTAATATTCCTATTTATAACATTTTCATAAACCTTGTCATTAAAAAATTCTCTTACTTCTTGAGAAACTTCATTGCAAAGTCTTGTCCTATTATCGTACATAGTCATAATTACGCCTTCAATATCTAATTTAGTGTTAAGACCCATTTTTACTAAATTAAATGTATTCATTAATTGTCCTACTCCTTCTAATGCATAAAATTCACATTGAATTGGTATTAATACGCTATTAGCTGCTGTTAATGCGTTAATTGTTAATACACCAAGTGATGGAGGACAATCCATAAAAATAAAATCATAATTACCTTTTATTTCTTCTAATTTATTTTTCAATATAGTTTCTCTATTTTGTGCATCTATAAGTTCTACCTCTGCTCCTGCTAATTCCATGGTAGATGGTGCTATAAAAAGGTTTTCAACCAAATCGCTTTCTATAATAATATCATTTAAAGATATGTCTGTAGTCAATACATCATACATAGATTTTTCTATATTACTCTTGTCTATACCTAAGCCGCTTGTAGTATTTCCTTGAGGATCTATATCTATAGTTAATACCCTATAACCCTCTAATGCTAAAAAAGTACACAAATTTATATTAGTAGTTGTTTTTCCAACTCCACCTTTTTGATTAAAAATACATATCGTTTTCACTCAATCACCCCTACCTTTTTTAATTAATCCTAAAATGGTCTTTCTATAACATCATTTATAAAAATTAATTCAATTTATATTATTCTAATAAACATCCTATATTTTTATTATATAGTTTAAAAGAAAATATTAAAAGATAAAAATCAAAATAAAACTTAAATTAATGTTTCACGTGAAACATTAATTTAAAATAAGGCTATATCTATATAAATAATTGAACTTTAAATAATTGGTCCAATTATATAAGACATAGCCATCAAAAAATTTTTATTAAATTTTATATTACTTAGAATCTTTCTTAGGAATAATAACAGTAACTTGAATAGCATCATCAAGATCTTTAGACGTATATTTAGCACTTATACCATATTTATCAAATACCTGTTTTATTGTATTCATATATACTCTAGGACTAAAAATACTTTTTATTTTTTTCTTACTATCTGCTGCAATCTCTTCATGAGCCAACTTTAGTAATTCCCTGTCTATAAGTTCCTCAGTTTTTTTAACATTTAATCCATCTTTAACAACCCTCTGTAAGACTTTTAACTGCAACTGTTTATCTGGCAACTTTAACAATGCCCTTGCATGTCTCTCTGTTAAATTGTTTTCTATTAAAATTTTCCTTAATTCTTTATCTAGTCTTAAAACTCTAAGTTTATTAGCAATGGTGGATTGTTTTTTTCCTATTACTTCCGCTAATTGTTCTTGTGTATATGAATGATCTTTTATTAAATTTTGATATGCCTCTGCTTCTTCTAAAAAATTTAAATCTTCTCTTTGCAAATTTTCTAATAAAGCTAATACGGCTGATTCCTTATCGTCAACATTTATAACCAAGGTTGGTACTTCTTTTAGTCCAACTAATTTAGCTGCCCTATAACGTCTTTCCCCTGCAACTAATTCAAAACTATAATCCCCTAATCTTCTTACAGTTAAAGGTTGAAGAATTCCATAAGCCTTTATTGATTGAGCCAATTCCTTTATAGACTCATCATTAAAAACTTGTCTTGGTTGATATATATTAGGAACTATATTTTCAACTGGAATATAACATATACTATTATCCATATGTATTTTCCCTACAAATCGTAGGGACCCCCCTCCTTCCAATGATTAATCCCTTATTATAAAATAAATTTTTAGTTTAATTAATAAACTAAACTTGCGTTTTCTAATTATTTACAAATAACTCCATAAAATATCTCTTACCTTATACATATACTTATATTTTATACTTTATAGTAAAATTTGGCAATATAAAAACTTAATTTTCACTTTATTTTATAGGTTTTTTATTTGCCGTTCCTGCTTTTCTTGGATATTGTTTAGGTGTATTCTTTATTTTTTTAATTACAACTAGATTATGATTTAAATCACTACCCTCTATTTCTACAGGAATAACCTTTTCAACTTTTCCACCTAAAGTTGTAATTGCCTTTTTTCCTTCAGATAATTCATCATCAACTGCTGGTCCTTTAAGTGCAACAAAATGTTTATCTACGTTTACATAAGGTAGACAGAATTCGCTAAGTACAGCTAAATTAGCAACTGCCCTTGATACAACAATATCAAATTTCTCCCTATATTCGGACTTAATTGCAAAATCCTCGGCCCTTCCATGTATAGTAGATATATCTTGAAGTCCTAAATCATCTATAACTATATTTAAAAAATTAATTCTTTTATTTAAGGAATCTAATAAAACCATTTTACAATCAGGATTTACAATTTTCATTGGTATACCTGGAAATCCTCCCCCTGTTCCTATATCTATTATAGTTTTAGCTTTTTTTATTTCTTCACATTTAAATATTTTTATAGAATCGATAAAATGCTTCTTTATAATCTCCTCATCTTCAGTAATAGAAGTTAGATTGACCTTTTTATTCCATTCCTTTATTAAATCTTTATAACATATAAACTGATTATACTTTTTCTCGTCAAATTCTAATCCTACATCTTCACAAGCTTGTTTTAAAATATCAAAATATTGCATATAGTCCTTCCTTTCTTAGTACTTAATATATTTTTCAATCTTCTGAATTGTATAAAATATATTAAGTGTATTATGCCACGTTTAGTTTGTATTACTTAAACGTGGCATTTTTTATTAAAATTATTTTCTATTTAATTGTTCTAAATATATAAGTAATACTGATACATCCGCAGGAGAAACCCCAGAAATTCTAGAAGCTTGACCTATATTATCGGGTCTTATATTATTTAATTTTTGGATAGCTTCTATTCTAAGTCCTTTAACATCACTATAATTAATGTTCTCTGGTAACTTTCTCTTTTCAAATTTTTTAAATTGATTTACCTGTTCTAATTGTTTATCTATATATCCTTCATATTTAGACATAATATTTACTTGTTCTTGAACATTATATGGCAAATTCGGCCTTTCTATATCTAAATCTTTTATAATAAAATAATCTAACTCTGGTCTCTTTATTAATTCATATAAGCTTATAGGTTTTTTAAGTGTTGTAGATCCTTTGCTTTCTAGGAATTCTACAACCTCTTTCTTTCCAGTTATCTGTATAGATTTAAGTCTTTGAATTTCTGATTCAATTTGCTCTCTTCTCTTTTTAAATCTAGCATATCGTTCTTCTGAAACTAATCCACAGTCATATCCCATGTCTGTCAATCTTAAATCTGCATTATCCTGTCTTAATATTAGCCTATATTCAGAACGTGAAGTCATCATTCTATATGGTTCATTTGTTCCTTTAGTAACTAAATCATCTATTAAAACCCCTATATAAGCATCTGATCTATTCAATATTAATGGTTCCTTATTTAGTACTTTCCTAGCGGCATTTAGACCAGCTATAAGTCCTTGACATGCAGCCTCTTCATATCCAGAACTTCCATTAATTTGTCCACCAGAAAATAATCCGCTTATATTTTTAAATTCTAAAGATAACTTTAACTGAGTCGGATTTATACAATCATATTCTATAGCATATCCAGTTCTCATAACTTCTACATTTTCAAGACCTGGTACAGTTTTTAACATTGCTAACTGTACATCTTCTGGTAATGAACTTGACATACCTTGAACATACATTTCCTCTGTATCTAATCCTTCAGGTTCAACAAAAATTTGATGTTGTAGTTTATCAGGAAATCTCATTACTTTGTCTTCTATAGATGGACAATATCTTGGACCTGTGCTCTTTATTGAGCCATTATATAATGGGCTCCTATGTATATTATTTCTTATTACTGAATGGGTTTCATCATTGGTATAAGTTAAATAACAAGGTACTTGTTCCTTTTCTAATTCTTCATTTAAGAATGAGAATGGAACTACTTGTTTATCCCCTTCTTGAATTACCATCTTAGAAAAATCTACCGAACGTCTATTTATCCTACACGGTGTACCTGTTTTAAACCTTCTCAATTCAATTCCCGCCTCTTGTAAACTATCTGAAAGAAATTTGGCAGAACTTAAACCTGATGGTCCTTCTTCGTATTGAACATCACCTATAATTATTTTTGATTTTAAATATGTACCAGTTGTCATTACTACTGTTTTGGTATTAAAGTAAGCTCCATTTTTAGTTAGAACCCCTTTAACTTTATTATTCTCTATATCAATCTTTATAACTTCTAATTGTCTTAATACTAAATTTTCCTGTTTTTCTATTACTTTTTTCATACTCTCAGAATACTTTCTTTTATCCGCCTGAGCTCTTAATGAATGTACTGCTGGCCCTTTTGAAGTGTTAAGCATTCTTGATTGAATAAATGTTTTATCAATGTTAATACCCATCTCTCCGCCAAGAGCATCTATTTCTCTTACTAGATGCCCTTTAGCAGTTCCACCAACATTAGGATTACATGGCATCATAGCTATACTATCCAAATTTATAGTACACATTAATGTCTTACATCCTAATCTAGCTGCTGCAAGTGCTGCCTCACAACCTGCATGACCTGCACCAATTACAACAACATCAAATTCTCCTCCTATATACATATGTACACCTACTTTCCTAAACAAAATTTAGAGAATATTTTATGTATAATATCCTCTTCTAGAGTATCCCCTGTTATTTCTCCTAAGTTACTCCATGCATTTCTTAAATCTATAGATGCTAAATCGATAGCAAATACTGTTCTTAATGTATCTAATGAACTTTCTAAGTTCTCTTTTGCTCTTATTAATGCCTCTTTGTGTCTATTATTAGTTATAAATATATCATCAGAATTTATTTCCCCTTTAAAAAACATATCTTTAATAATATTTTTTAAAGTGTCTATTCCTTCTCCTG
Source organism: Hathewaya limosa (assembly GCF_030815255.1). Lineage (NCBI taxonomy): Bacteria > Bacillati > Bacillota > Clostridia > Eubacteriales > Clostridiaceae > Hathewaya > Hathewaya limosa. The sequence continues at coordinate 198,055 of NZ_JAUSWN010000002.1, forward strand.
TTTTAGCTGAAATTTTATAGACTTTTTCTTTCGGTAAAAGGTCTAAAACATCCTCTTTTACTTTAGAATCTAAATCTGACTTATTTAATAACACAACATAATTCTTATCTTTTATGTGATTAAAGATTTCCATATCTTCTTCATCAATCTCTCTGCTTAAATCCATCATGAATACAATTAGATCAGCCTCTTCTATCTTTTCCTTAGACTTCTCTACTCCAATTTTCTCTACTATGTCTTCTGTTTCTCTTATTCCTGCAGTGTCAACTATTTGTACTGGAACACCACTTAAATTAATATATTCTTCAATTACATCTCTTGTAGTACCTGGAACATCAGTTACTATAGCTCTCTTTTCTCTTAATAATGCATTTAGAAGAGATGATTTACCTACATTAGGTTTACCTACAATTACAAGTTTTAGACCTTCTCGTATAATTTTACCCTCTTCAGCGTATTCAAGAAGTTCATCTATTTTTTGTAAAATTTCAGTCAAATCTTTTGTTGCTTGTTCATTAGTTACCTCTTCTAGATCGTCTTCTGGGTAATCAACTGTAGCTTCAATATGTGCTATAACCCCTAATAATCTATCTCTAAGCTCAGATATTTCCTTGGAAATTTTACCCTCAGATTGCATAACCGCAGATTTTGCACTTAACTCAGTTTTAGCTTGAATTATATCAATTACAGCTTCTGCCTGACTTAAATCAATTCTTCCATTTAAAAATGCCCTTTTAGTAAATTCTCCAGGCTCTGCTAACCTAGCTCCTGCCTTTATTACCTCTTTTAATATACTATTAGTAACTACAACTCCACCATGACAATTAATTTCTATAGTATCTTCTGCTGTAAAGCTCCTAGGCCCTTTCATATAAGTAACTATAACTTCATCTAGGTCCTTCCCTTCACCATCTACTATATATCCATATCTCATGGTATAAGTTTTTATATCTTTAATACTTCTATTATTTTTTCCTCTAAAAATCTTATCTATTATATCTATAGCTTTACCGCCAGATAATCTTATAATTGATATACCACCCTCACCCATACTTGTAGCAACAGCAGCAATAGTATCAAATTCTTTCATATTCTCTATCCTTTCATAAAAATAGTGAAAACAAAATATCTATATGATTTTATCATATATATATTAATATATAAATGGTAATTGTTATGGATTTATTAAATATACTAGTATATTTATTTGCCCAAAATATAAATTTTAATTCATTTTTTATAAAAAATATCTATATTATTAACAAAGGCTGCTGACTTATTTGTCAACAGCCTTAACTTTTATGCTTTCTTTTTTAATTCAATAACAACTCTTCTAAAAGGTTCGTCACCTTCACTATAAGTTTTAACATAAGGATTATCTTGAAGTTCAGAGTGTATTATTCTTCTCTCATAAGGATTCATAGGCTCTAATTTAACTGTTTTCCCATAATTTTTAACTTTTTTAGCTAATTTATCGGCAAGCCTTATTAAAGTCTCTTCTCTTTTCTTTCTATACCCTTCAGTATCTAAAGTTATTCTCTTATATCCTTCTTCCATACCTTTGTTTACAGAAAGACTCACTAAATATTGTAGTGCATCTAGTGTCTCTCCTCTGTAACCTATTAGTATTCCCATGTCATTTCCATTAAGATTGATATATAGATTATCTTCTGTCTCTTTTATATCTATTGTGGCTTCAATATTCATAGACTTTAATACATTTTCTAAAAACTCTCTTGCCTCTTTTTGAAAATCCTTTTTAAGCGTAACCTTAATTTTAGCAAGTTTAGTTCCTAGTATGTTTAAAAAACCTTTACAACCTTTTTCTATTACTTCAATTTCTACTTTATCTTTTGTTGTATCTAATTGTATCAAAGCCTTTTCTATAGCTTCTTCTACATTTTTTCCAGTAATCTCTAAGGTTTTCACTATAAACACCTGCCTTCCTTATTAATACTACCTTTTGAAAGCAAACTTAAAATTTTAATTATCTTCTTTTTTAATCATCTTAATTATTAAGAGGTTCTGTAAAATCTGAATTATGTTACTAGTTACCCAGTAAACTCCTAATGCAGATTTTAGTGGAACTGTCATGACTGTAATCATAATAGTCATTGTTATATTCATAGTAGTTGTCTGTTTTTTTGCAGCCTCATCTACTGCTGGTGTAGGTGTAACTTTACTAGTTAAATAAGTAGTAGCACCTGCTAGTAAAGGCAGAATGTATAACTTATCTGGTTGAGCTAAATCCTTTAGCCATAGGAACCCGGCACCTTGAATACCTGTTAAACTATTAAAAACACCATAAAGCGCATACAAGATAGGAAGTTGGATTAGAAGAGGTAAACACCCTGACATAGGATTTACACCTTTTTCCTTATATAACTTCATAACTTCTTCATTTGCTTTTTGTGGATTGTTTTTGTATTTATTTTGAATTTTTTTCATTTCTGGTGCAATTTCTGAACTCTTAATCATAGATTTAGTAGACTTATAGTTTAATGGTAATAGTATAAGTTTTATTAAAATTGTTATAGCTATTATAGTTAAACCATAAGATAATCCTACATCATGAACACCAGCAGAAACAAACTTATGTATAAACTCAAAAAATTTAGCTATCTGTTCTACTAAAAAACTCACCGAAAAAGTCCCTCCTAGAATTTATTTCACGGGGTCATACCCGCCTTTATTAAAAGGATTACATCTTAAAATTCTCTTTATTGCCATAAATCCACCTTTTAAAGCTCCATATTTTTCAATAGCTTCAATAGCATATTGAGAACATGTAGGGTAAAATCTGCAACAAGCTGGTTTTAAAGGTGATATATATTTTCTATACAATTTAATAAGAAAAATAAGAATTCTTTTCATATATTATTTCAATCCTGCCTTGTTAAATAAATCTATCAAAGCTCTTTCTATGTCATCATATTTTTGTCCTTTGGAAGAAATTCTAGCAATTACTACAAAATCATGACCCGTCTTTAAGTTACTTGAATTAAGTCTATAACTTTCTCTGATTAATCTTTTAACCCTACTTCTAATTACACTTTTTCCCACCTTTTTACTTACTGATATGCCAAGGCGATTAAAGTTAGTACCATTTCTTTTTACATATAGAACTAAAAGTTTATTAGAAAAAGACTTTCCTCTTTTATATACAATTCTAAACTCAGAATTTTTTCTGATTTTGTATTTTTTTATTTCGTTCATGCTTCTAACTCCCTACAAATTTTTCTGCATCTGCAGAAAAAGGCCACAAAAGCGGCCCTTATGCTGTTAATCTTTTTCTACCTTTTCTTCTTCTTCTCTTAAGAACGTTTCTTCCTGATGCAGAATTCATTCTCTTTCTGAAACCATGCTCTTTTTTTCTTTGTCTCTTTTTTGGTTGGAATGTCATTTTCATGCGATCCACCCCCTTCTACTTTTTTAGAATTTTATCGGGAGATTAACTGAAATTAATCTGTGTTTCCCTTTTACCTTAAATAACAATATAGTTTCTACATAAAAAATAATAAGTTTACTGTCTAAATATATGTAATCTATTGCCATAGAAACTAACGTTTTAAACAATCTAACTGATTTTAGGGTATTACTATTAAATTATATATTTAGCTTTTAATAATGTCAAGATAACTATTACAGGAATATATTTGTTAATAAATTTATTTAAATATATCAACTTTTTGTGGATAACTTCTTGAATCCCCTTGCTCATTTTGATATATTTAATATGAGTTGTTGATAAATTAATAAAATTTAAAGTTATACACAGGTTGTGGACAAATATGTGCATAACTTGTTATACTATATATACTTTTCTAAATACGCTGTATATTTTCACCTATTTTTAATAAGTTTATTCAAAAATACGGTGTTGATAATTTTTTTTTATATTTGTTGATAATTTATTATATCATTAATTTATAAACATTTTTACTAACATGTGAATATTTTAATATGATGTTGTCAACAAATTTAAATAACATAGCTTTTTTTGTTTATTTTATGTTAATACAATGTTTATTACATAAGTTTATCAAAAAAATTTCTTTTTATTTATTAATAAATTGTTTTATTCTGCAAAGTTATTTTCAATATAATTAATGCAGTGTAATGAAAATTAATAACTAAACTTATATACTATACAGCACTTACAATTCAGTTATCTCTATAATCTAATAGTAATCTGAGTTAAGAGAGCCACTTTAATATAACTTAAATATAACTTTTCAGAACGAATTATTTGTACTGGAGGATACAAAATGGAGATCCAACTTAATCAAATTTGGGAAAAAACTATAAATATCATTAAAGGTGAATTAACAGAAGTAAGCTTTAACACATGGATAAAAAGTATTACTCCTTTAAGTTTGCACCAAAATTCTATAAAATTGCGTGTTCCTAATAATTTTACAAAAGAAATATTAGAAACTAGATATAAGGATTTAATAAGTAATGCCATTAAAATGATTACATCAAAACAATACGAGATACAATTTCTTATTAGCACATCAGATGTTATGGAAAATGACCCTTTAAAAACAAAAGAAAATACTGAAAGAAAAAATATAAATTTAAATGATGAAATGTCTTCTACATTAAATCCTAAATATACTTTTAACTCTTTTGTTATAGGAAATAGTAATAGATTTGCTCATGCAGCTTCATTAGCCGTAGCGGAGGCCCCTGCCAAAGCATACAATCCCCTATTTATATATGGAGGTGTAGGTCTTGGTAAAACTCACCTAATGCATGCTATAGGTCATTATATTCTTCAAAATAATCCTAAAAGCAAAGTCGTTTACGTAACCTCCGAAAAATTTACCAATGAACTAATAAATTCAATTAAAGATGATAAAAATGAAGAATTTAGGAATAAATACAGAAATGTTGATGTTTTGCTTATAGATGATATTCAATTCATAGCTGGTAAAGAAAGGACACAAGAAGAATTTTTCCATACATTTAATACTTTACATGAAGCAAATAAGCAAATTATTTTATCTAGTGATAGACCACCAAAGGAAATCCCAACATTAGAAGATAGACTAAGATCTCGTTTCGAATGGGGATTAATTACAGATATTCAGCCACCAGATTTTGAAACTAGAATAGCTATTTTAAAGAAAAAAGCTGATGTTGATAATTTAAATATAGACAATGAAGTCATGGTATACATAGCAAATAAAATAAAATCTAACATTAGAGAATTAGAAGGTGCCTTAATTAGAGTTGTAGCATATTCTTCTTTAACAAACAAACAAATTAATGTTAACTTAGCTGCAGAAGCGTTAAAGGACATTATTTCTAATAAGCATTCAAAACAGATCACTATAGAATTGATTCAAGATATAGTAGCAAATTATTATAATTTAAAAATAGAAGATCTAAAATCATCTAGAAGAACTAGAAACATTGCCTTTCCAAGACAAATCGCAATGTATTTGTGTAGAAAATTAACTGATATGAGCCTACCTAAAATAGGTGAAGAATTTGGAGGAAGAGATCATACAACTGTTATTCATGCCTATGACAAAATCTCTACAGGGGTAAAGAAAGATGAGAATCTTGAAAATGTAATTAATGATTTAAGCAAAAAAATTAAACAAGACTAAAATTAACATGTGTTTATAATATATATGTATTACTATGTGGATAAAAATTTTATAAAAAACTATTGTGGATTACTGTGGATAAAAGTAAAATAATATTACTAACTTATCCACATTAATTTTTGTTCGTTTTTCGTTTAGTACTAACCGTTCTATAGGGTTATCCACATATTCACACTCCCTATTACTATTACTACTAAAAAAATATATATATCTTATCTATCTATATGAAATTTTAACCTGTTGATAAGGAGGGTTTTTAAATATGAAATTTTCAGTAGAAAAAAGCAAATTACAAGAAGCTATATCAAATGCTCAAAAAGCTATTACAGGAAAAACAACAATGCCGGTTCTTCAAGGTATTTACATTAAGGCAATGGATAATGAACTAACAATAATAGGATCAGATATAGATCTTACTATTGAAACAAAGATAGAAGCTGATGTTATAGAACCAGGAACAATCGTTGTAGATGCTAGATTATTTGGAGAAATTATAAGAAAATTACCTAACGCACCAGTTTTAGTTGAATCTATGGAAAATAACACAATAACTATTCAGTGTTTAAAATCTATTGCAACTTTGATACATATGAATGCTGATGAATATCCCAATTTACCAAAAATAAATGAAAATATGATTTTTACAATACCTCAAGGTCTAATGAAAAATATGATAAAAGGCACTATTTTTGCTATTGCCCAAGATGAAACTAGACCAATTTTAACCGGAATTTTATTTGAGGTTAAAGATGGAAAACTTAATTTAGTAGCACTTGATGGGTATAGGGTTGCTCTAAGAAGAGAAAATATAGATAGTGCCAATAGTATAAATGCTGTAATTCCAGGAAAAACATTAAATGAGGTATCTAAAATTTTAGAAGAAAGTGATAATCCAACACATATTACCTTTACACCTAACCACATTTTATTTAACCTTGGAAATACTAGGGTTATATCTAGACTTTTAGAAGGAGAATTTATTAAGTATGAATCCATAATTCCTAAAGAGTATAACTTAAAGGTATTAGTAAAAAAATGTGATATCTTAAATAGTATTGAAAGAGCATCTCTTATGGGTAAAGAAGGTAAAACTAATCTTGTAAAATTAGATGTTGAAGATGAAAATATGATTATAACTTCTAATTCTCAATTGGGAAAAGCTAGGGAAGAAGTTCCAATTATTTTGCAAGGAGAATCTTTAAAAATTGCATTTAACTCGAAGTATTTAATCGATGTGTTTAAAATTATGGATGAGGAAGAAGTTGTTATGGAGTTTTCTAGTAGCATAAGTCCTTGTGTTATTAAAAATAAGGAAAATGATAATTGCTCTTATCTTTTATTACCAGTAAGACTTTTAGAAAACTAAATTTACATACAAAATAGAAAGAGGAATTTTTATGGAAGAAATAAAAATTAGTTCCGAATTTATAAAATTAGATGCCTTTATGAAATGGGCAAGTATTGTTTCTACAGGAGTAGAGGCAAAAATGTATATCTTAGATGGTGAAGTTATGGTAAATGGAGAAGTTGAAGATAGACGTGGAAAAAAACTTTATAAAGGTGATATTATAAGTTTTAATAACGAAGAATATAAAGTCATATAATAATTTTAGGAACTAACTAAATTAACGCCTGTAATTTGAAATTACAGGTATTAATTTATTATTTAAATTAGGTATAATAGTAGATAAATATAATTTATGATATAATAGAGTTTAGGTGTTTTTATGTATATTAAAGATATTCAGTTAGTCAATTTTAGAAATTATGAAAATCAATATATTAAGTTTTGTGATGGGGTAAATGTTTTTGTAGGAGACAACGCTAAGGGAAAAACAAATATCCTAGAAGCAATTTATTACTGTAGCCTTGGAAAGTCTCATAGAACTAATTCTGATAAAGATTTAATAAAATGGGGATGTGAAGAGGCTTATATTAATGTTTACGTACAAAAAAAACCTTTAGATAAAAAGATAGAACTTAAGATTTTCAAACAAGGAAAAAAAGGGGTAAATATTAATTCTATTAAAATTACAAAATTATCTGATCTTATGGGCGTTTTAAATACTGTAATTTTTTCACCTGAAGATTTAAAAATCGTAAAAGATTCTCCTTCTTACCGAAGGAAGTTTTTGGATATAGAACTTTGCAAACTAAGTAAAAGATACTTTTATCATCTTTCACAATATAAAAAAATATTAGGTGAAAGAAATGCAGCTATGAAAAAAATTAAGGATTTGAGTATTTTAGATATTTACGATGTTCAACTTAGTAATATAGGTGCAAAAATAATTAAAAGTAGATTAGATTATGTAGAAAAATTGAATGAGAAGGGTTCTACAGTTCATAAGGAGATAACTTGTGATAAGGAAAATATAAAATTCCAATATATAACTCCTATTAAAAATACAGAGGATATACAAAATGAACTTTATGCACTTTTGGTTAAGAATAGAAATAAGGACTTAGATCATAGAAATACTTCAATAGGTCCTCATAGAGATGATTTTTCTATAGAAATTAACGGGGTAGATACTAGGGTTTACGGTTCCCAAGGGCAACAACGGACTTCTGTACTTACCATAAAGTTTGCATCCTTGTATATTATAAAAGAACTTACAGGAGAATTTCCTGTACTTTTGTTAGATGATGTTTTGTCTGAACTTGATACAAATAGGCAAAGATATATATTGAGTTCACTTAATGAAGTACAGACTATTATAACTTGTACAGGGATAAATGAAATTGAAAAATATACAAATTTAGAGAGATGCCGTATTTTTAACGTATTAGAGGGTATGGTAACTGAAAAAGTTTAAATGGTGATTTTGAGGAGGAAACTTATGTTTTTGCATTTGGGTGAAAATGTAGTTGTTCCAATAAAGGATGTTATTGGTATATTCGACATGGAAACAACTATGTACAGTTCTGATACAATTCAATTTTTACGCTTAGCTGAAGAAGATGGTTTTGTAGAAAGAATTACAAAAGAAAAACCGAAATCTTTCGTGGTTGCGGAGGTTAATAAAAAGAGTAAAATATTTTTATCTCCTATATCCTCAACAACCCTATGTAAGAGAACTGAAAATTTTTATTATGACCTTTAGTATTATCGTATAAAGAAATAATTATTATAACATCTTTTAACTTAGTTAGGAGGAAACAATGAGTAATAATCAAATTTATGATGAAAGTCAAATACAAGTATTAGAAGGCTTGGAAGCTGTAAGAAAAAGACCAGGTATGTATATAGGAAGTACTAGTTTAAGAGGCTTACATCACTTAGTTTATGAAATCGTTGATAACAGTATTGATGAAGCATTAGCAGGGTATTGTAAAAACATAGAGGTAAAAGTACATAAGGATAATTCTGTTGAAATAACAGATGATGGAAGAGGTATTCCAGTAGGAATGCACCCTAAATTAAAAAAACCTACCCTAGAAGTAATTATGACAGTACTTCATGCAGGTGGTAAGTTTGGTGGAGAAGGATATAAAGTTTCTGGAGGTTTACATGGTGTTGGTGCATCAGTTGTTAATGCATTATCTAAATCATGTAAGGTTGAGGTTACTAGAGATGGTAATGTATATTCTCAGGAATATGAAAGAGGTAAAGTGGTAACCGATGTACAAATTATAGGTAAGGCTGAAGGGCATGGAACTAAAGTTTATTTTGATCCAGATCCACAAATTTTTGAGGAAATTGAGTTTGATTATGACATACTATCTCAAAGATTAAGGGAACTTGCATTTTTAAATAAAGGAATAAGAATAATACTTAACTTTGAAAAGAATGAAAAAGTAACAGAGTTTCATTACGAAGGTGGAATAAAATCTTTTGTTCAGTACTTAAATAGAAACAAACAAAATCTTCATCCTGAACCTGTATACGTTGAGGGGGAAAAGGATGGTTCTATGGTTGAATTAGCTCTGCAATATAATGATTCTTATTCAGAGAATATATATTCTTTTGCTAATAACATAGATACAGTGGAAGGTGGAACACACCTAGCAGGATTTAAAACTGCATTAACTCGTGTTTTAAATGATTATGCTAAAAAATTTGGTTTCTTAAAAGAAAGCGATAAAAATCTATCTGGAGATGATATAAGAGAAGGGTTAACTGCTGTAGTATCAGTAAAACTTACAGAACCTCAGTTTGAAGGACAAACAAAAACAAAACTTGGAAATAGTGAAATGCGTGGAATTGTAGATTCTATTTTCAGTGAAACTTTTGGATATTTCTTAGAGGAAAACCCACAAGTAGCAAAAATCATAGTTGATAAAGCATTAGGTGCTGCAAGAGCTAGAGAAGCAGCAAGGAAGGCAAGAGAACTTACTAGACGTAAATCAGTTCTTGAAAGTACATCATTACCAGGAAAGCTTGCAGATTGTTCATCTAAAAATCCTGAAGAGTGTGAAGTTTATCTAGTCGAAGGAGAATCAGCAGGAGGTTCTGCAAAACAAGGTAGAAATAGAGCATTTCAGGCTATACTGCCTCTAAAAGGTAAAATAATGAATGTAGAAAAACAAAGATTAGATAAGATGTTAAGTTCACAGGAAATAAGATCTTTAATAACAGCTATAGGAGCAGGAATTGGTAAAGATTTCGATTTATCAAAGATAAGATACAATAGAATAATTATTATGACCGATGCCGATGTTGATGGTGCTCATATCAGAACTCTTTTATTAACATTCTTCTACAGATATATGAATGAATTAGTAAAAGAAGGACATATATACATTGCTCAACCACCATTATACAAAGTTACAAAAAGCAGAAAGGACTATTATTCATATAATGATAATGAACTTGAAAACTTGCTTTTAGAAATAGGTGGTAAAGATAAAAATACTCAAATCCAAAGATATAAAGGTCTTGGAGAGATGGATGCTGAACAATTATGGGAAACTACAATGAACCCAGAAAATAGAATTTTACTTCAAGTTACTATAGAAGATGCTATGGCAGCGGATGAGATGTTTACTATATTGATGGGAGACAAAGTAGAACCTCGTAGAGAATTTATACAAGAGAATGCTAAATCAGTTAAGAATTTAGATATTTAGATAGAAAAATAATTTACGTATGTAATTAAGATATGGATTAAAGTTAAGAAGAGGTGTAATTAATGAATAATACCGGGAAAGTTTCACAGGTTGATATAAGACATGAGATGAAGAAGTCTTATATAGATTATGCTATGAGTGTAATTGCAAGCCGTGCTTTGCCAGACGTTAGAGATGGATTAAAGCCGGTTCATAGAAGAATACTTTATTCTATGCATGAACTTGGATTAACACCTGAAAAAGGATATAGAAAATGTGCTAGAATTGTCGGAGACGTTTTAGGTAAATATCATCCACATGGAGATAGTTCTGTTTATGAAGCTTTAGTTAGGATGGCTCAGGACTTTTCTATTAGATATACACTAGTAGATGGTCACGGAAACTTTGGTTCTGTTGATGGTGATTCTGCAGCTGCAATGAGATATACAGAAGCAAAGATGGATAAAATTACTGCACAAATGTTAAGAGATATAAATAAAAAGACAGTAGATTTTATGCCTAACTTTGATGGAGAAGAACAAGAACCAGTAGTATTACCTTCAAGATTTCCTAATCTTTTAGTAAATGGAGCATCTGGTATAGCAGTTGGTATGGCAACTAATATACCACCTCATAACTTAAATGAGGTTATAGAAGGTATAATAATGCTTATAGATGATCCTGAAGTTACAATTAGTGATTTAATGACTATAATTCAAGGACCTGATTTTCCTACATCAGGTACTATTTTAGGTAAATCAGGAATAAGAAGTGCATATGAAACAGGTAAAGGTAGAATTCTTGTAAGAGCTAAAACAGAAATAGAAGAGCATAAAAATAGACAAAGAATAATAGTTACAGAACTTCCTTATCAGGTTAATAAGGCGAAATTAATAGAGAGTATTGCTAACCTTGTTAAGGAAAAGAAAATAGATGGTATTTCAGATCTTAGAGATGAATCAGATAGAGATGGAATGAGAATAGTAATAGATCTTAAAAAGGATGCCAATGCAAATATAATTTTAAACAGGTTATATAAACATACTAAAATGCAAGATACATTTGGAGCAATTATGCTTGTATTAGTAGATGGTGAACCTAAGATTTTAAATTTAAAAGAGATCCTACAAAACTATGTTAAGTTCCAAGAAGAAGTAATAAGAAGAAGAACTCAATTTGAATTAGAAAAGGCTAAAGATAGAGCTCATATTTTAGAAGGATTAAAAATAGCATTAGATAATATTGATGCTGTAATATCTTTAATTAGATCATCTAAAACAGCAGCAGAGGCTAAAGATGGTTTAATGAATAAATTTAATCTATCAGAAAAACAAGCTCAAGCTATTTTAGATATGAAACTTCAAAGGCTTACAGGTCTTGAAAGAGAAAAAATTGAAAATGAGTATAATGAATTAATAAAATTAATAGCTCATTTAGAAGCAATTTTATCTGATGAACAATTAGTTCTAAATATCATTAAAGAAGAGTTATTAGAAATAAAACAAAAATTTGGTGATGAAAGAAGAACTAATATAGATCTTAATTCAATTGAAGCAGGCATTAATATAGAAGATCTAATTGATGATGAGGATATGGTAATTACATTAACTCATAATGGCTATATTAAGAGATTACCAGCAGATACTTATAGTTCTCAAAGAAGAGGTGGAAAAGGAATACAAGCGATGACCACAAAGGAAGATGACTTTGTAGAACATATATTTATAACATCAACACATAATAACTTGTTATTCTTTACTAATAAGGGAAGAGCATATGCTTTAAAGGTATATACAATACCTGAAGCTGGTAGAACTGCAAAGGGAATGAATGTAGTGAATATATTACCATTGGATCAAGATGAAAGAATTCAAGCAGTATTACCAGTAAGGGAATTTGAAGAAGATAAATTCTTAATAATGGGAACTAAAAATGGAATTATTAAGAAAACATCATTGTCTGCATATTCTTCTATAAGAAAAAATGGTGTTATAGCCATTAAGCTAAGAGAAGACGATGAACTTATAGGGGTAAGGATGACCAATGGAGAAAGTGAAATCTTATTTATAACTAAGAATGGTTATTCTATAAGATTTGATGAAAGTGATGTAAGAGCCATGGGTAGATCCGCAACAGGTGTTAAAGCAATGACTTTAAGAGATGGAGATATTGCAGTTGGCATGGAAGTTGCTAAAGAGGATGAAGAATTACTAGTAGTGAGCCAAAATGGTTTTGGAAAGAGAACCTCAGTTTCAGAATATCCAATGAGACACAGAGGTGGAAAAGGTGTTATAACTTATAAGGTATCGGAAAAAACAGGACCTTTAGTTGGAGCTAGAATAGTAAAAGATAGTGATGAGATAATGCTTATAAACGATAGTGGTGTTGCTATAAGATTAAATGTTTCAGGCATATCTTCATCTGGAAGAAACACAATGGGTGTTACATTAATGAGAACTAGTGATGGTGAAATAATTGTAGCAATAGCAAAAATTATTTGTGAAGATGACCAACAACATGAGATTAATGAAATAGAAGAATAAATGAATTTAAAGCTAGGGGAATAATTCCTCTAGCTTTGTTTTTTTATATATCTTTTTTAGCATTTATGTCTAAATAGGACTTTTTAAGTAAAAACTTTTCCGAGTGTGTCAATAAACAAAATATCTATAAAAAAGAAGAAAAAAGGAGGAATAATAACATAATCAGGCTAAATAAATAAATATATAAATATTGATGTATAATTATATGATATTATATATCTTGTCGCTGCGGCAACGCAGTAAAACAACAAATTAAATTAAAAAATTTAAAAAAGGTTGTTGACAAAGAAAAAGAAATTTGATATTATAAGTAAGTCGCTTGGTGAGAGCGGTTGAAAGTGAGAAATTGATCTTTGAAAATTAAACAGAGTATGATAAACAACTCGTATTCTTTTGAAATAAAAATTAAATGCTTAGCAAGTAATGCTTAAGTCAGAACAAA
>NZ_JAUSWN010000003.1:0-165223 GCF_030815255.1 Hathewaya limosa
CCAATGGAACTTAAATAAGATGACTCCTGTTCAATACAGAAATCATCTTATCATATAGTCTTTTTTAAAACGTCCTTGACAAAGGGTACATTTTAGCATTTCCAAGACTTTTTCTTTATCGACCCATTTAAGAATACCTTCAGTACAATCTATTAAATTTCCTGTAAAATTATCTGCAGTATATAAAAAAACGTACCAATCTTCATTATCTTTAAATTTAGGAAATGTCATAACTCCCCTTAAAAAAGGAGCCTTTATAATAAGGCCTGTTTCTTCTTTAACTTCCCTAATTATACATTCTTCAGGTGATTCACCTTGCTCTATTTTTCCTCCTACCCCAATCCATTTTCCTTCATGTACATCATGTTCTTTTTTGATCCTATGTAAAAGTAAAATTTTATTATCTTTCTCTATATAGCATAAAGTACCTAACTTCAAATCATTCATCTCCCTATAAAAATTAGTTATATTAATTATATCTAACTTTTATTACAAAAACTATTATTTTTTTACTATATTTTTCAGACTATTTCAAAAATTAAATGTTATAATAGAATTATATAAGATGTGAGGTGACATATTATGTTATATGTATTTACAGCTATGTATTGTGAAGCAAAGTCTATTATAGATAAGCTTAATTTGAAAAAGGATAATTCTATTAAAAAATTTCAGGTATTTAAAAAAGATAATGTTGTACTTACTATAACTGGAATAGGAAATGTATACGCTTTTTCAGCCACTTCCTATATTGCAGGTAAATTTAATATTTCAGAATATGATACTTTTATCAATATAGGAATATGTGGAACTGTAAATAAAAATGTTTCTAGGGGAGACCTTATTATAGGTAATAAAGTTATAGATAGCTTATCACGTAAATGCTTTTATCCAGATATGATTAAATCACATGATTTTCTAGAGGGAAGTATAGAGAGTTTTATAAAAGTAGTTAATGAAAAAGAATTAAAGAATGTAAAGGGTGAATATATAGATATGGAAGCTGCATTCTTTTTTCAAGCAGCCAATATATTTCTACCACCCCATAAAATTTACTGTATAAAAGTAGTATCAGACTATTTAGATGGAGAGTTTTTAACTAAGGACAAGGTATTTGAGTTAATTTCTTATAATGTAGACAAGCTATTAAATTTTTTTGTTGAATTAAATAATTTTTATAAAAAGCCTAAAAGTATACTTTCAGAGAAAGATAAAAATTTAATAGATTCTATAAGTTGTAAATTAAAATTATCTACTTCAATGAAAGAAGAACTTATAAAATTATTTAAGGGATATAAAATAAGAAATAAGAAGATAGATATAGAATTAACTTCATTTTATGATATAGAATGTAAATCTAAATATGAAGGGAAGAAGTATTTTGGAGAAATTAGTGAAAAACTTAAATCTATATAACAATATTAAAATTAAAGAATGTATAAAAGGAAAAGATATTTTACCGACTTTTTCTCATGTTTATGTAGAAGAAAAAGCTTTAAACAATGAAAACACTAAAAAGATATTAGCTAAATTCAATAATTCTAAAGTAATAAAAATAAAACATTATAAAGATATGTTTTGTAGAAGTAATCAAAACTTTTATATTCAAAAAACATCACCTAAAATTATATTAGCATATAAAGAGGGTAATTTAGTATATGAGGGTGCTGAAATGTGTGAAAGCTTTGGAAATGATTATTTTTATTATACATCTTCCATGATGAATTGTTTGTATAATTGTGAGTATTGCTATCTTCAGGGAATGTATCCTTCTTCTAATATAGTTATTTTTGTAAATATAGAAGATATTTTTACAGAGGTAGAGGAGTTATTGAAAATTCATCCTGTTTATTTATGTGTGTCCTATGATACTGATCTTTTAGCCTTAGAAAATATAGTAGGATTTACAGAAAAATGGCTTAAATTTGCTAGTAAACATTCGAATTTAAAAATAGAAATAAGAACTAAAAGTTGTAATTTTAGTTCTATATATAATGTAGAGCCATTAAAAAATGTTATATTGGCTTGGACACTTTCACCTGAATATATAACTGAAAATTATGAAAAAGGAACACCTTCA
Source organism: Hathewaya limosa (assembly GCF_030815255.1). Classification (NCBI taxonomy): domain Bacteria; kingdom Bacillati; phylum Bacillota; class Clostridia; order Eubacteriales; family Clostridiaceae; genus Hathewaya; species Hathewaya limosa. The sequence continues at coordinate 2,081 of NZ_JAUSWN010000003.1, forward strand.
TTAAAAAACAGATTAAATAGTATAAAAGATGCCATTGAAAGAGGGTGGACTATTAGAGTATGTTTTGATCCTATATTATATGTGAAAGATTTTAAAGATCATTACAAAGAATGTATAGAAACTACTTTTAATACTATTTCTGCTGATAAAATCTTAGATGTAAGTTTAGGAGTATTTAGAGTATCTAAGGATTATTTTAAAAAAATGAAAAAGTTACAACCAAATAGTAAGCTTTTATCGTATGCTTTTCATGTAGAAAATGGAGTGTGTACCTATAATGAAGAACATTCCAAGGAACTTATAGCCTATGTTTATGATTTAGTTAAACAATATGTGGCTAAAGATAAAATATTCATATAGAGGTTAGGGGTGATTTTTTGAAAACAGCAATAGTTACAGGAGCATCTTCAGGAATAGGATTTGAAATAGCAAAAAAACTTATTTCTATGAAATATAAAGTATATGGAATTGGTAGAGACTTTTCAAAAATTGATTTTAATGACTCCAATTTTATAAAATTTCAATGTGATATAAATAAGACAAGTAAGTTAGTAGAAATAATCAATAATATAAAAAACCAAGAAGAAGTATATATACTAGTAAATAATGCAGGCGTGGGTTACTTTGGCCCACATGAAGAATTGAATTCTAAAAAAATACACGAAATGGTAAGTACAAATTTAGAGGTACCCATGATTCTATGTCAATTACTTTTAAGAACCTTAAAGAAAACTAAAGGATATATAATAAATGTTTCATCTATTACGGCAAAAATGTCCAGCACTTATGGATGTGCCTATTCTGCAACTAAAGCAGGAATATCTCATTTTACTGAAAGTCTTTTTGATGAAACGAGAAAAACAGGTATAAAGGTTATAACAATACATCCAGACATGACAGAAAGCAATTTTTATAGAAACGCAAATTTTGAAACAGGTGACTTAGAAGACAGCTTTATAACACCTATGTGTGTTGCAGATGTAGTGGAAAGTATCTTAAATCAAAGAGAAGGTACGGTTATAACAGATGTAACTATAAAACCACAAAAACATATGATTAAAAGAAAAAAACCTAGTCTATAATTTATAGAACTAGGTTTTTCAACTCTTATTTAAGTCTATTAAATAGATTCATTTTACCTTCAAAAGTTATATTGATTTTTTTGTTTTCTGTAGTTATCTTTGTAACTTTAATTTTTAATCCTTGTAATTCTTCAAAGGATAATAATATGTCACCTTTTGATTTATGAAATTTTAATATAGGAGTATCTTCTAAATCAGAAAATATGGTTTCTTTTGGAATAGACATAAAGCCTATTTTACCTTTTTTATAATGTAATATTCCTTTACCATCTTTACTTTCCGCTGTGAAATTTAATTTTGCTTCTATAGGAATTCCCTTATATTTTATATGTGAATATACATTTATATTTTCATTTTCAATTTTAACCTTTAACCCTTGTATTAATTCTTTAAGCTTAGGATTTTGATCTATAGTTACTATAAGTAGATCAGTTATTTCATCCTCAGTAAAGTATGTATTGGATTTAACATCTATTTCTTTTAGAGAAAATTTTAAATCATTGGGAATGAATTTTTTTAATAAGCTTTTATCGTTTAGGGTAATATCAGAGTTTATAGATTTCACTGAAGTTTTTGGATAAAAGAAAGAATAGTACGCTATACCTATTAAAGCCATAACTCCAATTATAATACCTAATAAAGAAAAAATAACTTTTTTGCTTTTATTCATAAATTTTCACCTCTTATAATATGTAGTATTAATATAATTTCAGAAGTTTATTATTTAATTTTACAATAAATAAAAGAAAATTTATACCATAAAATATTAAAAAATCCTTGAAATCTATAGAAGAATAAAGTATAATTGATATTATTTAATAATTAATATTAATTAAACGAAGAAAATTTAATTTATTGGGGGATTTATTATGGGGATTGCGAATAATGAAATAAACTTTAATACTATTATAAAAAATTTAGGAAACTCTTGTTTAACAGAAGAAAGATGTAATACATGTAATAAAGAAAAATGCTTAATTGGTTATTCTAAAAAATGTATAAATGGATGTTTTAAAGATGATGTAACATATGTGGAAAGTGGTTTTGAAAATATACCAAGTATAGATACTAAAATATACGAACAGCAAGATATAATAGCAGGTATAAGTGATATTCTTAAACAATGTAGAAGTTGTAAAGAAAATCATTATGATAATTGTATAATAAATGTTTTAAGAAGTTGTTATGAGATCATTTTATTTGGTGAACATCAAGAATATAGTGGAAGTGCATTAGTTTATTTAAATAAAATAAAGGATATAAATGAGGAAATCGGAGATAAAATATTTCAACAATATATGAGTATTAGATAAAAAAATCACTATCATGCAATTTTTAAAGTATGGTAGTGATTTTTATTAACTATGTTATATTAAAATTTTAATTTATCATAATACCAATAGTAATTAGATTCAAAACTATCTTGTATCTGTTTATTCTAAATTTTAAAAGTTATGTTGTGCAATATGAATTATGTATAAATAACTTTAAAATGAACATTTTAATTATATATAAATTAATATGATATGAATAAAAATGTAAGGGCAATAATTTAGTAATAAAATAAAGAAAAACATGCATTCTATAAATATGGTATACTGTAAATATGTTTAAATTATTTATATAAAAATCGAAATGAGAAGGGGATTATATGAGCAATAAGTCAAAATCTGTATTATTTATGCTATTATCTGCCTTATCTTTTGCGTTTATGGCGGTTATGGTTAAATTAGCAGGAAAGGTTCCTGTTTTCGAAAAGGTTATCTTTAGAAATTTGGTTAGTTTATTTATTGCTTTTGCAATGCTTAAAAAAAATAAAGCGCCTATGTTTGGTAAAAGGGAAAATCAAAAATATCTTTTAGCAAGAGCTTTATTAGGGCTTACTGGAATGACTATGTATTTTTATTCTATAGCTCATTTACCATTGGCAGATTCATCTATGTTAAATAAACTGTCACCATTTTTTATAACTATATTTGCTATTATATTTTTAAAAGAAGAACTTACATCTATGAAGGTAATTTCAATGATTGTTGTTTTTATAGGGGCTGTATTAGTTATAAAACCACAATGGAATTTAAGTATTATTCCTGCCCTTGCAGGCTTTTTATCAGCGGCATTTGCAGGTGGAGCATATACTATAGTTAGATATTTAAAAGATAAAGAGGACCCATGTACAATAGTTTTTTATTTTTCTTTAGTTTCTGTACTAGGTGTACTTCCTTTTGTAGCACTTAACTTTGTGTTTTTAACAAAACTTCAATTGTTATATTTAATTTTAACAGGTGTCTTTGCTGCTATTGCACAATTTGCCTTAACATATTCTTATAAATATGCACCTGCATCTGAAGTTGCCATATATAATTATACTAATATTGTTTTTTCAGCTATTATAGGATTTTTCATATGGAGAGAAATTCCAGATACCTTAAGTATTTTAGGGGATATTTTAATTATTGGAATGGCAATGGTAGTTTATTTGCATGACAGAAGAAAAATACAAAAAGATTAAGGCACTTATTACATGAATAATATTTAAAAATTACAAGAATGTATTTTGAAAAGATTTTTAAGAATCATTTCAAAGTACATTCTTTTTTTATAAGGATATAATTTTTATAAGTGTAATCATTCTTTTGTTGAGTACAAGTATAAGAGTATACCAATAAAATTCGCCTATAAACTATTAAAAGTAACAAAAATCGTACAAGTTAAATATATTTATATAGTAGTAGTTATTAACAAAAGATATGGGAGTGGTTAAATGTTCATTTGGATATGGCAGTTAGAAAACCAAGTAAGAAAATATGGAGGAATAAATGGTTTAATCGAAAGATTAAAATCAATGGGAGTAAAAGATGTATGTATTAAATATCACGAAGGTTCAGGTCCCATTGGTGGAGGAATAAACTTTAAAGAAGGTTATAGAAGATATTACAGAAATTTTAAAGATGCAGGATTTAGAGTAGGAACTTGGGGATATAACTACTTTAATCATATAACTGAAGAGTCTAATCTAATTATAGAGGCTTTAAATATTTCTGATTATTATATCTTCGATCCCGAAGTAGATGTTGCTAATAAGTTTAAACAAGCTGAAGAAATATGTAGAAGGGTAAGAAATAGTCATCCTTCTAAGCTTATAGGGTATTCTTCATTTCCTATAGTTTCTTATCATACAGATATTCCTTATTCAGTTTTCAACAAATACTGTAATTTTGCAAGTCCTCAAGTTTATTGGGGTGAAATGGAATGGTCTGTAAGTAGATGTATTGATAGGATGCTTTCAGATCATAAAAGATATGGACTAAATAAACCAATATATCCAAGTATCCAATCTTATAATGTCAGCTATAATTCATATATGGAATATAAAAAATATGATTTTAAAAATACTGGAGTTTGGTCTCTAGATGAAATGCAATCTAATTGTATAAAATTTATAGAAAGTTGTGCAGGTAAGGACTATATACCTGAAGGTAATAAACCAGGTGGTGGAAGTCCTTCAGCAAGTGGCTCAATTAAAGATCTTCAATCTCAATTAAACTCATTAATAAATGCTAATTTAGTTGTAGATGGTATTCAAGGCCCTAGAACTACTGATGCAGTAAAAAGATTTCAATCCTTAATGGGATTATCAGAGGATGGTATTGCAGGGACTAGAACATGGGGTGCCATAAAAGAAATTAGAAGTTATCCTACCGATGGAGTTAAATTTCCACATTACGAATATGCAACTAGATGGATTCAATGGAGAGTTGGCACTAGTATAGATGGAATTTTTGGTCCTAAAACAGAAGAAAGAGTTAAACAATGGCAAAGAGAGTGTAACAGAAAATATGGAACTAATTTAGCTATAGATGGAATAGTAGGAAAAGAAACTTGGAGATGTATGTTTAAATATTAGACTAAGTTTTAAATATGTTAGTTATAAAATATTAATTTATCTTGTTTATAAATAGTACTAAGAATAAAAATTTGTTTTTGAAATAACTTTTTAGTATGGGATAAGTGAATAACTTGTCCCTATTTTTATTTTTTAGTATTATAAATATTAGAAGATTAAAAAAGGGGGAGAAGAAATTATGATACAAGGTAAGGATTATATAGGCGTGGGAGTAGGTGCTGTAATTCTTAATGAAAATAAAGAGTTACTATTGTTATTAAGAAATAAGTCACCTGAAAAAGGATTTTGGTCTATTCCAGGAGGGAAGGTAGAATTCTTTGAAACTTTAGAAGAGGCTATTATAAGAGAGGTAAAGGAAGAATTGGATGTTGATGTGAAGGTTGTAAAACTTTTAGGAGTTACTAATCACATACTTAAAAACGAAAATGCACATTGGGTTGCACCTAGTTTTTTAACTACTATTGAAAATGGGGAAGTTCGCAATGTAGAACCAGAAAAACATTTAGAGGTAAAGTGGTTTTCTTTAAATAAGCTTCCTGAAAAATTGACATTAACAACAAAAAAAGCTTTAGAATATTTAAGAAATATATAACATAACTAGAATAAATTGTGATATAATGTAGAAATATAATTATTGTTTTGAATATTCGGTTAATTATTTACGGTTGTTTTTTAAATTTGTATATAAATTTCTAAGTGGAGTGATAAAGTCACTATACCTAAAAACTTATATATTATAAACACTGTTGCAAAATTTAGCTAAAAATAAAAAAGAAAGGTATATTACAATGAATGTTATAGAAACTACAAATTTAAGTAAGGAATATTTTTATAACAATACTACAGTAAAAGCATTAAATAAATTATCACTAAATATAAAAGAAGGAGAAATTGTTGGATTAGTAGGGCCTAATGGTGCAGGAAAAAGTACTGCTATAAAATTAATATGTGGAATTTTAAATCCCAGTAATGGAGAAGTAAGAGTACTTTCTAAAGATCCTTTTAAAAACAGAAAAAAATTATGTTATGAATTAGGTGTAATGTTTGGACAAAGGTCATCCTTATGGTACAACCTACCTGTAATAGAATCCTTGTACTTAATGAAGGATATTTATAATATTTCTACAGAGGATTTTAATTATAGACTTGAAAAATATGCACATAGTTTAGACGTTACATCACTTATAAACAAGCCCGTACGTAAACTATCCTTTGGTCAGAGAATAAAGTGTGAACTTTTAGCAGTAATATTACATAATCCTAAATTAATTATTTTAGATGAGCCAACTATAGGACTAGATGTTCTATCCAAGCAAAGTTTAAGAAATATATTATATGATATTTCTAAAGAAAATAATTCAACTATATTAATAACAAGCCATGATCTACATGACATTGAAAAACTATGCAGTAGAATCGTTTTTATAAATAAGGGAGAACTCCAACTTAATTTAAATAAGGATGAACTTTGCACAATCCTAAAAAATACAGTAGTGATATATATAGAAAGAAATAGTACTAATGAAATATTAACTAAATCAAGTTTTTATAGAGATAAATCTGAAAGTAACTTTAAGTTTGTAATGCCTTATAATGAACTTCCTAATTTCCTTAATGAGAGTTTTGAAAAAGTTGGAGAAAATATTAATTTTAAAAAGGAAGTACCTTCTTTAGAGGATATCTTATATGAATACTATAAATAGATATTTTAGATTAATAATTAGATATACAAAACTCTCTATAGCAGATTTAGGGCAATTTCCTTTTGAAATTTTAATGAAAATTATTGCTTTAAGTTTTCAAGTATTATTTATATGGCTTTTTTGGACTTCCATAACGAACCTTGGTGTTTCCTATACAAATTGGAATAAATATGAGATTTTTATTTTAACAGGATGTGGCACTATATCTAGTTCTGTATCTCAACTAACCTTTGGTTTTCGTGATATAGAAGAAGTTATTTTAACTGGTGATTTAGATAAGTTTCTTATGAGACCTGTTAATCTTATATTTTCCATTATGGCAGAAAAGTTCTTTATTTTTTGGGTTATTGCAGAATTTATAGTTGGACTAGCTATAATTTTAGTTGCTAAAATTGCAGGAAATATAGCTTTACACAATATAGTACCAGCTTTAATCTTAATATTCATTGGTACTTTTGCATTAAGGTTTATGTATGGAACCATATCTATATTATGTTTTTGGGTAGGAAGGATAAGTTCTCTTCGGGATATCATATTTTCTATAGATATTGCTAAAGATTATCCCATTGACATATTTAATACTACTATGATTAATCTTTTAACATATGTTTTTCCTATAAGTTTACTTGCAACATATCCAGCTAAAATACTTTTAGGAAAGGTAGACAATGTCCTATATATAATAATAATTTCTATTATGTTATTTGTATTTTGGTTTATAATTTTCAGAATAGTTTTAAAAAGAGCTTTGCTAAAATATCAATCCACAGGATCTTAAGTAGGTGATAATTATGAAAAAATATTTTAGAAGTTCATTACTAACATTAAAGGATTACAAGCATTTTTCTATAGACTTTTTGTATAGTTTATTAGCTATACCTATTCAAGTATTTGTCATTTATTTATTTTGGAAATATTCTCTACAAAATACAAAGGTATTATCATATACATCTACATCTTTATGTAAGTATTTTGTTTTTATAAATATAATTCAACTTTCATGTTTTCCTGCAATGATTGTTACTTATGAAGTATGGAATGAAATTAATAAAGGAGATATAAGTTTATGGATTTTAAAACCAATAAGTTATCCCTTATATGTATTTTCAAAGAAGTTTAGTGAGTTTTTAATAAAATTTTTACTTGCAACAGGCTTAGTGGAAGTAATTATGATTTTTATGGGAATCTCTTTTAATTTTAAAGATTTTACATTAGGTACTTTATTAAGTTTATTAGGATTTATACTATTATTTCAAATACAATTTGTAATAGGTCTTTGTACATTTTGGGTTGGTAAGGTGCTAACACTTAGAGATAATATTATGTACCTAACATTTTTACTAGGAGGACAACTTTTACCTATAAATATGTTTCCTAAAATAATTCAAAAAGTTTCTTTGATTTTACCTATGCAGTACATATATTATGTGCCTTCTAAGGTACTATCTAATACCTATAATATGTCTGAACTTAGTTTATATATTAAAATTGAATTAGCTTGGGTAGTGATATTTTCAGTAATTATTAAATTACTATGGAATAAAGGATTGAAGCGATATTCTCCACAAGGTGGTTAAAGAAACAATTTAAAACTTCAAATGTTGCAATCTACAAATTAAATTGTGAAGAAAAGTTAGAATTTGAGATGGAAAATTATAATGATTTTTTAAAAGAGGAATCTTTAACTTTATAATAAATATTTAAATAGAACCTTTTGAATCTATGTGTTTTGATAATAGATTCAAAAGGTTCTATTTTAGATTTACGATTTATGCTAATAGGCTTTACATATATATTTTGTGGTTCAACTTCAACATTATAATAATTTTGTCATATAAAATCTACATATTCCCATTAACAAATATAATATAGCTAAATAAGTAGGTAAACTAATAAACAATATATTTTTATTGATAAACAATAAAAATATATTGTATTTCATAAAGGAATGTGCTAATCTTAATTTATATTATTTGTTAATTATAGGAGGAGTTAAAAATGAAAGACAATCTTTCTAAAGAGGTAATTCAATTAAAACTTAAAATTCTTTTTATATCTATTTTTTTAGGAATTTTAAATTATAATTTTATAACAGCTTATAAGGGCATATGGTATCCTTTCTTTATTGCAGTTTTAATAATTGTTTTTGTTTTCAATATTGGTATAAAAAATAAAAGTAAATTAGGATATTTTTTTCTATGTATAGGTTTTATTTTATCTATAAGTTTTGCGATATACTCAAATCCCATATTTAGAGCTTTAAATACTTTGCTTATACCACTTACTATAATTTCATCTTTTATTTTACTTACTTATGATAATATAGAATTTAAATTTGGAAGCTTTGTTTCAATTCTTTTAAACAGAATCTTTAAAGAATCATTATTAAATAGTTTAGATATTCCATTTATAACTAAAAATTTATTTAAAAAAGGGGATATAAAAGATGCCTCTAATAAATTTATATCTATATTGATAGGATTACTTTTAGCAATTCCTATACTTATAGTGCTTTCTCAAATATTATGTGGAGCTGATGGAATTTTTGCTTATTATTTAAGTAACCTTTCTTTTGATATCAATAATAGGTTTTTTAATGATATACTTCCTAGAGTAATACTTAGCATTCTCTTTACTATATTTATTTTTGGATTATACAGTAGTTTTACATGTGAATTAAAAAGAAAAGAAGCAGGAGAAAATAATATTTTCAAATTTAACAGTATTACTATTATTACTCTTCTTTCTTTAATATCTGCGCTATATATTATATTTACTAAAATTCAAGTTACTTATTTATATGGTGGTAGGGTTTTACCAGAAGGTTTTAATTATGCTGAATATGCAAGAGAAGGATTTTTTCAATTGGTATTTATAGTATTTATAAATGTAGTTTCTATAGTATTTATAAAAAGCAATACTAAAATAAAAACACCAGTAGGAAATAGAATACTCTTAGGAATATATTCATTAATTACTCTTTTAACTTTTAACATGATGATTTCGGCATTATACAAAATGAAGTTATATACTGAGGCTTTTGGATTTACACGTTTAAGAATTTTAGTAACTGTATTTACTATATTTTTAGGTATAATATTAATATTACTTTTATTGTTTATTTGGAAAAAGATAAATATATTTAAACCAACAATAGTTTTAGGATGTATTATGTATGTATTTATAAATTTCTTGAATTTAGACGCTTTTATAGTAAAAAATAATGTTAATTTATATACATCTTCTGCAAAGATAGATCTTAACTATTTAACTATGCTTTCTGCAGATTGTTATAATGAAATTGGAAAAGCACATAGGATGGGGTTAATTTCTGAAAAAGAATATAAAGAATGGAAAGGATTAAATAAAATAAAAATAACTCATTGGTATGAATATAATTATTTTACAAATAAATTAAACAAAAAATAATATTAGTTATAAAAATAAAGTTTTCTTAATATAAGTTAAAATATTTAAATCATAATATTATGTTATCGACAAACAATAAACAAATATTGCAAATCAATAATAGCTATGATAGTATTAACTTGAAATATTTATGATATTTGTTTGCAAAAAGGCGGTGAAATAGTATTATGAAATGTTTGGATAAAAAACAATTATGTAAAGCAGTAGAAGTTTCTTTAAACCTTATTTTAATTTTTGGTATTTTTATGACTATTACAGTATATTACAATACTTTTTTCAGAGATGTTAAAAATTTAGAGTTAAATACATGTATAGTAGCCACATTATTGACCATTGGAATAGTATGTATATTTTTAATCGTTTTTCAACTAAAGAAAATAATGATTACTTTGACTAAGGGGAATCCTTTTGTATGGGAGAATGTAAAATCTTTAAATAAAATTTCAATAGAATGTTTTATAATAGCTGCTTGTTATTTAGGTAATTTTATTGCTAATCTAGGTAAAGATACTTATAGATTTATTTATATAGATTCCAAAGGAATTCATACGGATACTGAACTTATAATCTTTATATTTGCAGGAATCTTTATTCTGATTTTGTCTAAAGTATTTAAAGAAGCTATTAAATATAAAGAAGAGAATGATTTTACCATATAAGAAGGGGAAATATGTTATGTCAATAATAGTAAATTTAGATGTTATGATGGCTAAACGCAAAGTTTCCCTTCAAGAGTTAGCTGAAAAAGTAGGGATAACTAATGCAAATTTATCAATTTTAAAAAATAATAAGGCCAAGGCAATTAGATTTTCTACACTGGAAGCCATTTGTAGGGAATTAGATTGTCAACCAGGAGATATTTTAGAATATAATGATGACTAAAAAGGTTATACGGAAATAATAAAAATTATTTTCGTATAACCTTTTTATTTAATATCTATTTTCATCACTATAACATACCTTTAATACAAGTTCATTAAATATAAATTGTATCATAAATATCAAAACCACTAATATGTACTTAAGAGCTATATCATTGGATTTAAATTTATATAAAAACATTATTGAAAACAAGCTTAATAAAATAATTTTAATAATTAATAAAATTGTAATTTTATTATGTTGTTCCTTACCTATATTTTTCTTACTAAGTAATTCCATAAGTTTTTCACTTAATAAAATGTTTACAAAAGTATTATTATATTGCTTTTTTATAAATTTATAAAAGCCCATAAATAAGAAAGTAAACATTATTCCTATTAAAAATGCTGTTACATAGAAAGCCATGATAAGTACCTCTTTTCCAATTGATTCATATATAATATTTATTCATTTTTATAAATATATAAGAAAAATTATTTATAACTTGTTAAATATGTTAACATAATATTCAGATTTTTTCAATTATTGTTTATATGTTAATATATCATAAAAAACTCTAAATACTTACTTTATGTTAATAGACTAGTTTAATTTAATATTTAAAAAGGAATTAAAGAAAAATTTTACTTAATTAATTATAAATTACTAAATTATTTTGTGAAAATACTAGTTTCCAATATTTTTATGTGTTATAATTCTTGTTAGCAAATAATTGTTATTATATAAAAATAGATATTAATACTAAAGGGGATATTATATGCACGAATTTACAGATATTAGGGTTCCTATAGAAAAGGATAATCCATCAATTATGAGAGATGAAAGTAAGTGTATTAAGTGTGGTATGTGTAAAACTGTCTGTAGAGAGAAACAATCCGTAGCAGGATTTTATGATTTAATAAAAACAGGGGACAAAGCTATATGTATAAATTGTGGACAGTGTGCTAATGTCTGTCCAGTGGAATCAATAACGGAAAGATATGATTATGAGGATGTAAGAAAAGTTTTAAAAGAAGGTAAAAAAACTGTAATTATTCAAACTTCACCTTCTGTTAGAGTAGGATTAGGAGAAGCCTTTGGAATGCCTTTTGGAGAATTTGTAGAGGGAAAACTTGTAGCGGCATTAAAAAAACTAGGTATTAAGTATGTTTTTGATACTACTTTTGGGGCAGATTTAACTATTATGGAAGAGGCTAATGAATTTATTAAAAGAATTCAAGATAAAGATTCTAATAAAGAAAAAATGCCTATGTTTACAAGTTGTTGTCCAGCTTGGGTAAAGTTCGTTGAAACATGGTATCCTGAAAGAATAAAAAATTTATCTACTTCAAAGAGTCCTATACTTATGCAAGGAGCTACTATTAAGTCTTATTTTTCTAAAAAATTAGATATAGATATGGAGGATATTTATTCTGTAGCGGTTACTCCATGTACGGCTAAAAAGTTTGAAATAACTAGAGATGAATTTAATTCAAGTGGTAGAAATAGTGGAAATTCAGATATAAGAGATATGGACAAAATAATAACTACTAGAGAACTTGCTAAATGGCTTAAAGAAGAAAATATTGATATAAAAGATCTAGAAGATAAGAATTATGATGATTTAAAAGGTTCTGGAGCAGGAGTGATTTTTGGAAATACTGGAGGAGTTATGGAGGCAGCTGTAAGAAGTGCTTATTATTTTATAACTAATAATATAGCTCCTAAGGAATTAGCTGTTTTTAAAGATGTAAGAGGGTTAAGCGGAGTAAAAAAAGCACAAGTGTTTATTCCAGGTGCAGGATTATTAAATTTAGGTGTTGTGCATACAACTGCAAATGCAAGAAAGTTATTAGATGATTGGGATAATATAAAAGATCAATTTGATTTTATAGAAGTAATGGCCTGTGAAGGTGGATGCATTGGTGGAGGTGGACAACCTAAATGTATTATAACTGATAGGGCAAATATGTTAGAGTGTAGAATAGATTCTATATATAATAGAGATAATAATATGGAATTAAGACAAAGTCATGAAAATCCTACTATTAAAGAGGTGTATGATAAATTTTTTAATGCTCCTTTAAGTGAAGTTGCAGAGGAATATCTTCATACTTATTATTATTCTAGAAAAGAAGATTTAGGAAAATAGGGTAAGATAGATTAAATAATTCTAAAAAGACAGTAAGAACTTAGTTAGTTTTTACTGTCTTTTTTGTGCTATAAATGTACCGGTACAGTTTGCAAAAATTAAAAATCGTGGTATTATTTCTTTAGTGTTTTAGGGAGGCGATTTTTTGAATAATAGAGTAGCAGTTATAAATGATATGTCAGGTATAGGCAAATGTTCTTTAACTGTAGCTATACCTATACTTTCATGTTTAAAATTAACACCATGTCCTTTTCCAACTGCCATATTATCTTCTCAGACGGGTTATCCTGAATTTACATTTTTGGATTTTACAGATGAGATGATTAAGTATGAAAAAGTATGGGACAAACTTAACGTTCAATTAAAAGGAATATATAGTGGATTTTTAGGGTCAGAGAAACAAATTGATATAGTATTAGATTTTATAAAAAAACATAAGGAGTCTTTAATTGTAATAGATCCTGTAATGGCGGATAATGGGGTTATTTATAGTACCTACACAGAGAGCATGTGTAATAAAATGAAGGACTTAGTTAGACTTGCAGATGTAGTTACTCCCAATGCTACGGAAAGTTTGCTGTTAACAAATAAAGACTACACAAATATTACTAAAGACATAGAATATTTTAAACAGGTTGCAAAGGAGATTTCTTATTTAGGTCCTAAAAAAGTAGTTATAACAGGAATAGTAAAAGATAATACAGTTTCAAATTTAACTTATGATAGTGAAAAAGATGAGAGCTTTATTATAAGTTCAAATTACAATAAAAAATCTTATAGTGGTACAGGAGATATATTTTCATCTATACTTTGTGGAATGATTTTAAATGGATATAATCTTAAATCATGTATAGAAAAGGCTACAGAGTTTATATCTAAATCAATAGAATATACATCAAAATTTGATACAGATAGAAATGATGGAATTATGTTTGAATATTTTTTAAAGGAGTTGATTATGTAAATGAGTAATACTTCTAGGAAAACTAAATTATTGGTATTTACAAGTATGTTTGCTGCACTTATATATGTAACAACAGCATTTTTATTTCATATACCAACTGGAATTAATGGGGGGTATATTCATATAGGAGATGCTTTCATATATCTTGCAGCCTGTATTTTACCTACACCATATGCAATGATAGCATCTGCAGTTGGAGCTGGACTTTCAGATCTTTTATCTCCAGGCGGGGCTGTATGGGTTATACCTACAATAATAATTAAACCTATTTTAGTTTTATTTTTTACATCTAAAAATACTAGGATGTTATGTAAACGTAATGTATGCGCTATATTTTTAGCAGGTATAGTAGGGGTTTTGGGTTATTATATGGCTTCTGGAATTATGTTTGGCAATTTTAAAGTTGCTTTTGCAGCACTTTTAATGAACTTTATACAACCTATAGGAAGTGGTATTGCATTTGTAATCTTTGCATATGCCTTAGATAAGGTTCATATAACTAAAAAAATACATTCTGATATTTTATAATTTTTAGGGGGAATTTTTAAATGAATATTTTATATACTATAGATGATATTCTTTATATAAATATTACAAACAAATGTCCGTGTAACTGTGTATTTTGTATAAGACAAGAAGGGGATTCAGTAGAAAATAGTGGTAGTCTATGGCTTGAAAAAGAACCATCAGTAGAAGAAATTATAAATGAATTAAAAAAGGAAGACTTATCAAAGTATTCTCAAATAGTTTTTTGTGGATATGGAGAACCTTTAATGAGAATTAATGAAGTTATTGATGTATGTAAATATATTAAATCTGTTAGTACTATAAAGTTAAGAATTAATACAAATGGTCTTTCAGATTTAATCTATAAAAAAAGTACAGCTCCAATGTTAAAGAATATAGTAGATTGTGTATCTATAAGTTTGAATGCACCATCTAAAGAGGAATATAATGAAATTTCAAAACCTATTTATGGACTAGAAGCCTTTGATTCGCTTTTAAGTTTTGCAAAGGAAGCAAAGGAAAACATAAAAGAAGTAAAGTTTTCTGTAGTTGATGTAATAACAGAGGATCAAATCGAAAGATGTAAAGAAATAGCTAATAGTATGGGTATTCCACTAAGAGTAAGAAAGAAAAGTTAGTAACAAAGAATATGCCACATGTTTTCTTGAAGTTAAGAAAATATGTGGCATTTTATATATTCATAATTATATAAATATATAAAAAAATATAAAAATATATTATAATAACATTATTGAAGAAAATATACTAAATGAGGAGAGTACTATGAATTTTATAAAGATACCAATAATATCAAACTTAGCCCATTTTCATATTCCATATAGCTTTAAAAATCAGAGAACGTTTAATATTCCACCACCATCTACAATAGTTGGTATATTAAAAATATTATATAATGAAGATATAGATAATTTTGTTTTTGGATATACAATTGAGTATGATGGGATATTTAAAGATTTAACTAAAACATACAAAGAAGTAAATAGAAATACAAATAATATAGAATATATGAAAACGGGAATCCAAAAAAGTGATATATGTTGTGTAGAATATTTAATAGAACCTAAGATTAATATTTATACAAATATTAAAGAAGAATTAAGAATAAACAAACCTTTAAATTTAGGTAAGACAGATTGTTTAGCAAGAGTATTGTTGAATCAAAAACAAGAAATTAACTTAATAAACAAAGAAGGACAAGGATATAATCAATGGACAGATTTAAATGTAGGATATGGGCAAATAAAAAGAATTACTACAGAAACTATTTTCAATAGAGAAACTGATTGTTATGAACAAAACTATAAACTACTAAGAGAAAATGAAGTTTTTGATTATGATAAATTTTATGATGAAGAATTAGGCCAAAATATTTTTCTATGGAGTTTTAATAAAAAAAGAGAGGATCGAATTGAATGTTATGTAGAAAATCATTAAAACTAAAAGTAGCTAAAGATGAATTAATGAATTATAACTATCAGTATGCTTTATTAAGTGAAATATATAAATTAACTTATAAGTTAGATGAGCAGCAATCAAAATTTTTGCACGATCAAGGTTATTCAGATACAGGAAAAACATTAAAAAAATTTATGATATTTATGCAATTCTATGAATGTGATTATATTAAAGAAGGTATTATAATTAATCCAAATAGTAATATTCATTTAGTAATTAGTGGAGATAAAAAAATAGTTGAATTTATAGTTAAAAGTATAATTTATAATAGACAAATTCAAGTTAATAATATTATTTTTGATTTAGATAATATTGAAAAAGAAAAGAAACCTAAATTATCTAAAAAGACTTTTTATAAAGCTTTAAGTCCTATTATAAGTACAAAATGGGATAAAAAAGTAATATACTTAGATTGGAAAGATAAAGAATATTTTGAAGTTATAAAAAATAATTTAAGAAGAAAATATAAACAAATATACAATAAAGAATATGAGGGAGACTTAATCTTAGATGTATCTTGTATAGATAATATATTTGATGTAAAACAAAAGAGGATAAACAATATAAAAAACAAGGGATATATGATAGGCTATGCTAAGTTTAACTTTTGGTTAATAGCAGACAAGCAAATGCAAGAAATAGCTTATTATTTAGGATTAGGTAAAGGTAATACATTAGGAGCAGGATTTTTAGAACAACTAGGATATATAAAGGAGGAATAAAATTGAAAAGAACATACAATGAATTTGTAGACAATGGATTATTTGTAGCTAGTTATTTATTAAATAAAGAAATTGAAGATATAACAGAACAAGATATTTTAGATAATAAAGAACTATTTATAGATAAATTACTTGAATTTGTTTCATGTGAAAATTTACATTCAATTGGAACAATGTTATTTTTTAATAGTCCATTAATGAATCCTCGTTCTAAAAATAAACATAAAGAAAAAACCTTGGAATTTTTTAACATGTTAGAAGAAACTTTAATAGATGATAATAAAACAACTTGTTTTTGTTGTGAAGAAAAAAGAGTTTCTCCTTCAATTTGCAAAATATCAACGGTATCTTCATCTGTCAATCCCTTATTACCAGCTAATACTTTTTATAACTTTAGTAATAATCTACATATGGTGAATATATGTCCTATATGTTTGATTTTGTCTATGTTAAGTTTATTAAATACATTAAAATTTGGTATTAATTATTTGATAATTAGTGATAATGATGATTTTATGAAAGATTACACTAAACAAACCCAATATCAAAATTCTATGTATATAGAAAGTGATGGAGCAATTAAGAATAATAAAAAAATATTTGATTTTTTATATGAGATGTTTGATGAAGAGGGATATAAAGATATTTATAATTGTGGATATATTGGTATCTTAAGATATAACAATAGTAAAGGCAATAATGAGATAGAGAATTTAATTATAAATAAAAAATATATAGATTTAATTAAAAAATTAAAAAAAGTAAAGTTATATAATGAATTTAAAGAGAAAAAGTTAATTCAATTTATATTAAATAATAAATTAGAATATGTTTATTTAAGCTATTTGGTAGATTTTAATAAAGAAGAATTTAGATGTAGCTATGATTTAATTGAGTTTTTAAATAAGGAGTTGAATAATTTGGATAATAAAATTAAGAAATTGATTGAAGATATATGTTTTGAAGTTTATAAAATTAACGGTAAAAAAAGTATAATGGAATTAAAAAATATAAAATATTTAGGTGCTTTTGAAAGTTTATTATTAGAATGGAAAGAAAAATGTAATAAGGAAATATTTAATAAAGATGATTTTGAGTTATTAACAAATCATATGCAGTATAAAAAAATTATTAATTTTATGATATGTGAATTATTGACATTAAGAAATAAAGAAAATGGGGGAAAATAAAAATGATAAAAGATAATAGATATTTAAATATGGGATATACAACAGAAGTGATAGTAGGAAGATTAAATGGAAGTTCAAAAGAAGTTGAAAAAAGTTATCCAAACTTAAAAACTGTAACATATGTAAAAAAAATAAATGGTAAAGGAACAATATCAGCTCAATGCCAAAAATGGAATATAAAAGACTTTACAAGTCAACAAGGGTATGAGTTAAGTAAAAAAATTAAAACAGGTGGAAAAGGAGAAAGTAAAGTTGAAACTTCTGGAAATCCTTATAAATTTATAGATGAAGATATATTTGGCTATATGGCAACTGAAAAAGGTGGATCAACAAAGAAAAGAACTTCAAGATGGTTGATGAGCCACTTAACACAAATAGATAATAGAAAAATTAACTTAGAATGGAATACTTGTTCATGTAAAAATACAGAAGATGAAAATGCAACAATGCCTTATCAAGTTGAAACTTATTCAGGATTATTTGCAGGAATATCAAATTTAGATATTAATAATATTAGTAAATTTATCATAGATGATAAAGCGGAGTTTAAAGATTATACAAGTAAAGATAAAGTAAAAGAAGAAGATATACAAATTTCAAAAGAAGAAAAATTTAATAGAATTAAAACTGTATTAGAGGGATTGAGATATTTAAGTATAAAAGGAAATCAAAGTAATTATTTAACTGATACAACACCTAAGATCGTAATTCTAGGTGAATATACATGGGGAAACAATGTATTCCAAGGTATATTAAATAAAGATGGTATAAATATAGAAGCTTTAAAAGAAACACTTGAAGAGAATGAAAGATTTAGAAAAAGTGATATTTATATTGGTATAAGCAGCAAAGTATATAATGAAAATCTTATAGGATTAAAGGATAGATTAAAAGAAGAATTACAAGATTTTGATTATGTTAAAATAGATACAGTAGGAAAATCTTTTGATAATTATTTAAAATATCTTGAAGAAACTTTATAATTGCAGTAACCCATTATTTTTATTAATCTTTGTAAAGTGTTGACATATAAAGGATTTAAGTGTAGCTTATAAAAATATCAAAAACATTATTGGAGGTTTACTGCAAAACTGAAAAATTTCATACTTTAAGGAATATTGTTAAAGTTAGTTATATCAATGATTGTAGAGTTTTAAAAATTTAGGTGTTAATTAAACACTATATTAGTTTATTAAAATCTTAAATAACTATCAGTTAACATAAGAGTTCGCTCGTTAATTAAACACTATATTAGTTTATTAAAAAAAGGATAAAATAAATGTTGAATAAATATATTGCAAAATCAGATGGAACAACTTTAAAACAACATAATAAAGATTTACAGACAATATTAAATGAAATTAAATATATTTATAATTTAAATGAAAATGAAATAAATAGTTTAAATAAATGTATAGAAAATCATGACATAGGTAAAATTTATACAATGTCACAAGATAAAATATATAATTTAAGACATGAATTTATAGGGGCTAGTGATTCTAATTTAAACTTCAATGAAATTATATCTATATTATTACACCATAGAGATTTTGATACCATAAAAGAACGGTTACTAATAGATGAAGAAGAATATTATAAAGCCAAAGAATTTATTGAAAACGAATTAAAAATAAAATTAAATGATTTATATGAATGGAAAAATCAATATGGAAAATATATATTCAAAATGTGTAATCCTACATTACATAATTTGGATTTATTATTTAATAAAGGTTTTTTGAATTTATGTGATCATTTAGGTTCCGCAGGTATTAATCAAATAGATAAAGGATTAAACACCTATGATATTTTTAGTAAGGCATTTAATAATAACTTCAATTCAATACAAAAAGGAATATTAAAATTAAACAAACAAGATATAATAATTAAAGCTCCAACAGGATTTGGAAAATCTGCAACCTCTCTGTTATGGACAAATTTAGTTCAAAATAAAGAAAAAAGTAGAAGAATTTATTATATACTACCATATACTACTTCAATAAATTCTTTATATAAATCTTTCTCTGATGATTTTAATATTTCGACTGCGATGTTACATTCTAAGGCAGAATACTTTTTATCTAAGGAATTGGAAGAATATAAATCTAAATATCAATTATTTAAGAAAAGCATTAAACAAGTTACTATATGTACTATATTTCAATTAATAAAAGGTTTCTTTGGTTGTAAAAATTTTGAAATGTTATTGAGTCAATTAAGAAATTCAATTTTTATAGTCGATGAAATACATTGTTTTGATATTCAAGAATTTTGTTTTATTATAGAGATGTTGAGATATTTAAAAGATAATTTCAATATTAACATTTGTATAATGAGTGCTAGTATTCCAAGTTGTATTTTAGATGTTATTGAAGATAGATTAGATATAAAAACCGTTATAACACCATTTGAGGATAAAAGCAAAGGGAATTTAAATAAATTAAAACCTAGACATAAGATTAATTGGCATGATGAATTAATACAAGACTACATACAACAAATTAAAAATCATATAGAAAATAATGAAAAGGTATTAATTTGTGTAAATAGTATAAATAAAGCACAACAGTTATATGATGAATTAAATATATATAATCCTAAATTAATTCATGGTAGATTTAATATGAGAGATAGAGAGAACATAGAGAAAGATTTAGATAATTGTAACTTACTTATAGGAACACAGGCAATAGAAGTTAGTTTAGATATTGATTATGATGTCATGTTTACTGAAATAGCACCTATAGATGCTTTATTGCAAAGGTTTGGAAGAGTTAATAGAAAAGGATTAAAGGGGATAGCTAATATTCATATATTTAATTATAATAAAGATGAGTATATTGTATATGATACTGATATACTAGATAAAACATATGAGGTAATAAATCAGGTTGAATTAAAAAATAATGGAGTTGTATTTGAAAATGAAGTTGATAATTATTTAGATCAAGTTTATACTGAATTTAACAAGGAAGAATATGAAAAACATAAAAATAGATTATGGAATATATTCGATAATTGGGAAGTTGGATATATCAATAATTTTACTAATGAAGAAATGATAAAACAAGATAGTATAAGTGTTCTCCCAGAATGTTTATTAGAAGAATACACTGAATATATAACAGATAAAGATTATCTAAAAGCCAATTCATTATTAATAAATATTAGAAAAAATAGATTAAAAGATCATAGTTATAAATTAGAAAATATTTATGTGGTTGATTATATTTACAACGAAAAAGGTTTAATATTTGAAACAGATATTAAAAATCAGTTCTGTTAATTTGCAGTAAACGATATTTTTGTGATAGACTCTATAAGCATTGATATTAGTAGAGTTAGGGATATTATTTAATTTTTGATAAAAACACTATTAGAGGTTTACTGCAAAAGTACATAAGTTTGATGATTTAACAAGTTATTTAAACATGGATAAATCAACGTGTTTAAGGATTCTTAATTTTGGGGTTAATAATTTACTATATTAGTTATAAATACTTTGTTTGGATTAAAGTCTAAACGGATCAGAGTGGTTAATAATTTACTATATTAGTTATAAATATCACATGCAGATGAGGAGGAAATAGAAATTGAATTAGTTAATAATTTACTATATTAGTTATAAATATGTATGTATAATAATACTTGTAAGGCAACAAAATAGTTAATAATTTACTATATTAGTTATAAATAAATATTTACAAGAAGTTTTCTAATACTATATAAAGGTTAATAATTTACTATATTAGTTATAAATCCCCCTACTTATCAATTGATAACAATTCTTACTTGGTTAATAATTTACTATATTAGTTATAAATTATTCTTATAGAATGTAATTATTCAGAAAGTATAATAGTTAATAATTTACTATATTAGTTATAAATATTTTTGTAGATAATTCAGAAAGCGTAAATAAAATAAGTTAATAATTTACTATATTAGTTATAAATTGGGATTGTAAGTAAAGCTAAAGTAAGAGAGTATTCCGGTTAATAATTTACTATATTAGTTATAAATTATCGTTTATAGTGTATAATACTAATTCTCTAACTACGTTAATAATTTACTATATTAGTTATAAATTGTAAATGGTATCTTAGATGTTGAATTGACTAGCCAAGTTAATAATTTACTATATTAGTTATAAATATAACAGGGTGGGCAATACACGAAATATCATTCTCCGTTAATAATTTACTATATTAGTTATAAATCTTGGTACAGGCTATCAAGTTGGGTACGCACGAAGGTTAATAATTTACTATATTAGTTATAAATCCTTAATATCTTCTCTACTTGGTAACTATCTAAGTTAGTTAATAATTTACTATATTAGTTATAAATCAGGAAATGATGGCAATATAGGGGATAAAGAACATCCGTTAATAATTTACTATATTAGTTATAAATTTGTTTTATTTTACAAAAAGTGTTGACATTTCCAACGTTAATAATTTACTATATTAGTTATAAATACCAATCTCTAAAATGTAATTTGCCATTTTTTAGCACGTTAATAATTTACTATATTAGTTATAAATTCAAACTCCGTCTCTAGTACATCCACCTCAATTCTGGTTAATAATTTACTATATTAGTTATAAATTACCAAAGAACATTCCCGTATTAGATAGATGTGACATGTTAATAATTTACTATATTAGTTATAAATCTTGGTACAGGCTATCAAGTTGGGTACGCACGAAGAAGTTAATAATTTACTATATTAGTTATAAATCACTTATGTCTACATTCTGTAGTAAAGTAGTACCCTTGTTAATAATTTACTATATTAGTTATAAATGCGAAGAAGATATTATGAACTACGCTAAAAAGGTTCGTTAATAATTTACTATATTAGTTATAAATCTGATATGGGTTCTCTTGCTGTGGGGGATAGGATAGCGTTAATAATTTACTATATTAGTTATAAATTTGGGAGAAAGTATTCCCCAAGAGCTACAGGTTGATAGTTAATAATTTACTATATTAGTTATAAATTCAAACGAATATTATAATACTTTTGTATATACTTTAGGTTAATAATTTACTATATTAGTTATAAATCTTGGTACAGGCTATCAAGTTGGGTACGCACGAAGAGTTAATAATTTACTATATTAGTTATAAATTAACTACAATACAGAGGGGGACGCAAGAACGGCTATTGTTAATAATTTACTATATTAGTTATAAATGAATACGAAGCTGAAAGTATACCTTTTAAAGGTGAGAGTTAATAATTTACTATATTAGTTATAAATAAAAAGGACAAGATATAGGTACGATTATGACTTTATCGTTAATAATTTACTATATTAGTTATAAATCATTGTATCAGAAGAAATTGCGTATTTACAAGATGTGTTAATAATTTACTATATTAGTTATAAATTCTAAAATTGGCGATTATATACCTAATTTATTTGAATGTTAATAATTTACTATATTAGTTATAAATTTGCAACAAATGTTTAAATTAGATAAAGAAGAAAAAGGTTAATAATTTACTATATTAGTTATAAATTCTGGTGCGGGTGGGGGTGGTTCTGGTGGTGATAGCGTTAATAATTTACTATATTAGTTATAAATTAAAACCTTTTTATTTACGCTAGGAACACAAGCATTTGTTAATAATTTACTATATTAGTTATAAATGATGTTTATGCTTGGTGTGAATTCTTATTTAATAAGTTAATAATTTACTATATTAGTTATAAATCAAATAAAAATAAAATTGTTAATATAGGTGATTTAAGGTTAATAATTTACTATATTAGTTATAAATTGCAAGTCTAAAGAACCAAGAAGACAAAAGGAATATGTTAATAATTTACTATATTAGTTATAAATTCTTTTAACATTTCTATGTTTTGAGGGGTATTAAATAAGTTAATAATTTACTATATTAGTTATAAATTTTTTAGGAATTATAGCAGATATAAGAAAGATTTTAGGTTAATAATTTACTATATTAGTTATAAATACGTTAAAATATATTCCCTACGTCTTCTTTCTTGCATGTTAATAATTTACTATATTAGTTATAAATTTCAATTGCTTCCATTTTCCTTGACCATCGTATTGTAGTTCGTTAATAATTTACTATATTAGTTATAAATAAGAAAATATATTAGTTACTAAAAATCAATTTACTAAGTTAATAATTTACTATATTAGTTATAAATGTTCCTCCACACTTGCGATACCGCTAACTTTTCTAAGTTAATAATTTACTATATTAGTTATAAATCCTATGTAGACTATGGAGATTGTCTGTTCTATAAGCGTTAATAATTTACTATATTAGTTATAAATCAAGAAGGGATTATGTTTATAGTGAGTAGGTTAATAAGTTAATAATTTACTATATTAGTTATAAATTTCCGGAAATAGATACAGCCTTATCTCCATATGCCGGTTAATAATTTACTATATTAGTTATAAATGTATATAGCATAGAAGCATTTAAAGGTATAAAAATTCGTTAATAATTTACTATATTAGTTATAAATATTATGTCCTATGTGTGCATGGAGAAGATCGTTAAAAGTTAATAATTTACTATATTAGTTATAAATTATTTTTAATAATTTCTTTAACGTTAATAATTTACTATATTAGTTATAAATTTGCCAAAACAATATATTTTTGGTTGTTTTCTATTGGTTAATAATTTACTATATTAGTTATAAATCCTATCTATATACCCAACATGCTAGTCCAATATATAGTTAATAATTTACTATATTAGTTATAAATTCATAGTTAATGGAGTTGATGAAATTAAACTTAGAGGTTAATAATTTACTATATTAGTTATAAATTGAGGTTATTATATAACGTTTCAATACAAAAGTATAGTTAATAATTTACTATATTAGTTATAAATAGTTTTATATTTAATATTATATGTAACTTTACATTAGTTAATAATTTACTATA
The DNA here is from genome assembly GCF_030815255.1 of Hathewaya limosa. Lineage (NCBI taxonomy): Bacteria > Bacillati > Bacillota > Clostridia > Eubacteriales > Clostridiaceae > Hathewaya > Hathewaya limosa. The sequence goes on from NZ_JAUSWN010000003.1 coordinate 27,028, forward strand.
TTAGTTATAAATAAATTCGAAATTTATTAATAAAAAAAGTACGTGTATGTTAATAATTTACTATATTAGTTATAAATTTTATATTTTTCAATTATATAATCAATATCTTCTCTGTTAATAATTTACTATATTAGTTATAAATTTATTTTTTTATTTTTTCAGAAAATTATCTCAAAATAGTTAATAATTTACTATATTAGTTATAAATATTACAAATAAAATTATACTAAGCATTTAACCAGCTCGTTAATAATTTACTATATTAGTTATAAATCATCAATGTTTACTCAATGGGTATTTGGTAAAAATCGTTAATAATTTACTATATTAGTTATAAATATAGTTGGTATAGCAACTGCTGCTGGAAAGTTAGGAAGTTAATAATTTACTATATTAGTTATAAATTGAGGTTTACAGTAAATATGAATCCAATCCCCTTCGTGTTAATAATTTACTATATTAGTTATAAATTTGAAACAATCTATAGATAAAGATTTAATAAATAAGTTAATAATTTACTATATTAGTTATAAATCACTTAGATTTAGCAAATACATTTTTCCCAGTCGAAGGTTAATAATTTACTATATTAGTTATAAATACAGGTATTCCATAATCCAAAGTTAATTCTAGTCTTGTTAATAATTTACTATATTAGTTATAAATCCTAGTTTTTTTTATAAGACTTGCATAAGATACTAATGTTAATAATTTACTATATTAGTTATAAATTTATGGAATGGAAACGGTACTGTAAAAGTAATACTTGGTTAATAATTTACTATATTAGTTATAAATCCTTGAATATGATTTCCTCTTTCTAATCTAGCATAGAGTTAATAATTTACTATATTAGTTATAAATAGAGATTATACACGACCTAGTAGTTTGGGGGGGTGCGTTAATAATTTACTATATTAGTTATAAATACTGCTGATTTAGTTGGTAAGTTTGAGAAATTAAGAGTTAATAATTTACTATATTAGTTATAACTTTATATTTATTAATTATTTAATATATCTATAGTAGAAAATACATCTATAGAAAAATGTATAAAAATTATAAATATTGTTAAAAATTCGACAAATTCATTGACTTTTATTTTATTTAGTGTTATTTTCTAATTAAGAATAATTATTGAAAGAAAATTTTTAATATTAAATATTAGGGGGTAGCACAATGAAAGATGTAAGACAAATGTTAAATGAATTTACTCAAGGTTTAACTGATTTAGGTCAAACTAATGAAAATCATGTAGGAGCTTTCATGAACCTTTTAGGTACTACATATGCAGAAGGAAGTTTAACAACTAAAACTAAAGAATTAATAAGTGTTGCTGTTTCTGCATATAATCGTTGTGAGTACTGTATAGTATTCCACACTTACAAAGCTTTAGAAGCAGGAGCTACTAGAGAAGAAATACTTGAAGCTGCAATGGTTGCAGTAGCATTTGGTGGTGGCCCAAGTATGGCTTACACAGTTACATTATTAAAAGCTTCACTTGATGAATTTGAAAAGGACTTCAAATAAGTTGAATTTAAAATAAATAACAACCCTGGGTATGTAATTGCTCAGGGTATTATTATATCTAGGAGGTTGCTTTATGGAAATTAAATTAGAATCTTTATTAGGTAATAAAAAAAGTGCAAAAATTGGAAAGGTAAACGTAAAAGTAGGAGATGTTATAAATACTAATGATGTACTTATGCAGATAGAAAGTCAAAAGGGTAATTCACCTTTCAAAGCTAAAGCTTCTTATAAAATTGAGGAAATAAAAGTAGAAGAAGGACAAGAAGTATTAGTTGGACAAGTTTTGTTTATAGTATCTGGTGAACAGAAAAATAATAAAAATAATTCACAAAAACCTGTTATGGATTACTTTGGTAGTCTATTAAAAGGAAAGAAAGAAACTGTTAATTGCGACATGATAATTATTGGAGCTGGTCCTGGAGGATATGTGGCATCCATCTATGCAGCAAAAAATGGATTAAATACAGTTTTAATTGAAAGAGAAAACCTAGGTGGTACATGCTTAAATATAGGTTGTATTCCAACTAAAACTTTTATAAAATCTTCTGAAATATTCCATAATACATTAAATGCTGAGGAATTTGGTATTTTATGTGATACTCCAGAAGTAGATATGAAAAAGGTTGTAAAGAGAAAAGAAGGTATTGTTAATAATTTAGTTTCTGGTATTGATTATCTTTTAAAGAAAAATGATGTTAGATTAATTAAGGGAGAAGCTTCCTTTAAAGATGAAAAAACTATAGTTGTTAAAAAAGGTAAGGATGAGTATACAATAAATGCTAAAAATATAATAATAGCTACTGGTGCTAAAATGATTAATAGAAACATAAAGGGTTATAATCTTCCTTTTGTTTTAAATAGTACAACAGCCCTTAGTTATACTAAAAAACCTAAATCTATAACTGTACTTGGTGGTGGAGTTATTGGTATGGAATTTGCTTTTATTTATTCAAATTTTGGAATAAAGGTAAATTTGGTTTCTCATGGTAAACGTCTGTTAAAAACTATGGATTCCGATATTTCAGAAGAAATTACAGCTATTGCAAAAGAAAAAGGCATAAATGTGTTTACTAGTTCTAGTGTAAAGAGAGTTGAAAAAACTGAAAATGGTGAAGCATTAGTTGTATTTGAAAAAGATGGGGAAGAAAAATATCTAGTTTCAGAAAAGGTTTTAATAGCACCAGGTAGAGAACCAAATATAGACGGTTTAAATTTAGATAAAACAAAAGTTGAATTAAATGAAGATGGCTCTGGAATAAAGGTTGATGATTATCTTAAAACAAATGTAGAGGGAATTTACGCAATTGGTGACGTAACAAATAAATATCAATTGGCTCATGTGGCATCTCATCAAGGAATAGTGGCAGTAGATAATATTTTAAATAAAAATAGAAAAATGGATTATAATTTTGTACCTGATATAGTGTTTACTACTCCTGAAATAGCCTGTGTTGGAATGGGAGAAGATGCTGCTAAAGAAAAAGGATTAAATATAAAGGTAAGTAAGTTCCCATTCTCTGCTAATGGTAAGGCATTAACTATGGGTGAAGAGAAAGGATTTATTAAATTAATAAAGGATGTAGACCAAGATAAAATAATAGGTGCTTCTTTAATAGGTCCAGATGCATCGACTCTTATAGCTTCTTTAACTTTAATAATTAAAAATAATATACAAGAAAAAGATGTTATAGAAACAATTTTTGCTCATCCGACTACAGGAGAAGTCATTCATGAAGCAGCTTTAGGATTAGGAATAGGAGCAATACATTATCATGAATAAAATTGTAATTTCTAAAGAAGTTAATCCTTATTATAATCTTGCTCTTGAAGAAGAGTTATTTGAAAATGTTAAAGAAGATGAAATGATTTTATATCTTTGGCAAAATGAAAAAACTATTGTTATAGGAAGAAATCAAAATCCATATGTAGAATGTGATATTGATGCAATAGAGAAAGATAATATAAGTTTAGCAAGAAGACTTTCAGGTGGTGGCACTGTTTACCACGATTTAGGTAATTTAAATTTTACCTTTATAACAAGCAAAAATAATGAAAACTTAAATAAGCAATTAAAAGTCATTAAAAAGGCTCTTGAAATGTTTAATCTTTCTGTGGAGTTTTCAGGAAGAAATGATTTACTATGTGATGGAAAAAAGTTCTCAGGACATGCCTTTTATGAAGAAAACAATTCATACTATCATCATGGAACTTTAATGGTGGATGTTGATATTACTATGTTACAAAAATTTTTGAAACCTTCAAAGTTAAAATTACAGTCTAAAGGTATTAAATCAGTAAAAAGCAGGGTTATAAATCTTAAGGATAAAGTTCCTAATATAACTATAGATAGTTTAATAGATGCATTAAAGGAAGCTTTTAAAATTGTTTATGGTAATGTTAAAGAAGAAAGTATTTTAAATAAGGACTGTTATTCTCCGAGATATATAGATAAATATAGTTGTAAAAAGTGGATATATGGTGAAAGTCCAAAGTATACTATTAATTTGGAACAGACTTTAAACATAGGAAATATCCAAGTTTTATTAGATGTAGAATCAGGGATAATAAATAATGTAAAAATATATTCAGATACTTTATTAAATATAAACTTTGAACATATAGAAAATAAACTTATTCATAAAGAATTTGATAGAAATAAAATCACAAAATTTTTAAAAGATCAACTTAATTAGTGAATTCATGTATTGAAATTAAACTAAAGAAGGTATCTCTCCTTCTTTAGTTTAATTTATAAAATTCGTTTTTCACATCTAAAAAATCATCAAGGGTCTTAGAAATAAGTATTAATTTATCTCCAGATTTTATAGTAGTATCACCTTTAGGAATTATATATTGATTAGTTCTTTCTATAAGTATTATTAAAACATTTTGTGGAATATTTAAATCTAATATTTTCATACCACAAATATTAGACTCTTCCTTAATAGTAATTTCGAATAATTTGTTTTTTATATTATTATCTTCTAAATACTTATAATGTAAAAAATAATTTTCTTTATGATCTTCTGTTAAATGCAATTTTTTTGCTAGTATTGGTAGAAATGTTCCTTGAATTAAAATAGAAAATACACATATATAAAATACAATATTAAATATATCGCTAGCTATATTAAGTCCAGCAATAAGAGGGTATGTTGCAAATACTATAGGTGCACCACCTCTTAAACCAACAAATGATATAAATAATTTTTCTTTTGTAGAATATTTGGATTTATAGAGTAGTAAAAATACCACTATAGGTCTAATGAGGAGAATCATACCTACTGCAATCAATGTTCCAATGGATAAAATATTAAATATTCGTTTAGGAAAAACAAGTAAACCTAAGGTAACAAATAGTATAATTTGCATAAGCCAGGAACATCCATCGTAAAACCGTATTATAGTATTCTTAGAAATTATATTACTATTTCCAATTATAATTGCAGCAATATAAATGGATAAGAAACCATTTCCACCTATATATTCTGATAGGGAAAATATTAAAAATGCTAAAGCAATAGTTAAGATTGGATATAGTCCTTGGATATCTAGATTTATCTTATTTAATATTTTTACACTTAATTTTCCTAAAAGATATCCTAATAAACAACCTATAACTAATTGATTAATAAGCATAAAAACATAACTTATAATATTTGAATTAGGAGAAGTTATTAAATCTAAAAAAAGAATTGTTAATATACATGCCATTGGATCATTGCTACCACTTTCTAATTCTAAAAGTGGTGCCAGATCACCTTTTAAATTTAAATCCTTTGATCTTAATATAGAAAATACTGAAGCAGCATCTGTAGATGAGACTATTGAACCTATTAATATACTTTCTAATATTGTAAAATCTGAAATATAAAATATAAAAATACCAGTAAGAATAGCTGTTAAAAACACGCCTACTGTAGCTAAAAGACTGGCCGACTTAAGGACAGGTTTTATTTGAGAATATTTAGTTTCTAATCCTCCATGAAATAGAATGAAATTTAAAGCTATAGTTCCTACAAATTGAGCAATATGAGGATCATCAAAGTATATTTTACCTACTCCATCACATCCTGCAATCATTCCTATACCTAAAAATAATATTAAAGTAGGAATACCTATCTTATACATAACCTTACTAAAGACAGTACTAAGGAATATTAAAATAGATATAATAAATATTATTTTCTCGGGACTAATACAATTATTGTATATTATCATTTATGACATATCACTCCTTTATATGTCTATATCTATATTATAACATATATGTTATAATATTATATTTGAAATTTTTTTAAAAGCATTATTAATAGGCTTAATGTAGTAAGATAATATTATTTTGTAAAATAGTTTTAATTAATGTATAGTATAATAAGTACTTTGTTTTATAGTGCAAATATTTTTAAGGAGAAGATTAGTTTGATAGATAAGGCAAAGAAAATTTTAGAAAAACATTATGGGTATAAAAGTTTTAGACCTGGTCAAGAAGAAGTAATAAGCAATATTTTAGGTTTTAAAGATATTTTAGCCATAATGCCAACTGGTGGTGGAAAATCTATTTGTTATCAGATACCAGCTTTACTCTTAGATGGTGTAACTATCGTAATTTCTCCACTTATATCACTTATGAAAGATCAAGTAGATGATATAAGATCTATGGGAATTAAAGCTGCGTACATAAATAGTTCCTTATCAGATTCTGAGTTTAATGAAATTTTAAGTGGACTAGAAAATAATATATATAAAATAATTTATATAGCACCAGAAAGACTTCAATCATTTGAATTCTTAAATATAATAGAAAAGATAAATATTTCTCAAATAGCTATTGATGAAGCTCATTGTGTTTCTCAATGGGGTCATGACTTTAGGGTAAGTTATAGAAAAATAGCAAATTTTATAAGAAGTTTAAGCAATAGACCTATAGTGTCAGCATTTACTGCTACAGCTTCAAAGGAAGTTCGTTTAGATATAGTAAATCTTCTGAATTTAAATAATCCTAAGGTTTTTATTACAGGTTTTGATAGAGAAAATCTTAGTATTAATATAATAAAGAATGAAAGTAAAAAATCTTATTTGCTAAATTATATAGAGGATAATAAAGAACAGTCTGGCATAATTTATGCTGCTACTAGAAAAGAAGTTGATAATATATATGAAGGATTAAAAAAACGAGGATACAATATAGGAAGATATCATGCTGGATTAAATGATAATGAAAGAACTTTAAATCAAGAAGAATTTATTCATGATAGGATTCCTTTAATGGTGGCTACAAATGCTTTTGGAATGGGTATAGATAAACCTAATATTAGATTTGTTATACATTATAATATTCCTCAAAATATAGAAGCATATTATCAAGAAATAGGTAGAGCGGGAAGAGATGGAGAAAAAAGTGAATGTATATTATTATTTTCCCCTTCTGATATTCATATTCAAAAGTATTTAATAGAAATTAGTAGTGAAAATCCTGAAAGAAAAAATAATCAATATAAAAAGCTTCAACAAATGGTGGATTTTGTATATAGTAATGATTGCTATAGAAAGTTTTTATTAAACTATTTTGGAGAGGAATTTAATGAAAACTGCAATAATTGTAGTAACTGTTTAAATGAAGGAGATATAGTAGATAGAACCATAGATGCTCAAAAGATATTATCATGTATATGTAGAATGAAAAAACACTTTGGAATAACTATGCTTATAGATGTATTAAGAGGATCTAAAAATAAAAAGGTTCTTAGTTTGAATTTTAATGAATTATCAACTTATGGACTTATGAGAGAATACTCTGCAGAAAGTTTAAGAAACTTTATTAATACATTGATATCTCATAATTATATAACTTTAATAGAAGGAACCTATCCTGTTTTAGCACTAAATGAGAATTCTGTAAAGGTTTTAAAGTCACAGGAGAAAGTTGAATTTAAAGAATTTAAAATACAAAGAAAGATTACAGATACAAGTGAATTATTTAATCTATTAAAGAATTTAAGACATGATATAGCTGAAAGTGAACATGTACCTCCTTATATGATTTTTGGTGATGGAACTTTAAGAGAAATGAGTTGTAAATATCCTATTAATAAGGAAGCTATGTTAGATATATCTGGTGTTGGTGAAATTAAATACGAAAAATATGGACAAAAATTTGAAGAATTAATCAAACAATATGTTAAGGATAATAATATAAAAGTTAATTTTAAGCCGGAGATACAGGAGAAAGCAACATTAGATACTTTTAATGTGAATTCGGATTTAAAATTATTAGAGGAACTTTTAGTTTTAAGGAAAAAATTCGCAAGAAAAGAACATACAATTGCAAGAATGATAGTATCTAAAAATTCATTAAAAGAAATAAGTGGACGTTATCCATGTACCGTTGATGAACTTAAAGATATTTCTGGTATCGGTCCTAAGAAAATCGAAAAATATGGAGATGAAATCTTAGAAATAGTAAATAATTATATTACTGAAAATAATATTAATAGGGTTTGGACTGAAAAAAACAAATTAAAAGTAATTATAGATGGTGAGAATAGAAAGAATGAAGATATAGCTATAGATATGTTAAAGGACGGAAAAGATTTAGAAAATATTTCTGAAGAAATTGAAGTAGGGGTATCTACTATATTAGGATATGTTACAGATTATATTGTAGAAAAAGGAGAATTAGATTTTAAATTAGATATTGACTATTTATATTCTCCAGAGGACGAGGAAGCTATAATTAAAGTCTGTGAAAAGGATGGATATGATAAAATAAGCAAAGTAAAAAAAGAACTTCCTGATACTATAAGTTATGAATCAATAAGAGCAGTTATATTAAAAAAATATTTCTTATTATAGACGATTATTAAAAATAATATAAGCTTAGAAAAATCAATGTTTAGTGCATTGATTTTTTATTTTTATGAGATAAAAAGCATTAATAGAATTATTATAAATTTTCAAAATAATTTTAAAATACTACTAGATGAATTTAAATTATTGGTATATACTATATGAGAAGACAGATATTTTTTATACAAGGGGGAGATTATCTTGAGTAGAATTGCATTCTTGGGCGGATTATTAATAGATTGTACAGGTAAAGAACCTATAGAAAATTCTCTATTAATAGTTAATGATAAAAAAATTGAATATGTTGGACCTATGAAGGACATAGAGGGAGAATGTGAAAAGATAGATATCACTGGTAAAACTATTATGCCAGGATTAATTGATACACATCTTCATTTTAGTGGAAATAGAACAGACAATGATTCAGATTGGGTTTTAGAGCCAGTTACTCAAAAAACAATTGTTGCTGTAGCACAAGCTCGTGAAGCTTTAGAACATGGTCTAACTTCAGTTGGTGAAATTTCTAGATCTGGAATAGACCTTCGTAATATGATCGAAGAAGGAATTATACCAGGACCTCGTATAGTTACATCAGGATTAGGTTTCTGTAGAACAGCAGGTCACGGGGATTCTCACAAACTTCCTTTAGAATATAACAATGCATCACATCCTTGGGCTGAAAGAGTAGATGGTCCTTGGGAACTTCGCAAAGCTGTTAGAAAAAGACTTCGTGAAAATCCAGATGCAATAAAAATTTGGTCAACTGGTGGAGGAATATGGCGTCATGATGCAAAAGCAGCTCCTCACTATTGTATGGAAGAGATACAAGCTGTTGTAGATGAAGCAAATATGGTAGGACTACCTGTATGGTCACATGCTGAAGGATATGAAGGAGCTCTTGATTCTTGTAAGGCAGGAGTATCTGCAATTATTCATGGTCAAGAATTAAATGAAGAATGTTTAGAAATAATGAAAGAAAAAGACATTACTTTCTGTCCAACTCTTCAATTCTTCTATGAATGGTTTACAGTATATGAACCACCATATAGACCAATTCATGATAAATATCCTGGAAAAACAACTGCTGAAAAGGAATTAAACCGTATTGTAGACAATCTTCAAAATGCTAATAAAAAAGGTATTAGAATTACAGTTGGTTCAGATTCATTCTGTAGTAGTTTAACACCTTATGGCAAATATGCTATAACAGAAATGTACACTCTTAATAAATCAGGATTAACAGAAATGGAAACACTTTTAGCAGCAACTAAAAATGGTGCTGAAATGCTTAGAATAGATGAAATAACTGGTACCCTTGAAGAAGGAAAATTTGCAGATATTATAGTTCTTCAAGAAAATCCTCTTAAAGATATCCATAATGTAAATACAGACGGAATGGACATTATAATGAAAGAAGGAACTTTCATTAAAAGAAAATAATTTATAGCGAGTCTAACAACGGCATTATATAGTAATGTCGTTGTTTTTATGTGTAAAGTTATAGTTGTTTTCTGAGAACAACAAACTTTTTATTAACTTTTTGCAAAATGTAGTTTATAATAACTTGGTAAATATATTATAGGGGGATTCAATTAATGATAAAACATGAACTACTTTTTGCAGAAGCTAATAGAACACTGAAATTAATATGTGAAGAAGGGGATGTAGTTAACGTAGAAGCAGGTGCTATGGTATCTATGTCTAATTGCTTTGAACTTAAGACTAAAGCTGGTGGTATAGGAAAGGTTTTCGGAAGAATGCTTACTGGTGAAAGTGCTTTTATTCAAAAGTTTACTTCAAAAGGTAATGGGGAATTATTATTAGCACCATCTTATATGGGAGATATTAAACATATTTCTTTAGATGGGTCTAAATCTTATAGATTAGGTAAAGGTGCTTTTTTAGCATCTAGTGATGGAATTGAAATTTTAACAAAAGGTGCTGGGGCAAAAGGATTTTTATCTGGAGAAGGATTATTTCAAATGCAAGCTAGTGGCGAAGGAGAACTTTTCTTATCAGCATATGGTTCAATTTATGAAAAACACCTTGAAATGGGAGAAAGTTATATTGTAGATAGTGATCACCTAGTTTTATGGGATAGTAATCTAAAATATTCTGTGGAACTTGCTTCTGGATTTATAAGTTCTATAACTGGAGGGGAAGGTTTAGTATGTCAATTTACAGGTCCTGGTTTAGTATGGATACAAACTCGTAACCCTAGTACACTTACTACATCTAGTAAATAATATTTAGATATTTGATATAAGTAAATAATGTTAAATATATAATAAAGAAGAGCTTACTCAAAAATAGAATTTTATTTCTATAATCTATAATGAGCTAGCTCTTTTGTTTTAAAAGAAAACTTTTCAGTTTAAGCTTCTCTTGTTAATTTATATATTATATCTGTATATTGAGGATATAATTCTAAAAGTTCTTTTCTACTATAAAGTTTAAAATCTTGAAAATCAAATCCTGGTGACACCATACATCCTACAAGAGCATATCCTTTATTATTCATAGCAGATCCAAAAATAAATCCTTTAGGAACTAATACCTGTGGCTGTTCACCTTTATCTATATTTAATCCTAATTTTTTAGTAATGAAGTTACCTTCCATATCAATCATATAAATAGTAAGGGATGAACCACCATGATAATACCATAGTTCATCTGATTCTAATTTATGAAAATGTGATACCTCTCCAGTTTGTAATAGAAAATAAATACTAGTCCAAAGTTTTCTTTTTGCTTTACCATTATTAACATCTATAACCTCATTAGAAGTGAAAGATTCTTTATAATATCCACCTTCGGGATGTTTTATCATATCTAATTTTTTTATAAAATATTTTGCATTTTTTGACATAGATATAAAGTTTCCTTTCTGTAATGTAGGAATCCTTATTTTTAATAAAGATTTTTACATTTAATTTATTAATTTTTTTAGTATTAAAATAACAAGTAAATCTTATAATTACCTAAAAATATTATATTTGATGATTACAAAGTAGGCAACTTAAAATAAAAATATAAAATAAAAATATAAAATAAAAATGATATTGAAAATCAATATCATTTACAGTATAATTGGATTTAATTACATAACTTAAGGGGGAATTTTAATGAATAGGAAAATATTGAAAAGTACTAAATCTATGGGAATTGTTTTATCTAGTGCATTAATACTTGGAGGGATATCTTCTTATAGTGTTTATGCTAACGTAGCAGACAATTTACCTATTTCTAAACAAATTTTAAAAGAAGTTAATTGGGCTGAAGTTAAGTCCGTTCCAGAGATTTCAAAGGTAGAATTAGGTGATTTTTATACATCTATAAACAAATACAGAATACAATTTAAGCTGCCACTTTTTGATAAAACTATGAATTTATATAGAAACAATATAACATCAATAAAAGTTAATAATCTTGTATATTCCAACTGTGATGAATTAACAGAAGATAATCAATATCGTTTTTCTTCAATTGGATTAGAATTAAGTGTAAATGCTTTTAATAAGGAGAATAATGAAGTTATTATTTCATCTCAAGGATTTAATGATACCAAAATAATAATAAATAAACAAGGACAGTTAATAGAACAAAAAGAATTGATTTCCCCATTAGCTAATACAATTAGTATGGATATAAATAATAAAATTTCCGAAAAAGAAAAGGAAAATATAGATAATACAAGTGCAAATTCAAAGAATTCAAGTGATGATTTATTCTCTTCGGAAGATGAAGTTAAGATTAAAACTCTTCCTAAAGTAACTAATTCTAGATATGGAGAAATTTATGGAAGGGTTGAATATGAAATCTCTTTAGAACAGAATGATAGATTAGATGATTATATAAGATCTGTAAGTGAATTAACAGTGAATGGAGTTAAACATAAAGATAATTTTAATTTTAGTACTAATGAATATCATCTTAGTTATATGGGAGGATTAGAACTTAATGACCACTCTTTTACCAAAGAAGTTAACACTATCATAATGAAATCAAAGAAATACAATACAATGGTTATAAAAATAAAAAAAGATGGTACATTAGTAAGTCAACAAGAATTTAAATCTGAAAAAAATAAGGAAAATACACCTCCAATGTTGACTATAAAGAAGTCAATAACTGTAGAAAAGGGTAATAAAATTAATTTAATGGAAAATGTAAAAGCTATAGATGAAGAAGATGGCATTATTACTGATAAGGTAAAAATTGATTATGGAACCCTAGATATAAATAATCCTAAAAAGGGTATTTATAAAGTTATATATTCTGTTACTGATAGCAAAGGGAAAACTGTTACAGATACATGTGAAGTTAATGTAATAGGAAAATTAATTTCTACAGAGAATTTAGAAGATGGAACATATACATTAAACTTTAAAGCTAGAAGAATTGATAAACCTGAAAATTCATCTATGTTGGAAGACTTTTTTAATAAAAATGTTAAAATGGATGTTAAGAATGGAAAGATTAAATTAACTATGCTTAATACTATGTATGCATATAGTCTTTATGACTTTAGAATAGAGAGTAATAATGTTTTTAATGAAACTGTAGCTAAGAATTATGGAACTCCTAATAAAGATGGGGAATACGAAATGCAAACTTTTGAAGTTCCTATTGAAAACCTAAATGATGAACATATTGGTGGTGTTCTAGTAGGTATGATGGGTGGTAAAAAAACTGAAATTGGGGATATGAGTAAATATACTAAAGTTAAATTTATTTTTGATAAAGAATGTACAAAAGGTTGGGATGGATTTGTAATAAAAAAAGAAGAGAAAGATAGTGAGTTAAATTTAATTAATGCTTTGAAAAAAAATGAATTGGATACTAATAAAGATGGAAAAATTTCAAAAGAAGAATTAGCAAATGCAAAAGGAGTTATAGATTTATCAAATCAAGGTATAGAAAATATAACTATGTTAAGTGATTTAGGACCTAATGTTACTGAACTATATTTAAACGGAAACAATATAGAGATTTTACCAAAAGGTATATTTAATAATCTTACAGGGTTAAAGAAATTATCATTAGCTGGTAATACACTTCATGCGATACCTTCTGATATTTTTGGAAAATTAACTAACTTAGAAAATTTAAATTTAAATAGTAATAAATTAAAGATTGTATCTAAAGACTCATTATCAAATTTAAAAAAACTTAAACATTTAGGGCTATCTAAGAATCAACTAACTCGAATTGAAGACAACTCATTTGATGATTTAGTATGTTTAAACGAATTATTTTTAAGTAACAATAAATTAACTGAATTTCCAACAAGTATAGGTAAATTAAATTCTCTTAATACGTTATATGCAGATAATAATAAAATTGAAAAACTTCCTAAAGAATTCAGTCTGTTAAAAAATTTGACAAATATAACTTTACAAAATAATAGAATAAGTGAAATTTCTACTGAAATTTATAAAAACTTAACTAATGTTAAAGAGTTTAATTTAAGTGATAATCAACTTAAAAATATTCCTGAAAATTTACTAGAAATTATGCCTAATTTAAAAGATCTAAATGTAAGTTTAAATAAACTTCAATTTTTACCTAAATTATCAGTAGATAAATATATATCTATTCCCCAGAAGGATATATTGAATTTAAAACTTGCTTCATACAATAATACATTAAAATGGACACAAGATTTTTCTATATTAGATTTATACTGTTGGACAATTATCATAGATAAATATTCTACTAAGGGTAATATTCCAAATAACTTTAAAGAGTATAAAAATGCTCTTAATAATAAAACTGCTAAGGAGTTTTTAAAAGGTAAGATAGACTGGAAAATAACAACTGAACTTCAAAGAAAAAAAGCAAATGGAGAATATGAAACGTTAAAAGAATTTTCAGAAGAAATAAATGAAGATGTGTTAACAGGTGATTTTTCTGATATATCAATTAAATCAGGAGAAGAATATAGAATTATAAAAACTATAAGTTCAATTGGTTCAGGAGAAACAAGAAGTTTTTCTGAAATATCTAACTATATAGTTCCTAAAATAGATAATATATCAGATGTTAATAATAAGGATGAACAAGAAAATAATCAAAACAAACCTAAAGAATCAGAAGATAAGCCTTCTGAAAATTCCAAAGAGGATTCTTTAAAAATTAAAAATGGATTATATAGTTTATTAATAAAAACACTAAAAGAAGGTTCAGACGAGCCATCTATGGCTGGAGGATATATAGAGAATACAAATTATGAAGTAAAAGATGGAAAACAATATCTTTTACTAAAACTAAATAGAATAGATTGGATGAAAAATATTGTAGCAACTGTTGATGGTGATACAATAACTCCTACTATTGTAAAAACTATAAAAAATGATAAATGTGAAGAAAAAGGTATTATTAAATTTGAAGTAAATTCACCTAAATCACAAATTAAATTAACTATGAATGTTGAACCAATGGGCAATGCTAGAGTTTCATTTAGAATAATACCAGAAATAGATAGTTTAACATTAATTAAAGAAAATGATATAAAGGATTCAGAGCAAAAACCTAGTGAAAAGCCATTAGAGCATGATCAGCAAAGCAAACCTAAGGATAATACAAGTAAACCTACAAATCAGGAACAAGAAAAATCAAAAGAAGATTTTAATCAAAATAAAGATAGTGAAGGTAAATCTAAAGAATCACAAAATAAACCTTCTCAAAAGTCTGAAGTAAAACCCGAAGTAACAAAATCAATTAGTGTAGTAACATTAAAGGAAAATTCAAATGAACCATCTATGGCCGGGGAATATTTAGATAAAAATCTTAAATATATAGAAAGAGATGGCAAAAAATTCTTTGCTTTAACAGTAACAAGAATAGATTGGATGAAAAATATATCTATACTAGTAGATGGAGTGGAGACTAAATATAGTAAAAAGGAAAATGGTAATCTAGCAGAATTAACTTTTGAAGTAAATAACGAAAATTCAGAGATTAAATTACAAATGAATGTAGTGCCAATGGGAAATGCTAGGGTTGCCTTTAGAGTTTTAAATAAAAATACTGTATCTGTAGAAAAAACTGATGATAAATCAAATGAGCAGGCTAATCAAAAGACTAGTGACACTAAGCAATCAGAAAAAGAAAAAAAAGATAAAAATAAAGATAAAGATATAAAAATGCAAAAGGTTTCTGAGAAAATTTTAAAAGTAGTAGAAAATAAAAACTTAAAAGAAGGAATTTATGAAAACGTACAAGCAACGTTAAGTTGGGAGAATAAGAAACAAGAGCAATTAATAAAAGAAAATTTAGTTATTAAAACAAAAGCTACAATAACAAAAGAAAAAGAAATAGTAGTTCAAATGGAGTTAACAGGAAAATATGCGTTGAATTCAAAAATATTTGTAGATGGTAAAGAAATACTAGTTAAAGAAGTTACTAAAGATAGAAAGAAAATCATGTTATCAGGTGAAGAGCATGATGTAAAACCGGATATTCAAAATAAAAAAATAATAGAATTTAAGTTGCCAAATATAAATTCAAAAATAGAATTAGCAGTAGAAAAACCAGATCAACCTAACAATGATATAAAAGCTATTATTAATTTGAAAGATGATTTAGTATCAAAATCCTTAGATAAAAACACATTGCCAAAAGAGTTGGTAAAAGAAACTTTATCTAATAAGAAAAACGAAACAAAGGAAGATAAAAATACAAATACTGAAAATAATAAAGAAGTTTTGAAAGAGGATAAAGAAAAAAAATTATCAAAAGGAAACAAGCAAGAAAGTGGAGAGAAATCAGATTTAAAAACTACTACTTCCGAAAAATCAAACAATAATGCTAAATCAAGAAAAAATAATGAAGACTTAAGTAAGAAAAGACATAGCTTGGCATCAATAGATGAAGTAGAACAAACTGTACAAAATGAAGATAAAACTAATAAAATTTCTATACAAAAAAGCCTACCTAAAACAGGCTTACCTATTAATACAGAAATATTAGCCGGTTTAGGTGCAATTTTATCAGGAGTAGGAGTTGCTTTTAAAAAAAGATTTAAAAAATAATAATATGTAAATATAGATAAAATAAAAAATCCTATATACTAAAAAATTAGAATTTAGTATATAGGATTTTTATTGAATTTTATTATTACTTCAAAATAATTTTCATTTAGTTCAAAAAATCAATTGAAATTAATTTTCAATTAGCTTATAATAGACATGTATTGAACACAAGGGGGAAATGTTAATGAGTAAAATGAATAATAAAAAGAAATCAGTTGGAATTGCATTAACTGGATTTTTAGTTTTAGGGGGAATCTCCCAATCACATGTCTATGCCTTTGAAAATAAAAATGATTCATCAATAGAATTGCATAAACAATCATATCTGAGTCCTGATTATTTAAAAAAACAATTAAATAATTGTTCAGCGTCCTTAAATATAGAAAATGATTTAAATAAAAATAAATATATTTCTGTAGATAATTATTCAAGAAAAATACTTACTGCTAATTCAAGAAATAGTTTAAATAAAGATAATACAAGCTCCGAAAAATTAACCACTATAAAACTAGAAAAAAATATTGATCAAACCAATATAAAAACTAAAAAAAATCAAAAACATAACACTGGTGATATAGAAAAGGAAAGTGTAAAATCTTCTACTACTGAGCCAGAAGAAAAGCCTTCAAAACCAGTTCAAAAAGAGGTTTCTACAGATAAAGATGGTATATATGAGGCTGAAATAAAAACTCTAAAAGAAAAATCTGATGAAATTTCAATGTCAGGTACTTATTTTGAGAAAAAAGCTAAATATACAAAGCAAAATGGTAAAGTTTATTGTGAAATAAATGTTTTAGCAATTGATTGGATGAAAAATATAAAAGTTTTCTTAAATAGTAAAGAAGTAAATCCAACAATAACTAAGACTGGTAAAACAAAAGTTATGGGAATGGATCATGAAGGAGCTACTTTAAAATTTGAAGTGGACAAAGTAAATCCAGAGCTTACATTTAAGATGTATGTTGAACCAATGAGTTCAAATGTAACATTTAGAGTTGTAGGTGAAAAATTAAAGTTTGAAGCTTTGAAAGACACTAAGCCAGCAAATAAAGAAGATAAAGAAAAAGATAAAACTAAACCTTCTACAACAAAGCCAGAAGAAAAGCCTGCAAAACCAGTTCAAAAAGAGGTTTCTACAGATAAAGACGGTATATATGAGGCTGAAATAAAAACTCTAAAAGAAAAATCTGATGAAACTTCAATGTCAGGTACTTATTTTGAGAAAAAAGCTAAATATACAAAGCAAAATGGTAAAGTTTATTGTGAAATAAATGTTTTAGCAATTGATTGGATGAAAAATATAAAAGTTTTCTTAAATAGTAAAGAAGTAAATCCAACAATAACTAAGACTGGTAAAACAAAAGTTATGGGAATGGATCATGAAGGAGCTACTTTAAAATTTGAAGTGGACAAAGTAAATCCAGAGCTTACATTTAAGATGTATGTTGAACCAATGAGTTCAAATGTAACATTTAGAGTTGTAGGTGAAAAATTAAAGTTTGAAGCTTTGAAAGACACTAAGCCAGCAAATAAAGAAGATAAAGAAAAAGATAAAACCAAACCTTCCACTACTAAGCCAGAAGAAAAACCAGATGTTAAACAAGATAAGGATAAACAAAAAGACAATCAAAATAAACCTAAAGAATCAGAAAATAAGCCTTCTGAAAAACCAATAGAGAAACCAGTTCAAAAGTCAGAAGTAACAAAATCAATTAATATAGTGGCATTAAAAGAAAATTCAAATGAACAATCTATGGCAGGTGACTATTTAAATGGAACTGTACAATATACAGAAAAGGATGGTAAAAAGTTCTTTACCTTAACTGTAACAAGAATAGATTGGATGAAAAACATAGATGTATCAGTAGATGGTGCAAAGGTGCCTTATGACAAAAAAGAATTAGGTCAAATAGCAGAATTAACATTTGAAGTAAACAGTGAGAATTCTGAAGTAACAATGCATATGAATGTAGTTCCTATGGGAAATTCAAGAGTTGCTTTTAGAGTTTTAAATGAAAATAATGTATCTGTAGAAAAACCTGATGTTAAACCAACTGAACCTAAAAACAATGAAAATAAAGATAATCAAGATAAACCTAAAGAATCACAAAAAGAAGATAAACAAAAAGAACAACCTCAAACAAAGATAAATAAAGAAATTTTAAAAATAGTAAAATTTAAAAATTTGAAAAAAGGTTCTTATAATAATGTTAAGACATTAGTTAGTTGTGATAATAAAAAACATGAAAAATTATTAAAAGAAAATTTAGATATAAAAACAGATATAAAAATTACAGAAGAGAAAGATGTTATGGTAACCATACTATTAAAAGGTAAGTATGCTAATGTTACTAATATACTTGTAGATGGAAAGTCTGTTATCTCTTCAGAAGTTTCTAAAAATAGAAAGGGATTACTAGCTCCTGAGGGAATTGTAATCAACAAGATAGTGGAAGAAAAATTAAATGAATCTAAAGTAGTTCAGTTTAAGCTTCCTAATATAAATTCAAAAATTGAATTAGTTACTGAAGATTCAAAAATACCAAATGAACAGATTAAAGCAAATATAGATATTAAAAATGATTTAGTTTCCAAGTCATTAGACAAGACAACGCTACCAAAAGAAATTGTTAATAAAGATTTGGACAATCAGTCTAGCTCTCAAAGTTCAAAACAAATTAAAGATGGTATGTATAATGTATCAATAAAAACATTAAAAGAAAGTTCAGATGAACCATCTATGGCTGGGGGATATATAGAAAAAGTAAATTATGAAGTGAAAGATGGAAAACAGTTTATTTTATTAAAGTTAAATAGATTAGATTGGATGACAAATATTACAGCTACTGTTGATGGTAAAACAATAACTCCTACTATCATAGAACGTACAAAAAATGATAAAGGAGAAGAAAAAGGAATTGTTAAATTTGAAGTAAGTTCACCTGAATCTAAGATTAAGTTAACTATGAATGTAGAGCCAATGGGTAATGCTAGAGTTTCATTTAGAGTAATACCTGAAGTAAATAGTTTAAAATTAATTGATCAAAATGATGCAAAAGATCAAGAACAAAAATCTAATGAAAAACCATTAGATCAAAATCAACAAGTTAAATCTGATAATAAAGATAAAGAGAAACCTAAAGAAGATAATACTAAAAACAAAGATGAACAAAAAGATGATAAAGAGAAACCTAAAGAATCAGAAAAGAAGCCTTCTGGAAGGCAAGACAATAAAGAAAAACATAGTTTCTATGAAATAAAGGTAGATACATTAAAAGAAAAGGATAATTCTCCATCTATGGCTGGAGAATATATAAAGGCTTCTAATTATGAAATAAAAGGTGATAAAAAATATTTAATTTTAACTTTAAATAGAACAGATTGGATGACAAATATTAAAGCTATTGTTGATGGAAAAGAAATAACTCCTACTATTGTAGAAAGTTTTAAAAATTCTAAGGGAGAAGAAACTAGTAGAATTAAATTTGAAATCCCTAGTTTAGAGTCTCCGATTAAACTATCTATGAATGTTGAGCCAATGGGAAATTCAAGAGTTACTTTTAGAGTTGTTCCTAATAAAAACTCTTTAAAACCTATAAATAACTTAAATTCAATTACTAATGCCCCTGCAAAGAAAACTAACTTAGATCCAAATTCTAAAAAGAAAGAATTAGAGCCTATAGAAGAAACAATTATTAATTCAGGTAAAGAAGAATCTAATAATAAAAAGAATTCTTTACCTAAGACAGGCTTACCAATTAACACAGGTATTTTAGCTACATTAGGAACTATTTTATCTGGGTTAGGTATTAGCTTAAAGAAATTTAAGAAATAAAAGGAGAGAATGGTATGAAAAAGAAAGTTTTAAGTTTATTAATAATAGGTACATTAGCTACTGGAATATCAGGTGTAATGACGAGTAATGTTTTTGCAGCAGGAAATTCAGATAATGCAAGCAAATCAATGGTGTTACTTGCTAAGAATGATAGTTTGCAGGATGGAAAATATTCTGTAGGAATTAAAATATTAAAAGAAAAAAGTGATGATCTATCTATGGCAGGACAATATATTGGACAAACAGCTAAAATAAATGTTGAAAATGGTAAAATGTATCTTTCTGTTGATGTTACAAGAATAGATTGGATGAAAAATATTTCTGTTTTTTTAAACGGTTCTTCTGTTAATTATGATTTAAAAAAAGCTTCTGATAATAAAAATGCAACTGTAAAATTCCAAATACCAAATACTAAACCTGATATTAAATTTGGTATGAATGTAGAACCAATGGGTAATGCTAGAGTTGCTTTTAGAGTTGTTTTAAATGATAACATAACAAAACTAGCAGGTTCAACAGTAAAAAATAATAATGATAATGCTAATGAAGCTACTAGTTCTTCATTAGCAAAAGCTACTAAATCAAAAGGTGAATTACCTAAGACAGGCTCTCCTATATCTCAATCAAGTTTATTATGGTTAGGAGGATTAACTACTGTATTAGGTGGTGTTTTACTTAAAAAGAAAAACTAACTTTCATAAGTAAAAAGAACTCTGTTTTAAGGAATTTAGTAATTTTCTTAAAACGGAGTTTCTTTGCAGTAATTAAGGGGGAACGTATATGAAAAAAATATTGGCTTTAGTTTTATCATCTTTTATGACCTTTTCTCTAGTTGGCTGTAGTTCTTCAGCAAAAGAAACAAAAAAAGATACTAAGGAAGCCATAAGTACTAAAGATGATAATAATAAAAAGGACAAAAGAGTTATCGCTGGAAGCATGGCAATAGCAGAAATGTTAGCAAAATTAGATATAAAACTAGTAGGAAGACCAACAACTCAATATCAAATATCTGATAAGGTAAAGCCGATTCCTGAAATAGGACTACCTATGAGTCCCGATTTAGAAAGAGTTAAAGCTTTACGTCCAGATGTGTATATAACTTCTGGAGCTTTACAAGAATTAATAGAAAATCCATTAAAACAAAATAAAATAAATAGTTTGTTTTGTAATTTAGATTCTTATGATGATGTTAAGAAAACTATAAAAGATCTTTCAGATAAATTTAATAGACAAGAAAATGGTGAAAAACTACTTAATGAAATAACAACTAAAGAAAAAGAGATCTTAAAAAATATCGATAAAAATAAAAAACCTAAAATAATGATTTTGTTTGGTGCACCAGGACATTTTATGCTTGCTACTAAAAATTCATTTGCAGGAAGTTTAATTGAAAAATTAGGTGGAGAAAATATTGCTAATGAAGTAAATTTAAAAGGTCAATATGTACCATTTTCCTTAGAAACAGCTTTAAAGGAAAATCCAGATATTATCTTTAGAATGTATCATGGCTATATTGATGAGGCTAGGAAACAAGTAGATGAAGAATTTAGAACTAATGCTCAATGGAAAAAGTTTAAGGCTATAAAAGAAAATAAAGTTTATGATTTAGATCCTGTATATTTTAATGTTACAGGAGATATAAAAGCTGCGGATTCTTTAGCAAAAATGAAGGAATATTTATATAAATAACTGGAATGGTGAAATAAATGAAAAAGCTAAGTGATAAAATTAAAGTATTAATAATTTTAATAAGTTTGATATTACTAGGATTCCTTATAGTTGTTACTATAGGAATAGGAAGTGTAAACATACCTATAAATGAAATAATTCAAACTTTTTTAGGACATGGTAATGAAATAACTGAAAGTATAATTATGGACATGAGATTACCTAGAATAATAATCGCTGTATTTGTTGGAGCAAGTTTATCCATATCAGGTGCATTGCTTCAGTCTGTTATGAAAAATCCACTTGCTGATCCTGGAATTACAGGTGTTTCTTCAGGTGCTAGTTTAGCGGCTATAGTAGTTATGCTTTACTTACCGCATTTACATGGTTCCTTGCCATTTATAGCATTTTTAGGAGCTATTGTATCTTGTATTATGGTTTTTGCCCTTTCTTGGGATAATGGATTAAATTCTATGAGAATAATTTTAGCAGGTGTTGCTGTAAATGCTATTTTTGTTGGAGCAACTTCTTTGCTATCTATATTAAACAGTGATAAGATACAGGGAATATTATTATGGATTAATGGAAGTATTGCTTATAAAGGATGGAAAGAAGTAACGTATCTTGTTCCTTATAGCATAATAGGAATAATACTATCTTTATTCTGTACTAAAGGTGCTAATCTTCTAGCATTAGGTGATGATGTAGCAACAAATTTAGGAGTAAATGTAAATAGAACTAGAATATTTATATCATTAGTTGCTGTATTTTTAGCAGGAATAAGTACTTCTGTAGTAGGTATTATAGGGTTTATTGGACTTATAGTTCCTCATATATGTAGATTAATTTTAGGATACGACTATAAATATTTAATTCCTATGAGTGCTGTCTTAGGATCGATTTTATTGTTAATTGCAGATACCATGGCAAGGTTTATTGCAAGGCCAGTAGAATTACCTGTAGGTGTAATAATGTCCATGATAGGTGGACCATTCTTCTTATTCTTATTAAGGAGGAAAAAAAACTAATGCTTAAAATAGATAATTTTTCAGTAGGTTATGATACAAAGGTTATAGTAAAAAATTTTAATTTACATGTTAAAAAAGGTGATATGCTTACAATTATAGGACCAAATGGTTCCGGAAAATCTACAGTTCTAAAAGCTATAGGAAGACTTTTAAATCCAATGGATGGTGTAGTTTACTTAGATAATAAATTACTTTCTGAAATGAGTAATAAGGAAATAGCAAAAGAAATGGCTTGTTTATCTCAACACAATTCTACTCCTAAAGATATGACCATAAGAAAAATAGTAGGTTTTGGAAGAACCCCACATAAAGGATGGTTTGAATCTTTAAATAAAGAAGATGAGGGGATAATTGATTGGGCAATCGAAAAAACCAATCTTAAAAGACTACAAGATGAAAATATAGTAAATATCTCCGGTGGTGAAAGACAAAGGGCATGGATAGCTATGGCATTAGCTCAAAAACCTAAAATTCTTTTATTAGATGAGCCTACAACTTATTTAGATATAAACAATCAAATAGAAATATTGGAACTTGTAAAAGAATTAAATGAAAAACTAAAATTAACTGTTATAATGGTGTTACATGATTTAAATCAGGCGGCTAAATATAGTAATAGAGTATTAGTAATAAAAAATGGTGAAATTAAAGCCGAGGGAAAACCAGAAGAAGTATTAGATGAACAATTAATAAGAGAAGTATATAATGTAGATATGAAAATATTAAAAAATCAATTAGGAGAAAAACTAATTTTAATTCCTAAAAAAGTTTATAAGCAAAGTTAAAGTTTTATTATTAAATCATCTTTAAGGAGTTATAAATCTATGAAAAAAAATTTTATTCCATATTTGTTAATTATAATAGGTATTACTTTAGTAGCTACATCTATTGGTTTAAAAATTTATTCTAAAAATGTAGAGTCTAAATTAATACATAAATTCGATAAAGAAATAGAAGATAGTATTAATCACAATAAAAATCTTAAAAGTAAAAACAAAAATCTTAAAAATATAGAAGTTAAATTTAAAAAGGTTGAACATGGAAGAGAATTTGCTATAATTGAGATACCTTCTATAGATTTAAAATCTGTAATAGTACAGGGAGTAAATAAAGAAGAGCTAAGATATTATTTAGGTCATTTTGAAGATACAGCTTTGCCAGGTCAAGAAGGTAACTTTTGTATAGCAGGTCATAGTAGTCATATTTATAATGAACTCCTAAATGAGCTTTATAAGGTAAGTGTTGGTGACAAAATTATAATAAAAACTTTAAAAAAAGATTTTGAATATAAAATAAACAAAAAATTTGTTGTAGAACCTAGTGATGTTAATGTTTTAAAACAAGACAAATCAAAAAAACAAATGACTATAGTAACTTGTACTAACAATGGTACACAACGTTTAATTGTACAGGCTGAACTAAAAAAATAAAATATATCCTCGTTTATACCTTAAAAACGCTTATGAAATAGCAACTTTAAAATAAGCTATTTCATAGGTGTTTTTTTATAAATATTTAACAAATATATAGAATAACAAAGCTGCAAAGCTATAGAATATATATTTGCAGCTTTGACTACTATTTAAAAATATTATTGGAGATTAGCCTTTATAGTATTTTTAAATTTGAATTATTCAATTTAATGTATAAAATGTGTTAAATTAACTCTTTTTTATAGTATTTTGCTTGTGCATTGTATAATGTTGCATAAACATTATTTATATCCTTAGAAAGAGTAGTGTGGTTACCTCGTTGAATTATTTCTCCATTATCAAATACAATAATATCATCACAAAATCTACAACTTCCCATTCTGTGTGAAATAAAAATGCTTGTCTTATCTTTTGTCAGTTCATTGAATCTTGAATAAATTTCAAATTCACTAATTGGGTCTAATGCAGATGTTGGTTCATCTAATATAACAAAGGGTGCATCTTTATATAATGCTCTTGAAATTGCTATTTTTTGAGCTTCTCCACCACTTATTTCAACTCCATTTTCATCATAATTATATAAATTTGTTTTTATGTTTTGGGGCATTCTTTGTACTCTATCTTCCATACCTGATAATCTTAAACATTGCCAAACTTTAGATTCATCTATATTTTTATTTATGGCCACATTTTCATCAATAGGAAAAGCAAATAAATTAAAATCTTGAAATACAACAGAAAATAAGGATAAGTATTCATCGTAATTATATTCTTTTATGTTTTTACCGTTTAAGGTTATGTAACCATCCGTTGGTTCATATAACCTGCATAATAATTTTATAAATGTGGTTTTACCAGCTCCATTTTTTCCTACAACGGCTATTTTGTTTTTAATAGTTAATTTGCAGGATACATGTTTAAGTGTATAGTAGTCAGTGTTAGGGTATTTAAATGATACATCATGAAATTCAATATTAAATATGTCATCTTTTCTTTTTTCTATAGGAAGTAATCCCTTATGTTTTTTACTAGCTATATTAATAAATTCATTAAATACTTTAACAAATTCAATTTGAAGTTTTATAAGTTGATTTGTACTAATTATACTTAAAATGGAGGTATTAAATATGCTTATAGCTCCTATATATTTTGTAAGTTCTCCTATTGTAATACTTCCTGATACTACCTTTAAAACTACAATAACATATGCAACATACATATAAATTGAATTACTTAAAAGATTACAAGTTTCTTTATTTTTCTTTTTTTCATAATAAAACATATCATAAAATTTTTTAGCTTCAATCATATGTTTATTATAATTACTATGAATAAGTTCAAACATATTGAATATTCGTATATCCTTACCCATAGAATAATTTAAAAAGACTTGATCTGTATAATAATTAAATTTTCTTTCAACTATTAATTTTTTCATAAATAGGTCTGAATTATGATGTTTAGATTTTATAGCTACATATTTATTAAACTTCATATTAAGTAGTGTTAGAATTACTAGTATAGTCAAAGTAAGCGGCATAGATGCTAATATATTGATTACAGGTGAGTTGCTTACTGAAACCATAAAACATAATCTTATAATAAGTGCAAAAGAAGTTATTATCTTAAAAATTGATTCAAGTAATTCTCTATAA
Organism: Hathewaya limosa; assembly: GCF_030815255.1. NCBI lineage: Bacteria > Bacillati > Bacillota > Clostridia > Eubacteriales > Clostridiaceae > Hathewaya > Hathewaya limosa. Next base: position 53,062 of record NZ_JAUSWN010000003.1, read on the forward strand.
TATAGTATAAATGAATAATATCCTCCTGTATGTCTCATGGTATATTCTGCATTAGAAATCTTTTGTAATACCTTTGGATCTTCTATAATATCATAATCTATTTCTAATGCCTTTTTATCAATTAACATAAGCATTTTATTTTGAACATAAGTTGCCTTGTACTTACTTAAGTTATCCATAAAATCTATTGCTAAACCTATTAGTAAGTTTGATAATATTAAAATAAGTATCAAATATGGAACTTTTGCAAAATTTTTAGATATAATTGCATCTATCATATATGCAGAAATATAAAGTTCTATGTATGGGAAAATTGCAGTTAACAAAGATTGAAATATACAAAGAGGAATAATAAATTTATCTAGTTTACCAATTATCTGTAAGCCTTCAAAACCAGCTTTATGATAATTTAATTTTTTTATTATTCTATACATTATCATATGTTACCTCCTCTTGATAATAGGATGATTGAATGTTAAACATTTTTGAGTACTCTCCATTTTCTCTTAATAATTCATTATGAGTACCTTCCTCAATAATTTTCCCATGATTTAATAGTATAATCCTGTTACAGAATTTAGTTGAACTTAATCTATGTGAAATAAACACACTTGTTTTATCATTTATTAGTGAATTATATTTTTCATACATTTCACTTTCTGCTAATGCATCAAGTGCTGAAGTTGGCTCATCCAAAATGACTATAGGACTATCTTTATATAAACATCTTGCAAAGAGTAATTTTTGAGCTTGGCCACCTGAAAAAACTACTCCTTCATCATCAAGTTCTTTAAGCATATTAGCGTTAATACCACTTTTTAGTTTTTGTATTTCACTATCTAATCCTGCTAATTTAATACAATCTTTAACCTTATCATAATTTATTTTTTCTTTAATACAACATGCTACATTCTCTGCAATGGATAAGGCTAGTATTTGAGAATTTTGAAATAAAACAGAATATAAGTTAAAATAATCTTCTTTTTTATATGTACTTATATCAATACCATCTAAATATATTTTCCCTTCAGTTGGGGTATATAAGCCACACATGAGTTTTACAAGGGTAGTTTTACCTGCTCCATTAACACCTACAAGAGCAAGTTTTTCTCCTTTATGAATTGTAAGATTTAAGTTATCAAATATCTTAGTTTTACTACCTGGAAAAGCAAATGATACATTTTCAAATCTTAATTCATATGTTTTCTGCAAAGGGATTTCATTATATAAATTATATGAATTACTATTAGTATTGTTTTTTTGTATAACATCATCAATTTCTATAGCAGTTCTAGAATTATTTACTGTTATATTGTTTAGTTGTAGATATTTTAAACTATCAAAAATTGTGGTTATCCAAGTATTTACCCCTAAAATTAATCCTATTATCATTATGAATTCATTAATATTTATTGATCCGTTTCTTACCTTATTAAAAACAATAAAATAAGCGATAGCATACTTTATTGCTGTTAAAAGTCGTTCTGATAAATTAACTAAAAAATATATTCTTAATTCTTTCTTTAACCAGTTTTGTCTTAAGTTAATAAGACAATTAAATATATCCATAAACCAGTTTTTTATATTATACAATCTTACATCTTTTGCATTCTTTAATGATTTAGATTGAGTTGATAAATATCTTAATTTAGTATCGATTTTAAACCATTTTTCATTATTATTATTAACCCACTTTTCATTAAATAGATTAACTATAATAGAGAATGAGGAGATAATTATTAAAATTACTGGAATTAAGAAATTTATTTTGGCAATAAATATACAGTATATTAAAAGTCCTAAAATACTTTGAATTAAAGTTCTAAAGTCTACAATGATGTGAGCAAAACCTTCATGAAAACCATCCATATATGAATCTAGTCCAGCATTAAAGATCTCTTTTCCTTTTGAAACATCAATATTTTCATAATCAGTTAACATTATATGATCATAGTAATTTAAACATTTAAACATACGTTTTTTATCTACTATGTTATTAATACTTTTTTCGAGTCTTTTATATAAAATTGTTGTAGAATACAAAATAAAACAATATAATGTTAAGTTTTTTAATATTACTAGAACATCTTTGTTATGCGTTAGTAATTTTACTGAAAAGGCTGGGAGTAAGGTTAGCATAAAAGTTGTAAATATGCTAGAAAGTATTACTACTAGTGAAAAAAGCACATATTTAAACATATAGTCTTGGAGTATATATTTATGTACATATGAGATATTTTCAATTACACTATGATTTTTTTTATTCAACTGTATCACATCCGTTTATAATATTATGTAAATAAATTTTAAGGTAAAGATAAATAAATCTTTTATGATATTTTCAAAAGGGGAGTGTACTTATAAAATGGAATGAAATAAGTTATTGGTTTTATTGATAATAATATTTATAGAAAGAACAGTTACATAATACCATATTCAAAATAATCTGTAAATTCTAAAAATGTTCGTATAATCGGTTATCTTAATAATTTCTTCCTCTTTTTATATAAAAATTTCTTTATCTTTGTATGATTTCACATATTGCCTGTATTTTGTTGAAGTTTTAAATTTTTAGTTGCTTCCTCTTTTTGAATACAAAAACTTAGTGATCTTTCTGTAATTTTATATTTCTCTTGGGTCTTTCGTTAAAATCTTTATTTTTTCTTGCATACCCAGTTTAAGTATAAAATTCTATGTCTTTTTCTATGATCTTATAATTTGCTTCCTCTTTTTGAAACTATATATTTTACTTAACTTATGGTATAAAAATATCACAATACATAATGTTAGTTATGTCTAGTGATAAAAATATAGAAAATTTATTGCAATACAACGTAAACATATGTATACGTTTGTTTACACCAAGAATTTACTTTGATTTTACTTGTGTTTACGTATGTATACATAAGTATATAATGTTTACAATAATATATTTCGAAAATTTTAATATATAAAAACATATGGAAATAAGATGAAAAAGTTAACCAAATAAGGAAAACAGGCTTAAAATTGATTTTAAGAATTAAAACACCCGAAAAGGTATAATAAGTCTACCAATAATAAAAACCGGCCTTAAAACTCAAAATACAGCTTCGAAAAATTAGCTTGTTAATGAAAAATATTGTATTTAAGAATTATTCTGAAACCCACTGATGAAAATTAAGAAAACTAAATTAGATTTATGGTTATAAAATGAAATTATATTCCTTTTAAAGTGTTAAGCTAGTATAATATAATTTAGAATGTTTAAGACAGGCTATTAATACTTATGTAATTTAATAAGGAGAGAATAAAAACATGGCAGACACAATATTTAGCGTAAGAGTAGATGAACAAATAAAAGGTAAATTTAATGAACTAGCAAAAAGTATTGGCATAAATAATAAAGAGTTTATGGAAGAAATTTTAAGTTTTTACGAATTACATAAAGTTAGTGAAGAATCAACTATAAATATTCAAAGTGATGTAAATGAACTTCAACATATAACAAAAAGAATGATAGATATATACATAAACTTAGTAGAGGGTATTAAACTTGCCAATACTGAAAAAGATGATAAAAGAAAAAAGGCTTTAGAGGAAAAAGAAAAAGAAATTACATCATTAAAAGATTCTTTAGAAAAAGAATTAGAAAATAAAAAAGAACTAGAAAATAAAATAGAAGCTATAAAAGAAGAAGAAAATAATATAGTAAAGAAACTTAAAGAACAAGAAGAATTAAATAATAATTTTAATGCTTTAAAAAAGATGCAAGAAGATAAAATAGAAGAACTATTAAATAAGTTAAAAGAGGAAGAAGATAATACTAAAAAAATAGAAAGCCTAAAAAAACAAATTACTAATTTACAAGAGGAAAGAAATCATGTAGATACATTACTTCAAAACTATAAGGAAGAAAATGTAGGCTTAAAAGAAAAACTTCAAAAAGAGGAAGAACTAAAAAAAGAATTAAAGTGTTCTTTAGAAGAACAGTACCAAAAGGATTTAAGTTTTATAAAAGAAAAAGAAGTGTTAAATAAAAATAGTGAAATACTTACTTTAAAAGAAAATCATTATGAAAAGGTTTCACAATTGCAAACTCAAATAATGGATTTAATTAATGAAAATAAACTTTTAAATAACACTATAAAGGAATTAGAAAGTTCTTTAAAAAATATAAATAAAAATAAGTAGATTTGAAATTTTACCTTCTTATAAATTATATGATTTTATAGGAAGGTATTTTATTACAAATAGTTTCTATGTTTTGAAATCTTTGTTATAATGATATCAAGCAAAGAATTAGTTAATATATCTGAGTTTTGATCAAGCATATAATCTCTATAATTAATGTTAGATAGGTAATAAAGTCTATTAAGGACTAATTAAAGATTAAAACTTTTATTATACAATGTACATCTAAATAAAATGTATAAAAGATATATTATTATAAGTATATAAGGTTAGTAAAAATGTATATCTTAATTAGATAACATTTTAGTAATAAATAAGATAACTTGTAAGGGGGAGTACTTTTGAAAAAAGATTTTGATTTAAAATTAAAAGAGTTTAAAGAGTATTTAACAAAAATTCATTATCTTTCATGTGCTACTAATGTCTTATATTGGGATGCTAGAGTGTACATGCCTAGAAAGGGATCAGATTTTAGAAGCAATGTTTTAGGATACTTATCAGGGGAGTTATACAAGTTACAAACATCACCTAAAATACAAGAATTTATAGAGTACTTTGATCCAATAAATGATTTAGATGTAGTTACAAGAGCTATGGTAGACAATGTTAAATTAGAATATGAAAAAACAAAAAAAATTCCAGAAGATAGATTTACAGAGTATAATATTTTAGTTTCAAAGTCAGAAAATGCTTGGAAAGAAGCTAAGGATAATTCAGATTTCACCATTTTTCAACCATATCTTGAGAAAATAGTAAATTTTCAAAAAGAATTTATAGGTTATTGGGGATATAAAGATAATAAATATGACACATTATTAGATTTCTTTGAACCAGGAATAACTGTTGAAAAATTAGATAAAGTTTTTAGCGAAATGAGAAATTCTACAATAGAATTACTAAATAAAATAAAAAATAGTGATGTAAAAATAGATAAGTCTATTCTTACTAAAAAAATTGATATTGAAAAACAAGATAAATTCTCAAAAGATGTATTAACACAAATGGGATTTGACTTTGATGCAGGTAGATTAGATCAAACTGAACATCCATTTACAATAGATTTTGGAAATAAGGATATAAGAATAACTACTCACTACTTTGAAGATAATTTCATAATTGGAGGACTATTAGGTAATGTTCATGAAGGTGGACATGGAATATATGAACAAGACATACCTGATGACTTAGAAGGAACTTCACTTAATACTGGTACTTCTATGGGAATTCATGAATCACAATCTAGATTTTATGAAAATATTTTAGGACGTAGTAAAGGATTCTGGACTTATTTTTATCCAATACTTCAAGAACAAATTGAGGAATATAAAGATATAGATTTTAATGAATTTTATAAAGCTATAAACCTTGTTGAACCATCACTTGTAAGAACAGAATCAGATGAACTTACTTATGGACTTCATATAATCATAAGATATGAACTAGAAAAAGCTCTTATAAATGATGAAATTCAAGTAAAAGATCTTCCAGAAATATGGAATAAAAAATATAAGGAATATCTAGGTGTGGAACCTAAAAATGATGCTGAAGGAGTACTTCAAGATGTTCACTGGGCTGGTGGCTCTTTTGGATACTTCCCAAGTTATGCACTTGGTAATCTATACGGAGCTCAATTCTTAAAGAAAATGGAGAATGATATTCCAAATTTAAATGACAAAATAGAAAAGGGTGAATTAGAAGTAGTCCACCAATGGTTAAAAGAAAATATTCATAAATATGGAGCTGTTTATAAGCCAACTACACTTATTAAAAAAGTTACTGGTGAAGAATTATCAGCTAAATATTTTATAGATTATTTAAATGATAAATATAAAGAAATATATGAATTAAGCTAAATAAATTAAGAGGAGAGTGTATAAAAACTTTAAGTATTTTTATCACTCTCTTTGTTTATTTATAATTTGTAAGATAATCTTTAAAAATTTCTTCTGAAGCTATTTTACTACTATTTAAAACCATAGATACTCCTGCACCAGGATGAATTGAATCTCCTACAAAATATAATGATTTTATAGTAGAGAGCTTACATTGTGGCCTAAAAAATGTACTTTGAGTTAGTGTATGACTTAATCCAAAAGCTGAACCATAATAATTATTAAATTTTTCTTTAAAATCTTTCGGTGTTAAGTAATTTTCATAGATTATATTTTCTTTTAAATCTTCTAAACCTTTGATAGTTACAAGATTTTTTAAAATTAATTCTCTTAAATATAAAATAGTTTTTTCGTCCCATTTAATATTAGTAAAAGATAAATTAGGTACTCTTAAAACTACATTTAAGCATTCATATCCACTTTTACACATAGATGAATCAATTCTGCTAGGCGAATAAATATATAAGCAAGGATCCTTTGGAAGGTAACCTTTAAAAGCACTTTCTATATTTCTTTTAAATTCTTTTCCTATAATAATATTGTGTACGTTTAGAACATTGTATTTTTTCTTTAATCCTAGATACATAATAAATGTAGAACAGGAATATTTCATTTTTTTAAGTTTTTTACATGTATAGTCTTTTTTTAAGTTATTATCTTTTATAAGATTTTTCATTGTATATGAAAAATCACTATTACATACAACTATGTCACAGAGTTCTTTTTCTTTTTCTGTTTTAATACCAAAAGCATTTCCTTTATTTATTAGTATTTCTTTTACTTCTTTTGATGTTTCTACAATACCTCCCATTTTAAAAAATATGTTTTTTAATGCATTAACATATGAATATAATCCTCCCTTAATATAATATAATCCTTGTAATTGAGAGATCATAGGTATTAAATTATATATGCTTGAACCATTAAAAGGAGAGATACCTACGTACATACTCTGAAATGCCAGATAATTAGCAAGATCTTTATTTTTTATATATTTTAAAATATTGTTGTAAGCTGAAGAAAAAGGATAAATATATAAAACTTGTTCTATATATTTAGAATCTAAAAGTTTTTTATTATTTATAAATGAATTATTTAAGAAGAATTTATCTGCTATATAATATTTTTTATAAATCTTACTTAAGAAATGTAGATATCCTTCCATATCTTTATTTGAAAAACATTCCAAAGTTTCTGCTAATTTCGGCAATTTAATTGAAAAATTATAAGAACGATTATTAGTAAAAAATACTTTGTAGATAGGATCTAATTGTATTATATTTAAATAATTTCTATAATCTTCATTAATGTCTTGGAATAATTGTAAGTACGATTTTGGTATCATTATTAGAGAAGCTGTTAAATCGAAAATGAAATTTTCATTTTTTAGTATACCTAGTTTACCACCGATATAATTTTGCTTTTCTAAAATTTTCACATTAAATCCTTGATTTAAAAGCCTTATACCTAAACTTAATCCTCCAATTCCTGCGCCTATGATTATAACTTTTTTACTCATAAAGTCTCCTTTTTTACAAAAATTAATCATAAATATCAATAATTAGTATGCTCCAAAGATATATTTTTTAAACTAATAAATTGATAAAAATATATATTAAATTACATATTAAAACATAAGTCAAAATAAAAATAAAAAATATTTTTATTTACTTCATAAAACGACAGATTATTACGATAAATTTCTATATAATTAAAACAAGGATATATTATAAAAATTTCACGAAGATTATAAGGATTTTCATGTGAAAATAATTTTTTATAATAATCAACCTTTAAATAAAACAAAAAAAGTTCATAATAAGCTTTTAAAAAGGATATAATCTTTATATATGCTTGTTAATAAAAAAATAATCCCTTTTTAAAACTTTACTAAAATCATCGAAAATGATATTCTAGAAATGAATAAATAGGTAATTTGTATATCTATAAACTAAGATGTTAATTAATAACTATTTATTTAGGCTGTTCATTGATTTATTACTTTAAAATTAGGAATTGTTTTTTTATAAATTAAATGTATTCCTAACTAAATAAAAAATAATCAATGTTACTATATGTTATATTTATAAAATCATTATATTTAGGGGGTGTATGTTGTGGGAGTTATTTATAAGTTTCCATTAAAGATGCATGTAGGTGCACCAAATACTCCTTTAGTTTCAAAAGGAGAAGAAGTTCAAAGAGGTCAATGTATATCAGAACCTAAAGGATTAGGCTCAAAAATTCATTCAAGTGTATCTGGAAAGATTTTAGAAGTAACTGAAAATGAAATAATCATAGATGCATACGAAAAACAGTCAGAAGATTTTATAAAAATTAAAAAGTGTGAAAATATATTAGATACTATATATGAGGCTGGTATAGTAGGTGCTGGTGGAGCAGGTTTTCCTACACATGTAAAATTAAAGGTTAATATACCAGATGGATATGTTGTAGCTAATTGTGCTGAATGTGAACCTACTCTTCATCACAATATAAAAATGATAGAAGAACAACCTGAATTACTTGTAAATGGTATCAAATATGCTATGGAAGCAACTTCATCTAAAAAAGCCTATATAGGTATTAAGGCAAAACATTCAAAAGCTATACAAGTGCTAAAAGAATTTTTGCAAAATTGCGAAGGATGCGAAAATATACAGGTAAAAGAATTAAAAGATATGTACCCAATGGGGGAAGAAAGAGCTTTAATTCATGAAATATTTGATATATGGCTAAAACCAACACAACTACCTCTAGAAGCTAATTGTGTTGTTCTAAATGCGGAAACTTTAGCCAATATTACTAGAGCAGTAGAAGAAGGTAAGCCAGTAATAGATAAAGATTTAACAATAGCTGGAAAATTAAATGGTGGCAATACTCCTCATATTTTATTCCAAGTTCCTGTTGGAACAAGCATTAAATCTTTAATTGAAAATTGTGGTGGAATAAATGGAGAATATGGAGAGTTACTTATAGGTGGGCCTAATACAGGAAGTGCTGGAGATTTAGAAACTTCAATAGTAACAAAAACTTCTGGTGGTGCATTAGTTACAATACCATTTCCAAAGTATGATGGTCCATTAGGATTACTTGTATGTGCCTGTGGAGCCAATGAAGAAAGACTTAGAGATATAGCTAAAAAAATGGGTTCCACTGTAGTTGGAGTTACTAAGTGTAAAAATGTAGAAGAAATAAAAGGAAACAATAAATGTAAAACACCGGGTAATTGTCCTGGACAAGCTGCGGGAATTATATATCTAAAGAGTAAAGGCGCTAAGAGAATTTTAATTTCTAATTGTAGTGATTGTTCAAATACTGTTATGTGTTGTGCTCCTAAGATGGGAATTCCTGTTTATCATCATACAGATCATGTTTTCAGAACAGTGGATTATCCATTAACAAGAAGACTTCCAATGGAAGATAAATAAGGGGGAATGTAATTATGTCAATGAGCAAAGAACAAGCTGAAGAATTAAGAAATGAATTAGCTGTAGTTTGCTGTAGAACAGAAGAAGGCACAATAATTTCTTCATCAAATTTAGAAGATCCTGCAATATTTCCAGACATGGTTGATTCAGGACTTTTAAATATTCCTGATAACTGTTACAAAATAAAACAAGTAATAGGTGCCAAACTTTTAAAGACAATAGATTCTCTTACTCCTTTGACTCCTGAATTATTAGAGGGAGCTAAGGAAGATGATGAGTGCAATGAAGAAGAATGCAAAGAAGAAGTTATAGAAAGTTCTACGACTGAAATTTGTAATGATACAAATTGTACTTGTGAAATCAAGGAACAAGAAGGGGTTATAAAAATAAGAATAGAAGAAGGTAAGGGCATAGATATAGAACTTCCTTTATAAATTCTTAATTTAAATATAATAAATTGAAGATAAGGAGGGATGATTGCCATGTCAATGAGTGAAGAACAGGCAATGGAACTAAAAAACGAATTAGCAGTAGTTTGTTGTAGAACAGAAGAAGGCACAGTAATTTCCGCATCAAACTTAGAAGATCCTGCAATATTTCCAGATATGGTTGATTCAGGACTTTTAAATATCCCTGATAACTGTTACAAAATAAAACAAGTAATAGGTGCTAAACTTCTAAAAACTATAGATTCTCTTACTCCTTTAACTCCCGAACTATTAGAAGGGGCTAAGGAAGGAGAAAATCAAGAAACAAGTGAAAATAAAGAATTGACAGAACCTTTAGAAAAAGCAGTTCTAAAATATAATAAATTATCAGGTGATACAATAGGTATTACTGATTTAGAAAATCCAATGAACTTCGCAAAATTAGAAGATTCATTACTTATAAAATTAGATGATAATGTATTAACAAGAAAGGATGTTATTGGCAAGGTATTAAAAAATGATACTGTAGCCTTAACTCCTATAACTCCATCATTATTGGAAGGTTTCCAGGAGAGTGCTGAAATGAAAAACGAACAGAAGATAGTAACTTGTAACAATAAAACTTTGAGAATTAAAATTGCAGAAGGAAAAGGTATTGATATTGAAATACCTTTAAATGGAGTTTCAACTACACAAAATGTAACTACTACTCCTATGATCAAGGCTGAAGATGCTGTTATATCAAATGTTAAAACAGTAGAAACACCTAAAAAAGAAAAGATTTTAAGAACTCTTACTAGAAAGCATTATAAAATTGATAAAGTAGTTGTAGATGCAGAAACTACTAAAATAGATGGAACAACTCTTTATATTAGAAAAGATGTTTGTCTTGATGCATTACAAGCAAGTGAACTTGTAAAAGATATGAAAATAGAAATAATTACTCCTGATAAGTATCATACTTACAGTGAAACAATAATGGATGTCCAACCAATAGCTACTAAAGAAGGAGATTCAAAATTAGGAACTGGGGTTACAAGAGTTTTAGATGGCGTAATTATGATGGTTACTGGAACTGATGAAGATGGTGTACAAATAGGTGAATTTGGTTCTTCAGAAGGATATTTAGATGAAAATATTATGTGGGGAAGACCAAGCTGTCCAGATAAAGGTGAAATCTTTATAAAAACACAAGTAACTATACAAGCTAAAACTAACATGGAAAGAAGAGGCCCTATGGCTGCTCATAAGGCAACTGATGTTATAACTCAAGAAATAAGAAATGCTTTAAAAGAAGTAGAAGACGAAACTTTAGTTGTAAATACAGAAGAATTTAAACATGTTAGAAGACCTGGAAAGAAAAAAGTTGTTATAGTTAAAGAAATAATGGGACAAGGTGCAATGCATGATAACCTAATATTACCTTTAGAACCAGTAGGATTTATTGGAGCTCAACCAAACGTTGACCTAGGTAATGTACCTGTAATGCTTTCTCCATTAGAAGTTGCAGATGGTGGAATTCATGCTTTAACTTGTATAGGACCAGCATCTAAAGAATGTTCTAGACATTACTGGAGAGAACCTCTTGTTCATGCTGTATTAGAAGATGAAGAATTAGACCTTTGTGGTGTATTATTTGTTGGAAGTCCTCAAATCAACTCTGAAAAATTCTATGTATCAGAAAGAATGGGTATGATTGTAGAAGCATTAGATGTAGATGGTGCTTTTGTTACAACTGAAGGATTTGGTAATAACCATATAGACTTTGCAAGTCACATTGAACAAATAGGTATGAGAGGTATATCATGCGTGGCATTCTCATTCTGTGCAGTTCAAGGTGCATTAGTTGTAGGAAATAAATACATGAAATACATGATAGATAATAATAAATCAGAAGCTGGTATAGAAAATGAAGTATTAGGATGCAATACTCTATGTCCTGAAGATGCTGAAAGAGGTATTGCTATGATTAAAAATGCTATGGCAGGGGAAGAAGTAAAAACTCCTGAAAGAAAATACAATAAAAATGTAAAAGAAAATAACATAGATGCAATAGAAAAATCTACTAATACTAAAATAGATAGAGTTAAAAACGAAACTTCAATACCAATGAGTAAAAAGAGACAAGAAAAATATTCTTAGAAGGTAAAATAAAATGGATCTAAAATTCGGTGACAAAATAATAGAAATGCAAGGAATCATAGTAGAAATACATGATGGATGTGTTGCAATAGACTTAAAAGGAAGATTAGGTTATATAAGAATTCCTATGAGAATGCTTATAACCGATTACCCACTTAAGATAGGGCAAGAAGTTGGATTTAAAATGAGCTTTTTAGAGGTTTTATCAGAAGAGCCAAATGAAAAATATATAAGCAATTTAGAGAAAATTAATAGAAAGGATGGTAGAGAGTAATGAGTTTAACAGTTGTTAAAGGAATGCAATCAGAAATATATGTACCAATAACTCCTCCTCCAGTTTGGGCTGAAGTTACAAAAGAACTTAAGGATATGAAAATTGCTATAGCTACCGCAGCTGGAGTACACTTAAAATCTGATAAAAGGTTTAACCTAGCAGGAGATACTTCATTTAGAAAAGTTCCAGGAGATGTTGATTCAAAGGACTTAATGGTATCACATGGTGGTTATGATAATAGTGATGTTAACAAAGATATAAATAGTATGTTCCCTATAGATAGATTAAAAGAGCTTGTAGAGGAAGGATTTATAAAAGCTGTAGCTCCAACTCATATAGGTTTCATGGGTGGTGGAGGAAACCAAAAAGTTTTTAAAGAAGAAACAGGACCAGCAATTGCTAAAATACTTAAAGATGAAGGGGTAGATGCTGTATTAATGACAGCTGGCTGAGGAACTTGCCACCGCTCTGCAGTTTTGGTGCAGAGAGCAATTGAAGAAGTTGGTATTCCTACTATAATTATAGCAGCCTTACCACCAGTAGTTAAGCAAACAGGAACTCCAAGAGCAGTTGCTCCAAGAGTACCTATGGGTGCTAATGCCGGAAAACCTAATGATATTGAAATGCAAACTGGTATAGTTAAAGATTCATTAATTCAATTAACAAAAATAACTACTCCAGGAACAATAGTTACACTTCCTTATGAATATATAGCAAAAGTTTAAAATAAGTTTATAGCAAGTCTCTTTTGAGACTTGCTATAAAAAATATTAATAAAAAATGTATTGTGGTGATTTTATGAATAAAGAAAAAGAAATGAGAAGACTTGTAATCAAAACCTTTCACATAAATAAAGTTTTATTTAATGAAAAGAAAACGTACATAGAAGATAAAAAATTATACATAAAAGAAACTGTAGTAAAAGAAGCTATGGAATCTCAAGAATTAATAAAGGACTTAGAATTAAATATAATAAATCCAAACCAACACAATATCTTTGTAAATTCAATAATGGATTTTTCGCCAATTGCTACAAAGGTTTTAGGAACCATAGGTGAAGGAATAACTCATGTTCTAACCGGTGTTATAGTAATGCTTACAGGAACTTATGAAGATGGAACACAGGTGGCTGAGTTTGGTTCATCAGAAGGAATTCTTAAAGAACAGGTTAAGTTTGGAATGGCGGGAACGCCTGAAGAAGATGATGTAATCATTCATGTAAATGTTACATTAAAAAAATCTCCTAATCAAAGACTTAGTCCTATGGCTGCTCATGAAGTATGTGACAGTATTGTTCAAGAAATTAGAACATATCTAAAAAATATGAATGGAAATTTATGTGATGAGAAATACGAATATTTAGATAAGATAAAACCTAACAAAAGAAAAGTTGTAATAATAAAACAAGTTGCAGGTCAAGGTGCTATGTATGATACAGGAATTTTACCTGTAGAACCATCTGGATTTAAAGGATCACGATCTATTATTGATTTAGGTAATATGCCTGTAGTATTAAGCCCAAATGAATATAGAGATGGTGCTTTAAGGGCTATGAACTAAGGAGATGATTACATGGGTATAGGTCCATCTACTAAAGAAACTACAATACATCATTTTAGAGATCCACTACTCAATATAGTTTCAAATGATGATGACATAGATTTATTAGGTGTTATAGTGGTTGGCACACCACAAGAAAATACAGATAAAGAGTTTTCTGCCAATAGAACCGGTGCTTTAGTTGAAGCTATGAGAGCAGATGGGGCAATAGTATCTATAGATGGCTGGGGCAATAGTAATATCGATTTTGCTACACTTATTGAAGAAATTGGGAAAAGAGATATTCCGGTTGTAGGAATGAGTTTTGTAGGAACTCAAGCTGAATTTGTTGTAACTAATATATATATGGATACTATAGTGGATTTCAATAAATCTAAGGAAGGCATAGAAACAGAAGTAGTCGGTGAAAACAATGTTACTGAATTAGATGCAAAAAAAGCTTTAGCTTTCTTAAAATTAAAAATGAATAATAAATATAAATAAAGGGGTGTAATTATATGGATATCTCAAGAACAATATTTACAATAGATTCTCATACTATGGGTGAACCTACTAGAATAGTTGTAGGAGGAGTACCTAATATACCTGGAAAAACTATGCCAGAAAAAAAAGCTTACTTAGAAGAAAACTTAGATTGGTTAAGAACATCTATAATGCTTGAGCCAAGAGGACATAGTGATATGTTTGGTTCAATATTAACTCAACCGACAAACGATAAAGCAGATCTTGGAATAATATTCATGGATGCTGGTGGATATTTAAATATGTGTGGACATGGTTCTATAGGTGCAGTAACAGTAGCAGTTGAAGAAGGATTTGTACCTATGACTGAGCCTGTAACAGAAGTAATGTTAGAAGCGCCCGCAGGACTTGTTAAAGGAAAAGCCAAAATTGAAAATGGAAAAGTTAAGGAAGTATCTATAGAAAATGTTCCTTCTTTTGTTTATAAAAAAGATGTTAAAGTAAATGTTGAAGGTATAGGTACTGTAACATTAGATATTTCCTTTGGTGGAAGTTTCTTTGCAATAGTAAAAGCAGAGGATTTAGGTGTTGATATTTTACCTGAAAACTCTCAAAAAATAATAGAAATTGGAATGAAGGTTATAAAAAGTGTAAATGAGCAAATAGAAATTCAACATCCAACTTTACCTCATATAAAAACAGTAGACCTTTGCGAAATGTATGCACCTTCAAAAAACAAAGATGCAGATATGCAAAATGCTGTAGTATTTGGAAAAGGACAATTAGATAGATCACCTTGTGGAACTGGAACAAGTGCAAAAATTGCTACTTTATATGCTAAAGGTCAATTAAAAGAAAATGAAGATTTTATATATGAAAGTGTTATAGGAACTACATTTAAAGGAAAAGTTATAGGAACAACAAAAGTTGGAGAATTTGATGCAATAATACCTGAAATTACAGGCAAAGCCTATATAGTAGGTCATAATCAATTATTTATAGATCAAGAGGACCCTGTTAAATATGGTTTTTCATTAAGATAAATTATAAATAAATTGGAGGATATGTAAAATGAGTAGAGAGGAAATAGCCTTATTAACTAGAATCTATCAAAATTTTAATATTTCTCACAAAACTGATTTTAACTTTTTAGAAAAATACCAAGAAAGATTTAAAGTAAATGATGAATCATTAAAACATCTTTTTAAAAATCTTTTAGAAAAAGGGCTCATAAGAGATATAGAATTAACTTCAGACGAAAAAGATGGTGATATTACTCCAGTAATAAAAAATTCAGATAAACAAATTGTAACATTAGATGGATTAATTACAATTAATAGAGTTATTACTGCGGATTAATAAAAAAATATTTTCTTTCATCTATAAAAATGATATAATGTAAAAAATGACTTGCAAAAACAAGAATTTGCAAGTCATTTTTTATAAAAATCTAAAACAATGCTTTAAATTCTAAAATAGTGAATCAGTCTAAAACCTTATATCTATTGAGAAGTGTAACTATATGGATTTAACTTAGTTTTTATTATTAAATCTATATAATTGCATATAATAAATTTAATCAAAATATACCTATAAGGAGAATTTACATGAGAGATTATGTTATAATTACAGATTCTTGTTGCGATTTACCCATTCAATATATAGAAAATAATAATATTTCTTATATACCTTTAACTTGTAGATTTAAAGGAAAAGAATATGAAGATCATTTTGGTAAAACCCTTAGTTATAAAGAATTTTATGAGGGTATGAAAGAAGGGGAAATTCCCCAAACATCTCAACCTAGTCCTGAAGTTTACTTTAAAACTTTCGAAAATATTTTAAAACAAAATAAAGATATAATATACATATGTGTTTCCTCAGGATTAAGTGGAACTTTTAATAGTGCTAATATAGGTAAAAGTATGGCATTAGAACATTTTGAAAATGCTTCAATAAACATAGTGGATATATTAACAGCCTCTTTAGGACAAGGACTTATGGTAATAAAGGCTCTAGAACTTCAAAAAGCTGGAGCAACTTTCAAAGAAGTTACTGAATTTCTAGAAGAACAAAAATTTAATTTAAACACTTATATTACAGTAGATGATCTAAACCATCTAAAAAGAGGTGGTAGAATCTCTAATGTTGCAGCACTTTTTGGAATAGTATTACATATAAAACCTATTTTAACTTTAAATAATGAAGGAAAAGTTATACCAGCTTTAAAAGTTAAAGGTAGAAAAAATGCGCTTAACAAAATGTTGCGTTTTGTTTGTGAACAAATAGAAGAACCAGAAAAACAAACTATAATGATTTCCCATGGTGATAGCGAAAGTGATGCACTAAAATTAAAGGAACTTGTTTTAAAAGAACTAAATGTTAAAGAAGTAATTATTAATGATATATGTCCTGCAGTTGGAACTTATGGTGGCCCAGGAGCTTTAGCTATATTCTTTTTAGGAAAACATAGACAAAATCATATAGTAAATCTTCATAAATAAACAATTGAAATTAAGTTTAATTTAAATATAAATCCTATGTATTAAATGATAAAGTCTAATACATAGGATTTTTTACATTGTATTAGTTTTAGTGTTTTTATAAATACAGAACATTTGTTTTGGCCCCGTAAATTTGGCATATTTTATTACTTTTTCATAATAATTTTGTATATATTCCTATTTTAATTTATAATGTAGATATATTATAAATGTATTTGAAAGGAATAATTATGAGCAAAATATTAGTATTAGCAGAAAAACCTAGTGTAGGTAGAGATATAGCAAAAGTTTTAAAATGTAATAAGAATAAAGGTAGTTATATAGAAGGAGATAAGTATATCGTTACATGGGCTTTAGGACACTTAGTTGGACTTCAAGATCCTGAAGGGTATGATAATAAATATAAAAATTGGAATATGGAATCTCTTCCTATGATGCCAAAGTATATGAAAACAACCGTTCTTCGTAAAACATCTAAGCAATTTTATGCTGTTAAAAAAGTTATGATGAGAGATGACATTAAAGAAATAGTCATTGCTACAGATGCCGGACGTGAAGGAGAATTAGTAGCTAGATGGATTATAGAAAAAGTAGGATCTAAAAAGCCTATAAAAAGATTATGGATATCATCTCAAACTAATAAAGCCATTATAGAAGGATTTAAAAATTTAAAACCTGGTGCAATGTATGAAAATCTATATAAAGCTGCCGTATGTAGAGCAGAAGCTGATTGGCTTGTTGGATTAAATGTAACTAGAGCATTGACTTGTAAATATAATGCTCAATTATCAGCAGGACGTGTTCAATCGCCAACTCTTGGACTTATAATTCAGAGAGAAGAAGAGATAAAAAGCTTTGTACCTAAAACATATCATACTATAGAAATTAATACACCTAAGTGTAAGTTTACATGGGTTAATAAAGAAGGAAACTCTAGAATTTTTGATAAAGAATTTTTAAATAAAGTTTTATCAAAGGTAAAATCTAATAATCTTACTTTAGTAGAAGTTAAAGAAGCTAAAAAGAAGAAATATCCTAAGGCTTTATATGATTTAACTGAACTTCAAAGAGATTGTAATAAGATCTGGGGATATTCAGCAAAGCAAACTTTAAATATTATGCAAAGACTTTATGAAAATCATAAGCTTCTTACTTATCCAAGAACTGATTCTAGATATTTATCACAGGATATTGTACCTACAATAAAAGATAGATTAAAAGCAGTTTCTTTTGGAGAATTTAGGGCTACATCAAGTGAACTATTAAAGCATACTATTAAAGGGAATAAGAACTTTGTAGATGATTCTAAGGTTTCAGATCACCATGCTATAATTCCAACTGAAGAGAATGGAAACTTAGCTAATCTAAGTACTGAGGAAAAACATGTATACAATTTAGTTATAAAAAGGTTTTTAAGTGTTTTAATGCCTCCTTATGAATATATACAAACAACTTTAGAAGGTAATATAAATGGTGAAAGAGTTATAGCTAAAGGAAATGTTGTTGTGTCAAAGGGATGGAAAGCTCTTTATGATAAAGAAAGTATAGAAGATAATGAGTCAGATATACTTGAACAGGTTTTACCTAAATTTAATAAAGGTGATGAAATCAAAATTTCAAGTGTTTCTACTAAAAAAGGAGAAACTAATCCACCAGCAAGATTTAATGAAGGAACATTATTATCTGCTATGGAAAATCCTCAAAAATACACTGAAATAGATAAAGCATCTGCTAAAACTCTTGGTGAAACAGGGGGATTAGGAACTGTTGCTACAAGGGCAGATATAATAGAAAAATTATTTAATTCCTTTGTTATAGAGAAAAAGGGAAAGGATATTTATCCAACATCTAAAGGTAAACAATTAATAGAATTAGTACCAAAGGATTTAAAATCACCTCTTCTTACAGCAGAATGGGAACAACGTCTTGATAAAATAAGTAAGGGTAAAGAGGATTCACATAAATTCTTAAAAGAAATAAGGAATTATACAGTTGCCTTAGTACAAGATGTTAAGTTAGAAGAAAATAGCTTTAAACATGATAATATGACTAGAACTAGATGTCCTGAATGTGGAAAATATCTTTTAGAGGTTAAAGGTAAAAAAGGAAAGATGTTAGTTTGTCAGGATAGAGAATGTGGTTACAGAAAAGGTCTTTCTAAAGTAACTAATGCTAGATGTCCTGAATGTCATAAAAAGTTAGAGTTAAGAGGAGAAGGGGAAGGGCAAATTTTTGTTTGTTCTTGTGGATATAGAGAAAAATTAAGTACCTTTAAACAAAGAAAACAAACTAAAGGAAATACACCTTCTAAAAGAGAAGTATCAAACTATATAAAAAAGCAAAACAAACAGAATGAAGAAAATATGAATAGTGCATTAGCTGAAGCATTAGCAAAATTAAAATTATAAATAACAAAAAAGTAAGATATAAGTTTTCACTGTATATCTTACTTTTTATTTTATGAATTATTTAGTGAAATATAATTTAGATAAATCTTCAAACATATATATTGGAACTAATCTAGCTTCTTCAACTCCACCTAAATTATTTTGTGTTACAACCTTTGAAGTAGGATAATCTATAGTATATATAGGAAGATCATCAGCTATAGTTTTTTGGATGTTTTCATATATTTCTTTTCTCTTATTAGAGTCCTTTTCAACTTTACCTTCATCAAATAATTTATCTAATTCTTTATTAGAATATTGAGAAGCATTGAATGTTGAATTAGTATAGAATGCGTTGCTATAAGTACTTGGTTCATCACCGAAAACGTAACCATTTAAAGTTAAATCAAAATCTCTTGCTTTTTTACCCATTATTTTTTCATAGAATACCTTTGAATCTAAGGATACCAAGTCTATATCAAGACCGATTTCTTTTAATTGTTGTTGAACCACAAGTGCGATTTTTTTAGCAAGTCCGCCACCACTAGGATATAAGAATTTTAATTTACCTTTAGTTACCCCTGATTTTTTCATTAATTCTTTAGCTTTGTCTAAATCATGATTATATTTTTCTATATCTTCAGTATATGAGAAAGTTGATGGTGGGAATACTGAATAAGCCTTTTTAGTTAATTCTTCAGTAGAATAAGATTTTATTATCTCTTCTTTATTTAAAGCATATGCAATAGCTTGTCTTACTTCTTTCTTAGATAAAATAGGATTTTTAACATTTAAAGCCATATAATAAGTCATACCTTCTGGATATGAATAATCTTTAAATTTATCATCTTTAGAATACTTTAAATAAGATTCATCAGAAACATATGTTGCAGAAACCTCTCCATTTTGGAAAGCTAATCCAGAAGAATTATCATCTGTAATTATTCTAAAGACTACTTTATCCATATGAGGTTTTCCAGCATAATAATCGTCAAATCTTTCAAGTGTCAACATTTCACCTTTTTTCCATTCCTTAAATTTAAATGGACCAGAACCTATAGGTTTTGAAGTTGAAGCTTCTGCTTTAGCTATATCTTTTTCTTTTTCAAAAACATGTTTTGGAATAGGTCTAAAATCTGTTAAAGCAGCTTTAAAAGGAACATAAACTTCAGGTAATTTAAATTCAACAGTTAAATCATCTTTTTTACTTACTTTAACTTCTTTATCGTTAATAACAAAATTTTCTCTTGCACCTGTAGTGCCTTTTGAATTAAGTATAGTATTACATGTAAAAACAATATCATCAGCTGTGATTTTATTTCCATCATGCCATTTCAAGTTATCTTTAAGAATTACTGTATATGTTTTCATATCATCTGATATTTTTAATTCCTTAGCAAGATGATACGTTATTTTACCATCATGTTCAGTAAATAGAGAATCAAATATAGCATTGTTTACCATATGACTAGATCTATCACCCATATACAATGGATTTAAAGTAAGCGGATCTGAATCGGAAGAGAATATAAATGTTCCTCCGTCTTGAATTGTAGGTTTTTTAGCCTCTGTTTTTTGTTCTTGTTTTATTTCATTTGTTTTTGTAGTAGTGTCTGCTTTACTACTACAACCTACTAAAGAAAATACTAAGCTCATTGACAGTAGAGTTGCAATAAACTTCTTTTTCATTTTTTACCCTCCTTAATTTTAACCATATTAAATGGTTTTCAAACTTTTTAATTATTGTTATATAAAAATATGACTAATTAAAAAGTAATTTATTGTTGTTTTTATTTATTTTTGTCAACATATGAAATTTTATAATAAAAAACCAATATATTCAATAAATTTCACTTAAGTATTTAGATTTTCGATTAAGTTCACTTTTGTTATTTGTATTTTATAGGACATTCTATAAAACTTGTCAAATATAATATTATATATGTTATAATAATTTTGATTACATAACCCTATTTTTAGGAGGAAATATATATGAACATAGCTATATTAACTTGTAATAAGCTCTCTTATGAATGCTGTGGTGCTTGGTGTCTTCAAGCATTTAATGAAAAAAGTAAAGGATTTGCTATATATAAAGATTTAGATGAAGAGATAAAATTATATGGATTTTTTCATTGCAATGGTTGTGATAAGGATTTAAAAAAAGAATTAGATTATAAAATGGTACAATTAAAAAAATGTAATGTTACTAGAATTCATCTTTCTCTGTGTGTAAAAAATCAATGTAATAGATATGATGAAATTAAATCTATGCTAGAAAATGAAGGATTTGAAGTTGTTTATGGAACTCATTAGAATTAGTATAAATAACGGAGCTTATTTCAATGTGACAAGTTCCAGTTTGAAATTGTATTTATGAGCGTATTAAAAAAGGAGGGATTAACCTCCTTTTTAACTTATTTAGATTAGAATTGAATATCTAAAGGTGAAAGCTTATATATCATATCTTTTCTTTCAACTATTATTTTTGCTTTTTCGCGTACTTCATTATCTTCAAGAATCTTTTCTACAAGTTCTTTAGTAGGATTTATTGCAGTTGGATTTCCTACATTCTTAAACATAGTAAAATCTCCAGAAGTATCTCCATAAGCATAACTTTTACTTAAATCAATATCATATTTTGCACAAAAGCTTGATATTGCCTTTTGTTTACTTTCACTATCCCACATAGGTATTAATTCACCTGTATATATATCATTTTTATCTTTTTCATATACAGTACCTACATAATCAGTAAATCCATGTTTTAAACTCATGTTTTTAACTAATTCTATAGGAGAACCTGAAATTGCTATAACTAAATGTCCATTCTTTTTATGATATTCTATTCGATCTCTAGTAAAGGTATAAACCCTATCCCCTTTTTGTTTTATTACTAACTCAGCTATGAATTCAATTTGTGATTTATGCAAACCTTTTATTGCCTCTGTATAGATATCTGCCATTTTTAAAAGATAATTATCATAGTTTCCTTGTCTTTTATCCCATTTAATATAGTAAGGACGAACTTCGTTGTACCATCTAGAATTATCTATAATCTCACTTTTAATTAGTTTTTTAAATACTTCTGTAATTAATCCTTCTCTGTATAATGTTCCATCAATATCAAAAAATGCAGCTACTTTACTTGACATAATTTATCAACTCCTTACAATTGAATATATAAATTAATTTTTTATAAAATATTTTCCAAAGATTTCCAAGGAAATTTAATTTATATTAAGCAAGATTATAATAGATATCTATGTAAAAATCAATAAGAATTTAGGTGATTTTATGAATAAAAACACTAGTAATATTATTATTCCTAAAAAAGTTCAATATATTATAGAAACCTTA
Organism: Hathewaya limosa; assembly: GCF_030815255.1. Classification (NCBI taxonomy): domain Bacteria; kingdom Bacillati; phylum Bacillota; class Clostridia; order Eubacteriales; family Clostridiaceae; genus Hathewaya; species Hathewaya limosa. Next base: position 75,675 of record NZ_JAUSWN010000003.1, read on the forward strand.
AAAAGAAACGGATTTAAAAGCTATGTTGTCGGAGGATGTGTAAGAGATTCTCTTTTACACAAGGTTCCCAAAGATTGGGATATTACAACTAATGCAGAACCTAATACTATTATAGATATATTTAATGATTTGGGACATAAAACTTATGAAGTAGGTAAAGCTTTTGGAACAATTATAGTTAATATACATAAGGAGGACTTTGAAGTAACTACTTTTAGATGTGAAAAAGATTATATAAATAATAGAAAACCTTCCATAGTTTATTTTACAAAGGATATTAAAGAAGATTTAAAAAGAAGAGATTTTACAATAAATGCTATGGCATATAATTATGAGGATGGGTTAATAGATATTTTTCATGGAAAATCTGATTTAAATAAAGCATTAATAAAAACTGTTGGAAATAGTAGTGATAGATTTTTTGAGGATGCTCTTAGAATGTTGCGAGCTATTAGATTTTCAACTTGTTTAAATTTTACATTAGATCCTCTAACTAAAAATGGCATTTATATAAATAGGGCTTTAATAAGAAATATAAGTAAAGAAAGAATAACTACTGAATTAACCAAAATCTTTTCAGATAAAAATTGTTATAAGGGGATACTTACTCTTTTTGAAACAGAGATTATTTATGATATCTTCCAAATTAAGAATTATACTTTAGAAAATGATTTGAAACTTTTAAATAGATTTTCACATATATTTTATTTAGACCTGTCTTTGGAGGAAAAGCTAAGTTTTTTCTTATTTATTATATATAAGTATATATTGAAGGCTTCTATAGAAAGTATAAGATTAAAAGAATGCTTATCTTATCCCAATGAAGTTATAAAACATATAAATACTAATTTAAAATACCTATATAATCCTATAAACAAGGCTACAAGGTTATACGTATGTAAAATTATTAATGAATTTTCCTTAGAAAATTTAAATGATTTTTTACAGGTATATTCAGCATATATATTAATTTTAGAAGATAAAGTGTATGAGGAAATACTAAAGGACTTTTTAAAAGAAAAAGAATATATTATACAAAATAGAGTACCTATAAGTTTAAAAGATTTAAATATTAATGGAAAGGGTTTAATAGATTTAGGAATAAAAGAGGGGATACGTATAAAAAAAATATTAAATATTCTATTAGAGAAAACTATTGAGAATCCTAAATTAAATTCTAAAGAAAAGTTAATAGAAGAAGCAATTAAAGTTGCTAATAATATTTAAAATTAATAATAAGGTGTAAATTCCATTACACCTTATTATTTCTAAGATTAAAGAAGTTCTATATCACTATTTAAACATTGAGATATAATATCTTCACTCCAAACAGAGCTTTGAACCTCTCCTATATGTTTTTTCTTTAAGAAGAACATGCAAATTCTTGATTGACCTATTCCTCCACCAATAGTGTAAGGTAATTTACCTTCTAATAATGCTTTATGGTAAGGAAGTTCACGTCTTTCCATCATATTAGCTTTTTCTAATTGGTCCATTAAAGCTTTTTCATCTACTCTTATACCCATTGAAGACAGTTCTAAAGCGCATCCTAATGTTGGATACCAGAATAATATATCTCCATTTAGGCTCCAATCATCATAGTCAGGAGAACGTCCATCATGTTTTTTACCGCTCTTTAAAATATCACCGATTTGCATTAAGAATACAGCTTTCTTTTCTCTTGCAATTTCATTTTCTCTTTCTTTATCTGTAAGATTTGGATACATATCTTCTAATTCTTGACTTGTTACAAAAGTAATTTCTTCAGGTAATATTTTAGTATATCCTTTTATAAAACTAGCTACTAAATCTTCTGTTTCTTTAAATACACTATAAATAGTTTTTACAGTTTCTTTTAATGTTTCCATATTTCTATCTTCTTTACGTATTACTTTTTCCCAATCCCATTGGTCTACATAAAAAGAATGTAATCTATCTAAGTCTTCATCTCTTCTTATGGCATTCATATCAGTATAAAGACCTTCGCCATTTTCAAAACCATATGTAAGTAGAGCTATTCTCTTCCATTTAGCTAAAGATTGAACTATTTCTAATTCTTCTTTAACGCCTTTAGCATCAAAAGATACAGGTCTTTCATAACCATTTAAGTTATCATTAATACCACTATCTTTCTTTACGAAAAGGGGAGCTGAAACTCTAACTAAATTCAACTTTTCTGCTAATTTACTTTCAAAAAAGTCTTTAATTTTTTTAATGTTAATTTCTGTTTCCTTAATACTACTTTTTAGTTCCATTGAAATTTGTGAATACTTTAAATCTACCATTGTACAAATCCTCCTTTAAAATAAAAAAAATCTTTCATCCACTAAAGGGACGAAAGACTGTATATTTCGCGGTACCACCCTAATTAGTCTGAAAGACTCACTCGTAATAACAGTACGAAATAATATAATTATTTGATACTGTTCCAAATTTAACGGTATGGTTCCGTCTAAGTCTACTGTTCTTTCGAAGTTCGGTTAGAAACTCTGAGATGTTCTTCAATATAAACTTTAGTGTCAAACTCTCACCATCATTGACTCGCTATGACTTCAATTTATATCTACTCTTCTCTTCATAGTAAATATCTATATGTTTTTTAATTTGATTTTAATTTTATAACTAATTTCTTAAATTGTCAATAAAATTTTTGTAGAAAAATAAAGAAAAATTTATTTGAATTATCATAATAAGAACTTATAAGTCTTTCGTTTAAATGATATAATTGAAATCAAGATGTTTTATGATATACAAAGATTCTTGAGGAGGGGTTTCATGAATAACTTAGCTATAGATGAATTTGGTTTTAACATTGGAAATATGAAAAAAGGAAAAAATAATTGTATAACTGATGTAAAAGGAGTTACGGTTGGTCATTATACAATAAAAGAAGAAGATATTAATACTGGAATAACTGCAATACTTCCTCATGAAGGTAATATTTTTAAAGAGAAAGTACAAGCTGCATCCTATGTTATAAATGGTTTTGGTAAGACTACAGGACTAATACAGTTAGATGAATTAGGAACTATAGAAACTCCTATAGTTTTAACTAACACCTTAAGTGTAGGCTCTGCATTTCAAGGTGTAATAAAATATATGTTAGAAGAAAATGAAGATATTGGTTTTTCAACAGGTACGGTAAATCCTATAATCTGTGAATGTAATGATGGATATTTAAATAATATTAGAAAAAATGTTATAACAGAAGAATTAGTATATAAAACTATTAAATCTACAGATAAAGAATTTTTACAAGGTGCAGTAGGTGCTGGAACTGGTATGTGTTGTCTTGGATTAAAAGGTGGTATAGGTTCTTCTTCTAGGATAATAAACATAAATAATGTTGAATATACTTTAGGAGTTTTAGTACTTAGCAATTTTGGAATAGGTGAAAATTTAACTATTCAAGGAAAACCTTTTGGGGATACATTAAAAAATGCTTATCCCAGGGAAGATAAAGGATCTATTATAGTTATATTTGCTACAGATCTACCTTTAAACAATAGGCAACTTAAAAGAGTTTGTAAAAGAGCTAATATAGGTTTAGTACGAACTGGAAGTTATCTTGGAAATGGTAGTGGAGACATTGTAATAGGATTTTCCACTGAAAATAAAGTTAAACATTATGAAAAAGATCATATATTGCAGGGAAAATACTTAAATGAAAACTATATAGACACGGTATTTAAAGCAATGGGAGAGGCAACAGAAGAGAGTATTCTTAATGCTCTTATAAATGCAGAAACTACAGTGGGATTTTTAAAACGTAAAAAATTAGGTTTAAGAGATATTTTATAAGCTTAATGTATTTACATATTATGGTAAAAAATGTATAATATCTTATATGTGAATATTTGAGGTGAGTTTATTGAAAAAAAATAATACAAAAAATAAGATACTTTTAGTTACAATAGCTTCAATGGTATTTTTAGTAGGAGGTTATATCAATTATAAGCAAGGGCATAGTGATAAAAAGGTACTAGAGGCTAAAAAAGAAGAACTAAGTTTAAATTATAATGAACTTTTTAGTAATCCCAATAAAGAAGAAGATAATAATTTAGATATACTTATTGGAGGAAAAATAGAATTTTCAAAGGAACTACAGGATAAGTTAAATAAAAATCAAGAGGGATACAAGGAATTGTTTTCTTGTATGAATAATTTATGCAAGAAGTCTATACCTATTTTTTCTTTAAATTCTTATTTTGAGAAAGAAAATGTTATTCATAAAGAATTTTGTGATTCTTTAAAAAAACAATTAAACTTACAACTTATAAATGGAGATAAAAAGGGCATATATGAACAGGGAAACAAGAAATTGTTTGAAAGTTTAGATATGTTAAAAAATAATGATATAAAAGTTTTAGGATTAAAAGATAACTTAGCTGAAAAAAATTATGTAGTAATTAAAAAAAACAATTTTAAAATAGGTATCTTAAATTATAATATTGAAGATAAAGTTAAAAGAGATAATGTTTTTTCTAATTATTATAATTCTTTTTCTTTAGAAAACTATGAAGGAAGTTTAAAAAATCTTGCTCAAAACATAGAAAATATAAAAAAGCAAGGAGTTACTTATATTATAGCTACACTTAATTTTCAAGAGACAAAGAAAAATCATCTAAAAATAAAAAAGGACTTTTCTGATTTAGGTGTAAACTTAATAATAGAAAAAGGTACTAATTCTAATGCTAAAAATGATGTTTTAAAAAACACCAATACTTTATGTATGGAAAATAATAGTGATTTTTTATCCTATAAGAATTTATATTCATCCAAGGCAGATAATATGAACTATTTTATTAAGATTAATTTAACAAATAAGGATAAGGCTACAAAGGTTAATAATATAAAATATATTCCTATAGCTTTATATGAAAATAATAATAAATTTAAATTAATTCCACTGACTAAAAGGCAAGAATACAAGGATTATAAAATAGAGGATATAAAAGATATAAATGCTTTGGAAAACAAAAAAGAAAATATATTAAACAGTATAAAAAGAATTTATAATTAAAAATATCATAAGGGTATTTTATAAGTGTAAATAAGATAATAAAAGGAGTTGTTCATATGCTTTTAGACAGAAAAAACCTAGATTCTTCTATAATACTTAATGAATTTAATTTTATGCATAATAAAGTTAATACAAGAAGTGAAATAGTTTTAAATATAAATGATTTGCCTAAAAACACAGCTTTAATTATAGTAGATATGGTAAATTCCTTTGCAACAGAGGGGGGAGAACTATATTCAAACAATGTTAAAGATTTAGTTCCATCTATAGTTGAATTAGCTAAGAAATTTGAAGAGAGAAATATGCCTATAATTGCATATAGAGATGCACATAATATTAATTCTCCAGAGTTTCATAGTTTTCCTAGTCATTCGCTACAAGGAACTTATGGTAGTGAATTAGTAGATGAATTAAAGGAAATAGATTCTATCATATCTGTATTTAAAAATTCTACTAATGGATTTATAGCTAAAAATCCTTATGAGCTTTTAGAAGGAAAATATACTAGCTTTGTTATAGTTGGTTGTTGTTCAGATATATGCATATATCAACTTTCACTAACTTTAAAAACCTATTTTAATCAATTAGACATAGAATCATCAATAATTATACCTACTAAGCTGGTAACAACATTTAATGCGGTAAATCATAATGCTGATATATATGATACTATATTTTTTTATAGCATGATTGTTAATGGAATAGATATAGTAGGTGATATAAAATAAAGGGGGATATTTACAAATGAAATCATGGAAGTACGAGTTGAAACTTAGAAGAAATGCTATACCTAAGGTATTAACAGAAGAGGAGCAAACATGGGATTCTTATAAAAAAATCTTAAAAGATGAAGATGATAAAATCAATCTTCTTTGGAATAGCCATGTTCCAGGTTCTTATGCACCTGAGAAAGTTCTTATTGGAGCTATTCAATCAGTTGAAAGTATGGGATGTGATGTTAGTAAGGCAGAAGAATTAATGGAAAAAGGTTTAGAAGCATTAAAAGATAATAATTTATATGAATTACACAAGTTAACAGCTGAAATATTCTATGAATTAAATAATGCTCCTAAAATCAAAGATCATCCATATTGGAGTTATACAGTATATAATAATTTTGAGGAATATCTTAATAAGGTTACTTTTCCTAAATATGATACTTTTGAATTAAATATATCAGAATTTAATGAACAAATAAAAAGTGCATGGGTATATCAAATATGTGCTGGCGCATTAGGAACAGCTATAGAAGGGTATACTAGTGAGAATTTGAAAAAGGCCTTTGGAAATATAACATCTTACATAAGGACTCCTAATACTTTTAATGATGATATTACATATGAGATAGCATTTTTAAAAGCTTTTGAAACAAAGGGATATGATGTTACGTCCAAAGATATTGCTAAAGAATGGGTAGGATTAATACCTGCTGGATGGTCTGCTGAAGATATAGCTTTAAAAAACATAAGAATGGGTATTTTTCCACCAGAAAGTGGATACAAAAACAATCCTTATAGAGAATGGATTGGAGCTCAAATGAGAGGTGTAGTATGTGGATTTGTTGCACCTGGTAATCCATATATGGCAGCTAAACTTGCTTTTGAAGATGGATCCGTTTCACATCATAATAACGGAGTATTAGGAGAAATTTTTAATGCTGTAATGACTTCTTTAGCCTTTGTAGAAAATGATATTAGAAAAATAATTAAGTTATCTATAGATGCTATTCCTAATGATTCAGAATATTATTCAGTAGTAAAATTTGCTTATGATTTATGCTTAAATTCAGATTCATTTGAAGATTGCTGGAAGGTTTGTGAAGAAAAATATAAGGAATACAATTGGATACATGCTTATCCTAATGCAGCGGCTGAAGTTATTGCTCTTTGGTTTGGAAAATGTGATTTTGAAAAAACTATGAATATAATTTGCATGGAAGGACAAGATGTAGATTGTAATGCAGCACAAATTGCTAGTATTTTAGGAATTATTAATTTAATGGATGGAATTAATATTGATAAGTGGGTTACTCCAATAGGTGATAGAATTTGTACTTATGTTAGAGATAATGAAGAATTTAGTTTAAATGAATTCTGTAATTGGAATGTAGAAATTGTAAAAAAACATATAAATAATCTTAAATAGATTATGTTTACTTTAATAACTGCTTGACTTTATATAGAAATTGCTCTTAAAATAAGATGTATTACTTAATAAATTATAGATAGGAGCTTTTTCATGAACGATAATACAATGGAACGAATGAAACAATTAATAGAAGAAAAAAAGAATAAAAATGTTAAAAAAGAGAATAAAAGACCTTCAAAATGTATAGGTTATTCAAGAGGTGCTAAGCGTTCTAAAAAATCTGGTGGTTTATTTGATAAATAAAAAGTATTCACTATAAGTGAATACTTTTTTTATTATCTAAAGTTTGTAAATTGAAGAGCTATACCATAATCATTTCCCTTTAGTAGAGCTATAACACTTTGAAGATCATCTTTATCTTTACCTTGAACTCTAACTTGATTATCCATAATTTGAGCTTGAACTTTTAATTTACTTGCCTTTATATCGGCTACTATTAATTTAGCCTTTTCTTTTGATACACCTTTTACTATTTTAGCTACTTGTCTTAATGTTCCCATTGCTGCATCTTCTACTTTTCCATAATCAAGTGCTTTTACGGATATACCTCTTTTAATTAATTTACCATCTAAAATTTCTTTCATAGCATTTAATTTATATTCATCTTGACCATGAACTTTAATTTCTTCTTCTTTTCTTTCAATTTCAGCAGTACATCCTTTAAAATCATATCTATTGCTTATTTCTCTTGTAGCCTGGTTAATAGCATTATCCACTTCCTGTAAATCTACTTCTGATACTACGTCAAAAGAATAATTACTAGCCATAAATAGCACCTCTTTCTCTTTTTTTATACAATGATAATATTAACAAAAACGCATAATTTAATCAATATATATAACATATTTAAATAGATTATACTGTATATCTATGCATTTTAAAGATATTCATTATAATATGAAAATAACTTTAATAGATGCTTATTTATAATAAAAAACAATAAAAAATAAAAAAAATTAAAAGAAATGTTGAATTTATAGTATTTTTTTTATAAAATAAAAGTTGGTTTACTATTAACCACTATTGTAAATACTAAAATTATAAAACTAAATAGGGGTGAAGCAAAAAAATGAGTGAAAACATAATTGAATTAGTTGGAATTCACAAAGATTATGAAGGATTAGAAATCTTACAAAACATTAATTTTACCGTAAAGAAGAATGAATTTTTAACTCTTTTAGGTCCAAGTGGCTGTGGTAAAACAACTACCTTAAGGTTAATAGGTGGTTTTGAGACCCCATCTACGGGTAAAATAATCTTTGAAGGAAAAGATATAAGTAATATTCCGCCTTACGAAAGACAGATAAATACTGTATTCCAAAGGTATGCTTTATTTCCCCATATGAATGTATATGAGAATATAGCTTTTGGTTTAAAACTTAAAAAAATGCCTAAAGATGAAATAGATAAAAAAGTAACAAAAATGCTTAAACTAGTTAACTTATCTGGGTATGAAAAAAGAAAAATATCTGCATTAAGTGGTGGACAACAACAAAGAATTGCAATTGCAAGGGCACTTGTAAATGAACCTAAAGTACTTTTACTAGATGAACCATTAGGTGCTCTTGACTTAAAATTAAGAAAAGAAATGCAAACAGAACTTAAAAATATGCAGCAACAAATAGGAATTACATTTATATATGTAACTCACGATCAAGAAGAAGCACTTACCATGTCTGATAAAATTATAGTAATGGAACAAGGTGAAATTCAACAAATGGGTACACCACAAGATATTTATAATGAACCTAAAAATGCTTTTGTCGCTAAATTCATTGGAGAATCTAATATTGTAAAAGGAATAATGAATAAGGACCTTGAAGTAGAATTCTGTAACACAATTTTTAAATGTGTAGATAAACGTCCAAATAATTGCGAAGAAGTTCAAGTGGTAGTAAGACCTGAAGATATTAAGATTGTATCAGAAGAAAAGGGTATGCTTAAAGGGAAAGTAACTTCAATTATCTTTAAAGGTGTACACTATGAAATAACAGTAGAAGGGGTTCTTAAAGAACAATGGATTATTCATTCAACAGAGAAAGTAGAAATCGATACTTGCATAGGAATGGATATATATCCAGATGATATTCATATTATGGAGAAAGAAGGGTAGCTAAATGAAGAAATACACATCTTATCCATATATACTTTGGAATATAATTTTTATTGTATGTCCATTACTTTTAATAGTTTATTTTAGTGTAACTAAAAGTGTTATAGACCCAAGTGTAACTTTAGAACACTATAAAAGATTTATGGACCCTCTTTACATAAATATATTGTTTCGTTCCATAAAATTAGCTGCATTTTGTACAATTTTATGTTTAATTTTAGGATATCCATTAGCATACATATTAAGTGGTTTGGAACATAGAAAAAGAAATATATTAGTAATGCTTTTAGTCCTTCCAATGTGGATGAACTTCTTATTAAGAACTTATGCATGGATGGCTATTTTAGGTAAGCATGGTTTTATTAATTCTTTTTTAACTTGGCTTAGTCTACCACCATTAAAATTACTATATAATGATGGTGCTGTATTATTAGGAATGGTTTATAACTTTTTACCTTTTATGGTACTACCTATTTATACTATATTAAATAAAATGGATGATAGTTTAATAGAAGCAGCTAGTGACTTAGGAGCTACTAAGTTGCAAATTTTTTATAAAGTAATTTTCCCACTTAGTATGCCAGGAGTATTTTCAGGAATTACTATGGTATTTATGCCTGCCGTTACTACCTTTGTAATATCTAGGTTACTGGGTGGTGGACAATATATGTTAATAGGTAACTTAATAGAACAACAATACCTTACAGTAGGTGATTGGAATTTTGGTTCCGCAGTATCTATTATCATGATAATAATTATTTTAATTACTATGGCCTTTATGTCCAAAGTAGATAAAGAAGAAGGTGGTGGGGGACTATGGTAAAATCTTTAGGGAAAAAAATATATGCTTTTCTTATATATTTATTCTTATATGCTCCTATAATAGTATTAATTATTTTTTCTTTTAATGATTCTAAGTCTAGAGTTACTTGGAATGGATTTACATTAAAATGGTATACAAGTTTATTTTCTGATACAGAAATACTAAAATCTTTGTATTATACTATAATAATTGCACTTTTAGCTTCTCTTATTTCTACGATTTTGGGGACTGTAGCTGCTATAGGAATAAACAATTATAAATCTTTTAAAAGAAAATTACTATTAAATATAAATTATTTACCAGTTCTAAACCCTGATATTGTTACAGCAGTAGGGTTAATGTTATTATTTAATATGTTAAAAATAGAAAAAGGTTTTTTAACTATGTTACTTGCTCATATTAGTTTTTGTACTCCTTATGTTGTTTTAGCCGTTCTTCCAAAGTTGAAACAATTACCCAAAAACATAATGGAAGCGGCACTAGATTTAGGTGCAACACCTATGTATGCCATGAGAAAAGTCATAATTCCTCAAATATTCGATGGTATTATATCTGGTGCATTAATTGCTTTTACTCTTTCTATAGATGATTTTGTAATAAGCTTCTTTAATACTGGTTCTGGAGTTTCGAATTTGTCAATTAATATATACTCTATGGCTAGAAAGGGTATAAATCCTAAAATCAATGCATTATCAACGTTAATGTTTTTATCAGTATTAATAGTCTTATTAATAGTCAATAAAAAGAGTGCGAAAGGAGAAAAAAACTAAGAATGAAAAAGTTTTTATCTTATATTTTATTAATAACATTTCTTGTGGGAACTGTTTTAATTCCTGTAGGATGTGGTGATAACAGGGTGAAGTTAAAAGTATATAACTGGGGAGATTATATCGATAAATCTCTACTTAAAGAATTTGAAAATAAATATAATATAAAAGTAATCTATGGTGAATATGCAACTAATGAAGAGATGTTTGTAAAACTAAGAAATTCTCCTGGTCAATATGATGTTGTTGTTCCCTCTGATTACATGATTACTAAAATGATTAAAGAAGGGTTATTAGAAAAGTTAGATTTTAAAAATATACCTAATTATAAAGATATAGATCCTCAATTAAAGAATTTACCTTTTGATCCTAAAAATGAATATTCTGTTCCATATATGTGGGGAACTTTAGGTATTGTATATAATACTGGTTTAATAAAGGATAATATTAAGGGATGGAAGGATCTTTGGAATCCTAAATATAAAGATCAAATTTTAATGGTAGATAGTCAAAGAGATTCTATAGGAGTGGCTTTGAAAATGTTAGGTTATTCTATGAACACGACTAATTTAAAGGAACTAGAAAAAGCTAAAAATGCACTTATTAAGCAAAAGGATCTAGTTCATGCTTATGTGGGAGATGAAGTAAAGGATCAGATGGTAGAAGAAGAAGCGGCCATGGCTGTTGTTTGGTCAGGTGATGCTATGACTATAAAAGAAACTAATCCTAAGCTAAAATATGTTATCCCAGAAGAAGGTGCAAATCTTTGGTTTGACAATCTTGTAATTCCTAAGGGAACTAAACATAAAAAAGAAGCTGAATTATTTATCAACTTTATGACCGGTGCAGAAGCTTCAAAGAAAAATGTTGAATACATAGGATACTCAACTCCAAATTTAAAAGCTAAAGCAATGCTTCCAGAAGAAATTAGAGAAAACCCTTCTGCATATCCTTCTAAAGAGGTTATAGCAAAAGGTGAAGGATTTGTAGATCTTGGTGACTTTATAAAAGAATATGATAAAATTTGGACTGATATAAAAGCTCAGGAATAATTAAAAAAATAAAAGCTCCCATTGAGGGGCTTTTATTTTTTATGCATTAACAACTACTTCTTGTTTTTCTTTTATTTGATTGTAGCAATAATTTATAATTACGCTTCTTTTAATTATCCCTATAAAAACATTATCATCATCTACTACTGGAACAAAGTTTTGAGAGATGGATAATGTTATTAATCCTTCGATGTCTGAATTAATTTTCACAGCAGAATTTTTAACTCTTCTAGGAATTTGCTTGATACACATATTTTTTACTTGATTAATGCTATGTTTTTCTTTTTCTACTTTATTCTTTATGTACCATAAAACATCTCCCTCTGTTAATGTTCCTACATATTTACCTTTTTCGTCAATTATGGGAATTGCAGTATACTTGTACTTTTCTAAAATGTGCATAGCTTTTTCTAAAGTATAATTTTCATTAATAAATACTACTTCTATTTTAGGAGTAAGAAAAAAGGCAATATTCATATGCAAAACCTTCCTTTATGATTATTTACTTCTCTATTAATATTATAACATAAAATTTTATTTTTGTTATTCAAACAAATATTTTTAAAAGTTCTTTAATAAAATTTTATAATATGGTACTATTACTTTTAAAGATAGTATAAAGGGGGAAAATATATGAGTAAAGTTCTACTAAGAAATGAAATTGATGAAAAGTATAAATGGGCTATAGATAGTATTTATAATTCTATAGACTTATGGGAAGATGATTTTAAAAAATTAAAAGAAGAAGCACCAAAGCTTGAAAACTTTAAAGGTAGCTTAAAAGATGGCTCTAAATTGTTGGAATTTTTAGAAGAGTATGAGAAGGTTTCGAGAAGTTTTTTAAAATTATTTCTTTATGCTCACTTAAAATCCGATGAAGATACTACTGTAAGTGCTAATCAAGCTTTAAAAAATAGGATTGATGCTTATGATTCTGAATTTAACGGTATAATAGCTTTCTTTGTTCCAGAAGTATTAACTTTTGATAAAGGACACTTAGATTCTCTTTATGAACAGGTTCCTAAGCTTAAAGAATATAAAATTTATCTTCAAAGAGTATTCGATCAAAAACCTTATACTTTAAATGAACAAGAAGAAAAAATTCTAGCACAGGTAGCGGATTGTTTAAATTCTCCAAGTAATTGTTTTTATATGTTAACAAATGCTGATATGGAGTTTCCTGAAATTATAGATGAAGAAAATAAAAAAGTTCAATTAACAGAATCTAATTATAGTGTATTTATAAAATCAAAAGATAAATCTGTAAGAGAACAAGCATTTAAAGCTTTATTTAATACTTATATTAAATATAAAAATACTCTAGGAACAATGCTTTCTTCTTCTATGAAAAATTGTGTATTTGAGGCTAAAGTAAGACATTATGATTCAGCACTACAAAGCAAATTAAAACCTCATAACATTCCTGAAAGTGTTTATGATAACTTAATCAGTATGGTAAATAAAAACTTAAGTTCACTTCATAGATATGTAAGATTAAAAAAGAAAATTTTAAATCTAGATGAAATTCATATGTACGATCTATATGTTCCGCTATTTGAAAATAGTTTTGATCATATAGAATTTGAAGAAGGACTAAAGATTATAAAAGAAGGATTAACACCTTTAGGAGAAGAATATTTAAGCATCTTAGATAAAGGTATTAATGAAAGATGGATTGATGTATTTAGTAATAAGGGGAAAAAGGGTGGTGCATACTCTTGGTCAACTTATGATACAAAACCTTTTATATTAGCAAATTTTAATTATCAATATAATGATGTATCAACAATAGCCCATGAATTAGGGCATTCTATACATTCTTATTACTCTAACAGTACTCAACCATTCTTCTATTCAGACTATGCTTTATTCTGTGCAGAAGTAGCTTCAATTACAAATGAATGTCTTCTTGTAAATCATTTAATTAATAAAGAGACTGATAAGAGTAAAAAACTTTACTTATTAAATCAACAACTTGAAAATATAAGAACAACATTCTTCAGACAAACTTTATTTGCAGAATTTGAAAAAATAACTCACGAAAAAATAGAACAAGGGGAAGCCTTAACTTGCGAAGACTACTCAAGTATTTATTATGAGTTAAATAAAAAATACTATGGTGATGAGATTATTTCGGATGAGGAAATAGCTATTGAATGGGCTAGAATACCTCATTTCTATAGAGATTTCTATGTTTATCAATACGCTACTGGTTTTGCTGCTGCAAACTCTTTTGCAACTAGTATTTTAGCTAAAAAAGAAAATGCTAGAGATAAATATATAGGTTTCTTAAAAAGTGGTTGCATAGCTGACCCTATAGAAATATTAAAGACTGCTGGTGTTGATATAACATCACCGAAACCAATAGATGATACTATAGCTGTGTTTAATTCATTATTAGATATGTTAGAAAAAGAAATCTAAATTAAAAAATACGCCTAAAAGAACGTTAGTTCTTTTAGGCGTATTAATATATGTTTAATATATTAGATATGTTTAGTTTTTTTGGGTCTTAAATAAAAAGAATAATAAATCAAGTCCACTAAGTCCTACAAGTATATATATAAGTCTTTCTAAAAATGGAACAGCTTTTCTAAATAAAACTTCTAGAACATTTACCCCTAACAGACCATATATGCCCCAAACGATAGAACCAAGTATTATTAAGATAAAGGCAATCTTATCTAGATTAGTTATCTTATACATGTAATCAACCCCCTATACATCTTTTTGTTCTTATTTAAAATATATTGTATAATGTTATATATTATTCTTATAAAGTAAAATTTAGAATTTAATACGAACAAAATTATTACTTTATTTGAATTTATATGTTATAATATGAATGAATAATGTAAAAATATTTTTAACATACGTATGGAGGTAATCAGGTAATTATGAAAGATAGAAATAAATATAGTACACCTTTAAATTCAAGATATGCATCACCAGAAATGTCATATATATTTTCAGATAATATGAAATTCAAGACTTGGAGAAAGTTATGGTTAGCATTAGCTGAATCAGAAAAAGAATTAGGATTAAATATTACAGAAGAACAAATTAAAGAATTAAGAGAAAACGTTGAAAATATTAATTTTGAAGATGCTGAAAAAAGAGAAAAAGAAATTAGACATGATGTAATGAGTCATGTTTATGCATATGGTCTTCAATGTCCAAATGCTAAAGGAATAATCCATTTAGGTGCTACTTCTTGCTATGTTGGAGATAATACTGATTTAATAGTAATGAAAGAAGCATTATTACTTACAAAGAAAAAACTTATAAATGTTTTAAGTTCATTAAAACAATTTGCTTTAACATATAAAGATATGCCTACTTTAGGTTTTACACACTTTCAACCTGCACAGTTAACTACTGTAGGTAAAAGAGCTACATTATGGATGGAAGAATTAATGTTAGATCTTGAAAACCTAGATTTTGTTATAAATACAATAAAATTAAGAGGTGTTAAAGGTACAACAGGAACCCAAGCTAGTTTCATGAAACTTTTTAACGACAATGAAGAACAAGTAAAAGTATTAGATAAAATGGTAGCAAATAAATTAGGGTTTGAAGATACATATCCTGTAACTGGTCAAACTTATTCAAGAAAAGTAGATTCTATAGTATTAAATACATTATCTGAAATTGCTCAAAGTGCTTATAAATTTAGTAATGATTTAAGACTTCTTCAAAGTATGAAAGAAATTGAAGAACCTTTTGAAAAGCATCAAATAGGATCATCTGCAATGGCATATAAACGTAATCCTATGAGAAGTGAAAGAATGGGTTCACTTGCAAGATATATCATAGTAGATGCTTTAAATCCAGCTATAACTGCTAGTACTCAATGGTTTGAAAGAACATTAGATGACTCCGCAAACAAAAGAATTGCAATAGCTGAAGCATTTTTAGCATTAGATGGTGTTTTAAACCTTTACCTGAATATATCTGAAAACTTAGTAGTTTATCCAAAAGTTATAGAAGCTCATGTAAAAAGAGAATTACCTTTCATGGCAACTGAGAACATAATGATGGAAGCAGTAAAAAGGGGAGGAGATAGGCAAGAGCTTCATGAAAAAATAAGAGTTCATTCTATGGATGCTGCAAGACAAGTTAAAGAATTTGGTCTTGAAAATGATTTAATTGATAGAATAATAAATGATCCAACATTTAATATGTCAAAAGAAGATATATTAAGCATTATAGATGCTAAAAAATTCACTGGTAGAGCTGCAAATCAAGTTGTAGATTTTATGGAAAATTACGTAAATCCAGCATTAGAAGCTAATAAAAATTTAATTGGTGTAAAATCTGAAATTAATGTTTAAAATTAAGATTTAAGTTTAAATTTTTAAATCCAATCTAAATAAGATTTTTTAGATTGGATTTTTTATGTTTTATGAAAAAATCTCATTTATTAAGTACTAAACAAGAAATTAATATAATTAATTAAGTAAGTTTATAATAATTATATAATTAGGAAATTAAATAATTTAAGTATATATAACTATAGATATATATAGGTTTTTTTAGTAAAATAGAGAAAAAGGGTAAAATAAATAATGTCGTGAAATATAAATTTAGCGACATAAATATATAAAATATAAGGGTAGGGCTATTGGAGGTGCTAAAATTGAAAACTTTATATAATACCATATTAAATAAAGATTACCCTAGATTATTAAAAGACTTTTTAAATTACTCGCTTTCAGTTAAAGGTCTTTCACCAAATACTATTAAGGGTTATGCTTCTGACTTAACTCTTTTTATAAAATATTTAATTTTTATAAATGAAACTTGTGAAAATAAAAAGCTTGATTTTAATAACATTGATATTATGAAATTTGATGAAAACATTTTATTAAGTGCCGATTTAAATGCTATTATTTCTTTTATAAGTTTTACTGAAATTAGTTTAGAAAATAGTAATTATGCCAGAGCTAGAAAAGTCTCTTCATTAAAAGCTTTTTTTAAGTACTTATACGATATTAAAGAAATTTTAAGCATTAATCCTTGTGAAAATTTACAGGTACCTAAAATTCCTAAAAGGCACCCTATTTATTTAACTTTAGATGAAAGTAAAGCTCTTTTAGATGCCGTTACAGCTAATGGTGGCAAAAATACAGAAAGAGATTATTGTATAATCACCCTTTTCTTAAACTGTGGCCTTAGACTTTCAGAATTATGTTCTATAAGTTTATCTAAAATTAAAGATGATAAATTAAAGGTTATTGGTAAAGGTAATAAAGAACGTGTTATTTATTTAAATAAAGCTTGCTTAAAAGCTATTGAATATTATATGCCTATAAGAAATGCTCAAATAGATAATATTCCTGAAGAATACAAAGATGCCCTTTTTATCTCTTCTAAAAAAATGAGAATATCTGAAAGAACAGTAGAACGTATTGTAAAAAAATATGTTAAGTTAGCTGGATTGGATTATGATGTTTTAACTCCTCATAAATTAAGACATACAGCAGCAACATTAATGTATAAATATGGTAAGGTAGATTTACGCTCCATACAGAGCATTTTAGGCCACGAAAGTATTTCTACCACAGAAATATATACTCACATAGATGAAGAGGATCTAAGAGAAGCTGTGTATGCAAATCCACTAAATCTAGAAGAAAATTAGGTTTTAAAATATATTACTTAAACATTATCTAATTTTAAAAGATAAAAATCCAAAGTTAAGTATATAAGTATACTAGTCATTAATTTAATTTTATACTAAATATAAAAAAGGATGTTATTTAATATAACATCCCTACCCTTAAATTTTTAATTATCCTTTTTTCTAAAGGTTATTAGACCTGGAAATACCTCTTCATATTCTGAATTGCCATCTAAAACATCTAATTCCTCATCTAATCCTTCTTCATCATCTATATAGCACCAAAGATCTTCATTATCCATTACATCAAATGAATCCTGGTTTTCCTGGTTATCTATATATGATTCCTTAATATGTTCTTTTTCTAACTCTTTATCTTTTATAGTTATTTTACCTAAATCCTTTGAGTTTACTTTTATATGTCCTACATTAACTTCTTTTTCTTCCAGTATAGCATCCACCTTAATGCTTCTTTCTTTTTTAGCATCTTGATTTAAGATTTCACCACATGCATTACACATAAGTAATTCATCTACATCTACAATATCTAAACTACCACATTTTGAACACTTAAATTCTTTATTTTCCATAGTTTTATCTACCTCTTTATAACTTTATACACATCAAAAAAGTATTCTATCATAGTTTTGACTATTATTCAATATTGTATACATATTAACTGGTATTAACTTGAATAAGTTAGAGACATACATATATTTGTATTAATAAAGTTTCATTTTAAAAAATTCATCTTTATGTTTTAATTCTATTGAAAGTCCTCATAGGTATAAAAATGTAAAGCTAAATATAAAGTTTTGCATTTCCATTTAATCAGTATGAGAAATATTTAAGATTTCCTATATAGCTTTTCTAATTCATTTATTAAATGTACAAATTCATCATTTTCTCTAATTACATTAAAAATAGGATCTTCAAATAATTTAAAAAGATTTTCATATAAATTTAAACTTAAAGACTTTTTGCTAACTTCTAACTTATTAAAACACCAAACTTCATTTAAAGTATTATAATTATTTATATCATTAATTTTTAAATACTCTAACATAATATTTAACATTTCTATAGCTTTATATTTATTGTTTGCTTTTAGATATAATCTTGATAGATTAAGATAATCCATATAAATTAATAATTTATCTTTTTTATTAATTAAAAATTGTTTTTTCAAGTTTATTGATAAATTATAATATTTTTCGGCTACACAGAATTTATTATTATCTTTTTCATAAGAATTGGCTAAGCTCATACATATTAAAGAAATTTCATTAATATTTTTGTATAATTTAGTTTGTAGTAATTTCCTAGCTTTATTAAATTTATTTTGTTTTATATAAATGCTTACGAGTATATCATTAGGATCACAGAAAGCTTTTGGTATTTTATTTAATGTTTCTATAGCTTTCTGATCATCACCAAATTCAAAATACAATCCACCTAACCCAAATAATGAACTTTGGATTAATTCATTATCATTACAATTTGAAATTATATCTTCAAATAATTCAATTGAATATAAAAGCATTTGATTACTATGTTTTTCATCTATAGCTTTCCATGAATAGGCGAAAAATAAATAAGAAATCTTAGATTTTAATAAATAGCTATATGGATAGTTCAAAATGTATTTTTTACTTTCTTCTATAGCCAATTTTAAAGAATCTTTAGTATTAAATAACCTTTCACATTTTATGTAGATTTCATCTATATCTTCAGTTGATAACTCAATTTTAAAATTTAATAATTTATCTATACTTACATTAAAGAATGTTGCTAAAGTTGGTAGCAAAGTTATATCTGGATATGATGTTTCATTTTCCCATTTAGAAATTGCGGCAGTAGATATGCCAATAATCTTACCAAGTTGTTCTTGAGTAATACCTTTTTCTTTTCTCAATTTATATATTACTTTTCCTATTTGTAAATTTGCCATTTTATACACTCCATTTAATAGATTAAATATATACTAATTATATATTGTAATACTCAGTATACCAATGGAATCTTAGTTAAATATGGCAGTAAAACTTTAACTATAAGTAAGAATAGATTTTTACATTATTAAAAGTTATATGACTATTATAGCAAAATGAAGTTAATAAACCTCTTTATTCACTATATTCCATATAATCATCTCTAACAATTTTATAAAATTCTGATATAATTATTTAATATCTTATATAGCTAGTTTTGTACGCTTAATAACCCACCTTAAAATTATTACATTTTAAGGTGGGTTTTAATTATATTACTTGTATTTAGTTTTTGTTATAAATCTTATTTTTTTGTATTATCTACTGTATTTTCCATTACACCTTTTATAAGGTTTCTTACTAAATCATAAATTTTATACGAATCAAATTTACATTTTGTATCTAATCTATGACTCCACATTTCTTCTTCATTTTTATATGCCCTATCATATCTTCTATCAGAACTTGTATAAGATTTTCCCATAAATAATAAATCTAATATATGAACAGCATCTTTTCCAGCAGCCTCCATAGTTCCTCTACAAGATCCACAATAAGTAACTATTGAATGTTGATTAAAGTCATTAGCTCTTCTTATATATAGCTTTTTATATAATTCTGGATTTGAGCTACAAGCCATACCACCAACACCGCAACATCTAGTGTTTTTACCACTTTTTTCGATTTCACTCCATTTATAATTCATTTGATCAAGCATCCATCTTATACTTTCATGATGTGAAGTAACATCTCTTGTAGGACATGAATCATGTATATTAAATACAATATCAGAACTTTCTCCTATGTTAAGTGCCTGTTTTGGCAAGCCTATTTGTTCCTTCATTAAATCCCAATAAGATATTACCTTTTGATTTTTAACACTTGCTGAATAAACTTTATAGCATGAAGGACAGACAGTTATTATAACCTCAGCCCCCATCTCATCAAATTCATTTATAACTTTTTTATTTATATCTAAAAATCTTTGTTTTTCACCAACCATTAAAGACATTTTTCCACAACATTGAAGTACTGCACCAACATTTTCTTCTCCAAGAGTTTCTTTCAAGTGTTTTAGTACTTTTTCACAAAGTTCAGGATTATAGGCTGGTACTGTACATCCTGGAACAAACACATATTTAGTCTTTTTAGAACGTCCAAAATCTGCTTTAAGTGTTGTTGAATATTTCTTTCCTGATTCTAACTCTTGTTGATTAGCTACAAATTCAAGTTCTTTAAGTGGCGCATAACCATTATTTTTTCTTGCAAAATTTTCTTTCATTTCTATAAAATTATCTTTTAGATTAAAATTTTGAGGACAAACTATAGTACATTGACTACACTCATTACAAGAATAAGCTATCATTTTATCTATATTTTCATATCCTTTTTCTAAATACTCTTTAAATAATTTTTTAGGACATTCTGTATACTGTTGAAGCATTAAACATTCTTTCATACAAAGTCTACATTCGCATTGTTTACATCTACTAGCTTCTCTTAAAGCCTGTTCTTTAGTATATCCAAGTGCAACTTCATCAAAAGATTTTATTCTTCTTTCTGCATCAAGTTCTTTCATATCCTCTCTAAGACCAGCTATATTGTCCCAATTAATTGGCATATTAAGTTTAGTATCATAGCTCCAAGTATCTTCAATTTGTCTACCTTCTGTTAAAGAGTCACCATTTAGATATCTAATAACAGATTGAGCTGCTCTTCTTCCAGTAGCCATAGCTTGTATAACTACAGAAGATTCTCCGGAAGCATCCCCTGCTATAAATACTTTTTGATTTAAAGATGATTGAAGTGTTAACTTATCACATTCAAAAGTAGTATTTGGTCTTTGTTGTAATGTTCCCTCTGTAAAACTTGAATCAACCGCTTGCCCTATAGAGAAAACTATTGTATCTACTTCTAGTTCTCTAGTATCATTTTCATCAAACGTAGGTGCAAACATACCTTGTTCATTAAACATTGAAAGACATTTTTTTAATATAACTTTTGATACTCTACCATATTCATCTAATTTAATTTCTTTTATAGCTGTTGCATGATTAAATTTAATTTCCTCTTCAATAGCACCTTTTAGTTCATGCTCTGATGCTGCCATACTATTAAAATTATCTTCTAAACAGATAGAATAAACCTCTTCAACTCCATGAATTCTTCTAGATACTCTACAACAATCCATAGCAACGTCTCCGCCACCTACTACTAGAACTTTCTTTTTAACATTCTTTACATTTCTAGTAAGAGCTGCTTCTTTTAAATAATCTACTGAACTAAATATACCTTGTGCATTAAAGTTGCTTAAACTTTTATCAACTTTTCCTAGTTGTCTTCCTACTGCAACTATAACAGAATCAAAATTTTCTAATAGGTAGTTAAATTTAATATCTTTTCCGATTTCTATTCCAGTTTTAAAATTAATTCCTAACTTATCTAAATAACTTATTTCTTTTTCAAGTACATTTCTTGGTAGTCTGTATTCAGGAATACCAACTGCCATCATTCCACCTCTTACTGGCAGCTTATCAAATACAGTTACATCTACCCCTTCTTTTCTAAGTTCAAGGGCAGCCTGTAATCCTGATGGTCCAGCACCTATTATTGCAACTTTTTTTCCAGTTGCACATTTTATAGATAAATCCCAATCACTTTCATTATCAAAATTATCAGCTGCATATCTTTTTAATGAAGCAATTGCCATAGGACTTTTGCCTTCATTCCATTTACATTTTTTTTCACAAGGATGAGCACAAATTCTTCCCAATGTTCCTGGTAAAAAAAGATTTTCTCTAATAACCTTTATAGCCTCTGTACCCTTATCTTCTCTAATTAATCTTACATATGTTTTTACATCAGTATGCATAGGACAAGTTGCAACACATGCTGATTCTGAATCCCCCATACAGTTATCAACAATGTTTTTCATATTTTCGATTATTTCGTGTTTTAACATATAAGTTTCCTCCTAAGTTATTAAATAAGTTTTTATATTAATTTTTATAATAATTTATATAAAGGAATATTAAATTTTATTAAAGACCTATATTATAGTTATTAGTCTAATAAATTTATATTGATTCAATAAATTAAACAAAAATAAAATAGAAAGAGAATTCTCTTTCTATTTATAGTTTATCAAAAAAATTATGAATTTCAATAAAAAAAATACTTACTTAATATTCGATAATTTCTAAGTTAATGGATAATTGTAAATTGTATGAATTTATATCTTATATTTTTAAATATTTTTTAATTTATAAGCGACTTATACTCCTTTATTAATAATATAATCCCTAAAAGTACAACAAAAGTATCTACTAATGGTTGGGTAAACCATACTGCTTTTATACCAAAGAATTTAGGCATAAGTATTATAGCAGGAACAAAAGCTATTATTTGTCTTAAGAATACAAGAATACCTGCATTCTTTCCTTTACCAATAGACTGAAAGAATGTAATCATCATAATCATAAGGCCGTATATAGGAAAAGCTCCATAAAAAATCCTAAAATTACTAATACCTTTTGCAACTATATTTTCATTAGTTATAAAAAGTCCTAATGCCCCTTTTGCAAATATCTCCATAGGAATCCAAAAGATTAATGCTAAAATTGTAGATCCAATTATAAACATGTTTGTTGATTTTTTAACTCTATCATAATATTTAGCGCCATAATTTGTTCCTACTAAAGGTTGTAGTCCTTGAGACATTCCCCATAATGGAATAAAAGAAAAGGCTTGAATACGCAATGATGCGCCCATTAAAATAGCTTGATTAGGATCTCCATATTTAAAAGCCATTCTGTATAATAATGTTTGTTGAATTATTGTTAAAACTTGCATCATCATAGCAGAAACACCTACAGAAAACACTTCATTCTTAAGTTGTTTATCTATTTTGATTCTATGAATTTTAACAACCCTACTTTTCTTTAAAAAATATCTTAAAGTTATAATAGCTTGTACTATTTGGGAGGTTACGGTTGCTATTGCTGCACCTTCAATACCTTTATTTCCTAAAGCTTTAATTAAAATAGGATCTAAAACGATATTTAATATTGCTCCAAATGCCATAATTAACATAGCGTTTTTCATTAATCCCTCTCCACGCATAACCATATTAGCACTTTGAGCAAAATTAACAAAAATAGAACCAAGATAAACTATTTTAAGGTAACGGATGGCAAGTTCTAATATTTCTCCTTTTGCGCCACTAAATTGAAGTAATTGTCTGGTAAATACAACTCCTATTAAGGTAATAGCTATTGAAAAAATTAAAACTAAAGCAATTAAATTTCCCATTATTTTATTTATTACTTCTTGATCTTTTTTCCCAATGGCTCTAGATAAAACTGAAGCTGAGCCAATACCTATTAATGTTGATATACCACTATTAAACAAAGTTAAAGGGTACGCAACAGATATAGCTCCCATTGCATTTTCACCAATCATTTGGCCAGCGAATACACCATCCATGAAAGAATATAATCCAATTACTATCATTCCAAGAATAGCTGGAGCTGATAATTTAAACATAAGTTTTATAGGTGATTCTTTTAACAATATCCCCCTAGTATCTTTCATATATTCATCTCCTTTTTTAAATAAAAAATAACATTGAATTAATAAAATTTAACTCAATGTTATTTTAATTGATATTCATTATCAATTCTACTCTGTTAATATCTAAAATGCTCCAAAAAATTATTTTCTTTTTTATAGTCTTTTGGAAGTACTCCATTTATATCTTTAAATGCTTCTGTAAATTTACTAGCATTTAAATAACCTAAAGATAATGCAATATCACTAATATTAAGATCTGTAGTTGCTATTAAAAATGCTGCTTTATTCATTTTATATTTTTTAATATAAGCATAGGGAGTATCACCATATATTTGTTTAAAAATTGTTCTAAACATTGATAAACTCATATTATAATCTTTAGTTATATTATCTAATTTTAATGATTTATCTAAGTTTGTTATTAACGCTTGTCGTATTTCTTTAACTTTCTTTACTTGTTTACCTGAATAATATTTAAGTTCTTCTTTACTACCTTTAGTTAACTTACTTATGAAATAAAGTACATCTAAAATCTTTATTTTAAAATAATCTATTTGTCCATCATCTCTTGCAGTGTATATTTCATTAAATATATGATTTATCTTTCCATTATTCTTATTTGTATACCAATTTTTATCTAAACTAAGTTTATTATATATGTCTTGCAAATCAATTCCTAAGGTATTTAATAGGATGCAAAAATTTTTTGTGATTTTTTTCTTGTCTATAACAATAGCCATTCCATAATAAACATTTAAAGGGAAACAAAATTTAGTTGGAAGATATTTTGTAGAACTAATAGAAATCTCATTTTCACCTATATAAGAATAAGTATTATTAGGAAATTCCCATTCGACTCTTCCCCGTAAGCAATGATTAATTTCAATAATATTTTCGTTTCCACAATTACCTTCAATTAATTCCTCAGTATTGAAATCTTGAAAAGTAATCTGTACACCTGGAAATAGATCATATACAGTAAAAGTGCTTTTACCTTTGTTACAACAATAGTCATAAACAGTAAAATTTTTTTCTCTTTTAAGCACTTTAATACATTTAATTTTCCATGGATTTATTTCTATTTCTTTATTCAATAAAATCACCTTTAAAGAATTATTTTATTAAAAATTCGTCTATGATGTTATGACAATTTTAATCTCCTTTGATTTTTAGTGGTTAAGATACTTGCAATTATAAAAGCAATTAAATCGGATACAGGTTGTACCCATAATATCCCTTCTAAACCGAATAATTTTGGTATTATTAAAATCAATGGGATATATATAAATCCTTGTCTTAAAGTTGTAACTAATGTAGCTTCCTTAAATCTGTGAATATTTTGTAAAAACATACCTGATATAGTTATATACCCTATAAGTGGTAAGCTAAGAGATTGTATTTTTAGAACCATCGAACCGATTGTGATTACATTATAATCACTTGTAAAGAATGAAATTAAATTATCACTCTTAATAATAAATATAGCTGAAATAAAAATCATGAAAATAATGGCTGATTTTAATGTGAATTTTAAGGCTTTTTCCACGCGTTTATATAACTTTGCTCCGTAATTAAAAACACATACTGGTTGAAAACCATGTCCTAATCCAACCATAAGATATGTTCCTGCAAGCATTAATCTATTTACTATTGTAAAAGCCGCTAAATACTCTTTTCCATAAATCTTCAACCTATTATTTAAAAGCGATAGAGAAACACCTATAAAGATTTCTCTTGTGAAATTAGGAAGTCCTCCACCAAAAAGTTCTTTTAATATATTTTTATTAATATGAAAATTTTTAAAGCTAAATTTTACATTTTCTTTTTTACTACTTAAAAAAACTAATATAAAAAAGCTTATAATTTCTCCAATAATTGTAGCATATGCAGCTCCCTTAATTTTTAAGTTAAAGCTAAATATTAAAATAGGATCTAATATGCAATTAATAATGGCACCCATTGTAATACCTATAGCCCCTAAACTAGCATTACCCTGTAGACGAAATTGGGTATTTATTGTTAAAGAAGAAATCATAAATGGAGCCCCTATCAAGAGTATTGATAAATATTCTTTGGTTAGTGGAATAAGACTTTTATTAGCTCCTAAAAAATATACTAACTTATCTATATATATTTCCCCTAAAATTAATATAATAGCACCTACAATAAACGAAATTATAAGTCCATCTATTGCCATTTTGGAGGATTCCTTTTTATTTTTTTCTCCCTCCATTCTGGATATATAATTTCCTGAACCATGACCATAAAGAAGACCAAATGCTTGAATAACACTCATAAATGAAAAAGCTAGTCCTACTGATGCTGTGGAAGCAGTATCAATCTTTGATACAAAATACGTATCTGCTAGGCTATATGCTATTCCAATTAACATGGCCAAAGTAGATGGAATTGCCATATTTATAACTAATTTTGAAACGGGAGTCTCTGTAAGCTTTTCATATTTACTTATTTTTTTATTCTTATTCATATTAGATCCTCTGAAATCTTTCTTACACTTCCTTTATTACCATCAACTAGTATGCAATCTCCATCTAATAGATTCATAGTTGCATTACCAACACCTAATACAGCGGGAATGTTATATTCACGAGCTACGATTGCTGCATGGGATAGTGATCCTCCAGTATCGGATACTACTGCTTTTGCAAGTTTAAAAAGTGGTGTCCATTCAGGAGCAGTATATGGACAAACTAAAATATCTCCTTCTTTTAGTTTATTAAATTCACTATGAGTTCTTACAATGCAAACCTTTCCTTTTACTATTCCACAGCTACCACTAATTCCTTTATAAAAATCTTCTTCATCACTATAGAAAGCATCAATTGTCATCTGATTCCAATTTTCCTCTGCTTCTTTATGATGTGACTTTCTATTAGAAATTATTTTAACATGGTTATCGGTTAACTTACCTATAGTCATTACTTCCTCTAGCTCATTAAAAGATAAGTATAATAAATCATTTTTTTCTACATTTAATAGAGTTGCTATTCTTTGTAAAAGGACTCTTAATAAGCCAAAACCAGTTTCCCAAAGATATTGACTTTCTTCACGTCTAACATGAGCCAATCTATAATAAGAAATATCTTTCATCATTTTATTAAGTTCTTTTTTGCCTGTATGCTTTTCTAGTGTTTTTAAGATATTCTTATATTTATTACTTTCATTAGCCTTATCTTTTAGTTTTGAAGTCATAGTTACTCTTAAAAGATTTAAAAATCTATTTGGATCTTCGCACCAAGAAATTGAAGAGAATGGAATACAACAATAATTTGATTTCCATCCATATTGTTTTAAAAATCTATCTATTGGTTCAAATTCAGTACTATATTTTTTCTTTAAAAGCATATAATCATTACTTTCAACTAATAAATCTTTCATGCAGTTGTCATTTTTAGATAATAATTTTAGTATAGTATCTATTTCTTTATTCATATTTACTGTTACATACTCAAGTTCTGATAAAAGATCATATTCACTATAATTTGAATTTATCTTTTTTAATTTTTTATCAAGTTTCTCACCAATCATAACTGATGGAAAAAGAAAATATCTAAACCTTGCATATGATATTTTTTTATGAATTTCAACAAGTTTATTGAAATAATCCCTAATCTCTGAAAAAGTGAAATTTTTATTTTTATACATTATTTCTTTTTCTAATATTTTAAGGTTATCTTCACAAGTTTTTAAAATTTTTTCTCCACAACTTATATTATTTTCATTATCTTTGTATTCACCGTATATCTTTAAAAAACGTAATATTTTTCCACTTATTTTCCAATTAATTTTATCCATATGAATAATACCCATATCATCCATACGAATAGGACTCTTAATTTTTAAACCTGCCTCTTCAAATAATTCATACTTCATATTTTGTAATATCATTGCTATGTTAAAATCTAATGGGTAGCATACTACTGGGAAATGCTCTATCATATTATTTAAATACTCTTTTTCTTTTTTTGAATAGGTCCTAGAACTCTTTATTTCTTTTTTTATTGTATCTATTGTAGTAATTGGACGAGCTTGCAGAATGTATACTTTTTTATCTTTAATTGCCCATTCTATATCCATAGGCTTTTTATATAAATTTTCAACCTTAGAAGCTTCACAAAACAATTTTTTTAAATCCTCTGCATTAAGACATCTACGTTCTTTCATATAATTAGGATTTTTTATAGTTTTGGTCCCCTCATCTGAATAGATAATAGATATGTCTTTACTTCCAAGTGTAAAGGATATTTCATTTCCATTCTCATCGAGAATATAGTTATCAGGTGTAACTCTACCTGATACAATAGCTTCGCCTAAGTTATAAGAAGCATCTATTATGGTTTGTTTTTCTCCAGATACAGGATTAGCCGTAAACAAAATTCCAGATATTTCGGATTCTATCATTTCTTGAATTACAACGGCTATGGCAACATCAAAATGATTATATCCATTATTTTCCCTGTATGAAAAGGAACGAATACTCCAAAGTGAAGCAAAGCATTTTTTTATTGACAGAAATACATCTTCTATTTTAATAACATTTAAATATGTTTCTTGTTGTCCTGCGAAACTAGCATCTGGTAGATCCTCATCAGTTGCAGAAGATCTTACGGCTAAATGAACTGGTTTTTTAAATGCATTATATCTATTTTCTATATTTTCTTTCATTTCTTTTGAAAATTGGGATTTTAATATTAGGTTTCGGATGTGTTCAGTCTCTGATTTTATACGATTATGATCTTCATTAATATTTTTTATTCTTTCATGTATTATTTCTGTTATTCCATTATTTTGTAAAAAGTTTTTATATGCATGTGCTGTTACAATAAAACCATCAGGAACTGGAATTTCTGATGAAATCATTATTCCTAAATTTGCACCTTTACCACCAACAATATCAATTTCATTTTTACGTGCTTCTCTTATATTAATAATATTTTTAGCATTCATTTGCTCCCCCTCCTTATGCTTTAAGAAAAGTTTTACTTTTTACATATGATAAAGGATTTTATTTAAGAATATTGATTCATGCAAAGTTATTACAAATAAATAGCCATATACTAGAGGTAATAAAATTACTAAGTAGTTAACTTGTAGTTTATTTAAAAGTATAAGTAAAATCCTAAGTATCTATATCTAACATTACTAGTAGTGTAGCATTTTTGAGAATCGTTTTCAATTACTTTTAAATATATTAACAAATTTAAGATTATATATCAGTTTATTAAATATTTTCTAAGATGTTATAATTAAAAATATAAAGAAGAGAGAATAATTATAGTTTTTATACTATTGTCATTTTTTATGAATTTTTTCAGCAGTACATCTTAAATCATAAAAGTACTTTACGGTGTCCTCTTCATTTTCTATACTTTCCTTCATATTTAATAATCTTCTTTTTCCTATTCTTCTATCTAAAATTATTAATATCTTCATTAAAGAATTTTCAATTTTAATACATTCATCTATAGAAGTATTTAAATATTTATATACTATGTCAAGAAATTCAACTTGAGAATATATACCCTCTACTGGTTTCATATAATAATTTCTTTTTAAAGTACACATATTATATATTTCTTTACCATCTACAGCTATATAAGTTCTACCAATGCCATCATGCATTCTATAATTAGAACAATGAAATTTCACTCTGTGTTTTAATGAGTCACACATGAGATTTTCTAAGTGTATCTTAGTTTTACTCCACATTAAATTTTTCTCCTATCTCTAATTTTTTTAGCAAAATCATTATTTTTTAATTTAGTACTTAATGTAGTTACATCTTCTTTAATATCTTTTGTATTAACATTTGTAAGACTTTGCCCTCCGCTCTTATTTTGAGATTTATGAATAATTTTATCATGTAAGACTTAATAAAACCCCTAATTTTAAATACAAATTATGTCAATATTTAGTTAGCATATATTATTTAAAACTCCAAGTCTCAGCACTTCTTCTAGTTTCAACAAACTTTTTATATATTCCTTCAGTTTTTAACAATTCCCTATGTGTACCCATTTGAGATATAGTACCATTATTGATAACAAGTATTTGATCGGCATTTTCAATAGTTGCAAGTCTATGAGCAATGATTATTATTGTTTTTCCATAGGTTAACTCACTAATTGCTTCTTGAATATAATGTTCATTTTCTGGATCAATGCTTGCGGTTGCTTCATCTAAAATAACAATAGGAGAATCTTTTAATATAGCACGAGCAATAGAAATTCTCTGTTTCTCTCCACCAGATAATGATGAACCACTATCATTGCAAATGGTATTATATCCATTAGGAAACTCCATTATAAAATCATGACATCTTGCTTTTTTAGCCGCTTCAACAACTTCATCAAAAGTAGCATTAGGTCTTCCGAACTTAATGTTATTTAAAATATTATCATTAAAAAGATATACATCTTGAAAAACCATGCTTATATTTGAAAGAAGACTATCACAAGTAAATTTTTTAAGATTAACCCCCCCAAGAGTGATATCCCCTATAGTTGGATCATAAAAACGAGCTATTAAATTACAAATTGTAGATTTACCACTACCAGATGGACCAACTATAGCAGTGGTTGTATTTTGAGGAATATCAAATGATATATCATGCAAAACTTTTTTATTTCCATATGCAAAACTTACATTATTAAAAGTTATATCGTAAGATTCAACATTAATATTTAATCCATTTTCATCAATGAATTGTACACTTTTAATATTATCAAGTTTATCCATTGTATTATCAATGACTTGTAGAACATGACTTGCATTATTTATAGATTCTACATGTCCAAAAATAATAAATGAAAAAATAGTCATCATAAGCATTACAGAAATAGTCATTTTACCATTTGAAACACTATAACAGGAAACAAGTACAATAGCTGTTGATGCCATCTTTAAGGAAAATAAATGCAAACAGTTATAAGGTACAAATTGTTTTTCAATTTTAATATTGATTTTTTTACTATCATTATATGCTTTTTTTATACCTTCAACAGAAACTCCTTCTTGTTTAAATGCCTTAACTATGGGCAGTCCACGAATATATTCTAAGGTTGATGTTATCATATCTTTTTCTGCTTTTTTCTGTGTAGGAACGTTTTGTTTACTTTTATTTATTAACATTTTTAAAAATAATCCTGAAAATAATATTCCAATAATACAGATTATAGCAATTGAAATATTGTAAAAAGTAAGACATAAAACCATTGTAAAAGCACTTACATATCCGTTAACTATAGTATCAGTAATTTTCATAGAATACATTTCCATATAAGATAAATCAGTTGTTATTACCGAAGAGAGTTCACCAGAATTGTATTTACTAAAAAATCCCAACGATACCCTTTTAAAAATATTTCCTATAGAAATTCTTTCATTAGCGACTACTTCATAGCCAATACTTTCTTGAGATATTGCTTTAAGATAAGAAAAGAAAAATCTTAAAAGGACAGCTATAATCATTCCTATAAGTAAATACCAAACTATATTAGGATCACATTTGTTAACTTCATGATAATCTTCAATAACAGCATTTAACCCATAAGCTGCAAGCATAATTGGAATAGCTGTAAATATGGTAGAAAAGAAAGAACATAGTATTCCAAAATAAAGACGTTTTTTATATTGATCTGTCCAGGAAATTATGCGTTTTAAAGATTTAAACATTTTTATATTCCTCCTTTAATTTAACATTTGCTGACCATTTTTTTGCGCCAATATGTGCTTGCCACATGTCATAATATAAAGAACATTTTTCCAATAATTCTTCATGGGAACCACTATCCAATACCTTTCCTTTTTTAAGTACAATTATCTTATCTGCATGTTTTATGGTAGAAAGTCTATGAGCAATTACAATTAATGTTTTTCCTTTTGTAAGTAATGCAATAGATTTTTGAATTTTTAATTCATTCTCAGGATCAGTAAAAGCAGTTGCCTCATCTAATATTACAATAGGAGAATTCTTAAGAAGTGCTCTAGCAATTGCAATACGTTGTTTTTCTCCACCAGATAATTGTTTGCCAGCTTCACCGGCTTTTGTATTATATCCATGGTCTAAATTTTTTATAAATTCATCACATTGGGCAGCCTGTGCAGCAGTATATACTTCTTCATCAGTAGCATTAGGATTTCCAAGTCTTATATTTTCTTTAATAGAACAATTAAATAAAAAGTTATCTTGTGTTACAAAGCTTACAAGATCTGCAAGTTGTTTAAGTGAAATGTTTTTTATGTTAGTATTTCCAATGAGAATTTCACCAGTACTAACATCCCAGAAACGAGCAATAAGTTTGGCTATTGTTGATTTACCTCCACCAGATGGTCCCACCAAGGCATAAAATTTACCTTCATCAAACTTTAAATTAATATTTGATAATATAACTTCTTCTAAGTTTTCATTGTAAGAAAAAGAAATATTATTAAGTTCTATATTGTATTTATCTATGTTTATATTACATTCTTTATTTTTAAGTTCTGGCAAATTTAAATATGTCATAGCATCTTCAACTGCATATTTAAGCATAGACATATCATCAATAAATGGAATAATAGCCATTAAAGGAGTTACAATTCCAAGAGATAATATAAGACACATTACAAGATCCACTGGACTTAAAGTGCCTTTTAGATATAAGTAGATTCCTATGGGTAAAGTACCAATTAAAGTAGAGGGCATAATAGAATTAGCAAAACTGATAGATTTCCATGTGCTTTTAAACCAATCTAATGTATAAATTTTAAAAGACTTAACTGCATTTGTAAATTTTTCATAAGAAGATGATGATTGATTAAATGCCTTTATAACCTCTATTCCCTCAGTATATTCAACAATTACACTGTTTACATAATTACTAGCTTCCATATAATTATTAAACTTTTCCTTATAATCTCGCATCATTATTATATATGTAAGTATCCCAATAGGAAGAGGAATACTGCATGCCAAGGCCATTCTCCAATCAATATATAATAAATATATAAATATTGAAATTATAAGTAAAATATTAGAAGATACTTCGGGAATTAGATGTGCCAATGGAATTTCAATTGTTTCAACTCTATCTATAATTGCATTTTTAAAATCTCCAATGGGTTTATTTAGTACTGTCCCTAAAGGAACCTTCATTAATTTTTCTGCAATTTCACTGCGAATTGTTTCAAGAATTGTATAAGCTGAATTATGAGATAATATAGTTGATATTGAATAAAATAATAGGTTTATTATATGTCCTGTAACACATATACCAATCCAGAATAAAATCTCATTAATTTTAGGTATTTTATCAATAAATAAAACAATAATATTATAAACTGCAAAATAAGGAATAATCCCACCTATAACACTAATGGTAGCGCAAATTACTGAAGCTATCATTAGTCCTTTACATTGTTTTGAAAACTTTAAAACAGATTTTAACCAGTTTTTTTCTTCCATTTATTTTCCTCCAATCAGTTCTATAGATAAAAAATGAGATTAGTTAATGGTTACTAACTAATCTCAATTATATTGATATAATTAACAATCAACTACTCTACCTAGACACTATACCTCCATTTAGACAGAAATTTTTCTATTTAAATAAACATCTTCTTTTATTACTCCCTTATTTAAAACCATTTTTCTATTACATGTCATTTCTAATAACTCTTCATCATGAGTCACTACAAAAATAATATGATTTTTTGAAAGGTCTTGTATTATTTCACTAACTCTGCACATATTTTTATAGTCTAACCCACTTGTAGGTTCATCAAATATAATAATTTCTTTATGTGAGAGTGTAGCTACTGCAATAGCTAATCTTTGTTTTTGTCCTCCAGATAATGACATAGGATGTTTATTCTTAAAATCAATAAGATCAAATTTTCTTAGTACCTCTTCAACTTCTTTATTAGAAATTTCTTTATTAAGAAGATTAAACTCTTCTATTACACTATCAGAAAACAACTGATGGACTACATCTTGCATAATCATATAACAATATCCACGTCTTTTTTTATAAGATAATTTATGATCTTCGTAAAATATGTCACCCTTTGCTTCTTTTATAAGCCCACATAAGCATCTCATAAATGTAGATTTACCAGTACCATTTCTTCCAGTAATGGCTATTATATCCCCTTTTTTAGCCGAAAATGACACTCCACATAAAATGTTTCTTTTTTCATGAGAATACCAAAGGTTATTTACTATTAATGGTGCATCTATATCTTTTTCAACTGGAGTTATTTCAAAATTTTTATTGCATAAATAAAATGTTCTTAAACCTAGTTGTTTTCGCTTTTTATCAGTTAATTTTAAAAACTCATTTTTGCTACAATCAATTTTAATTTTTCCCTTTTCAATATAAATAACATGATCAATTAAATCTAGTAAATAATGAATTCTATGTTCGGCAACAATAATAGTTTTTCCTTGATTTTTAAGTTTCTCTAATGTATCATGTAAAAGCTTTCTTCCATATTCATCAATGCTAGCTGAAGGTTCATCTAACACGTATATATCTGGATTTACTGCATAAATAGAAGCAAGAGCTAAAATTTGTTTTTCACCACCTGAAAGTTTAAAAACATTACGATTCATAAGATGCTCAATTTCTAAGTCTTCAATAGTTTTTTTAACTCTTTGTATTATTAGTTCAGGTTTTACACCCATATTTTCTAATCCAAAAAATAATTCACTATTAGAGTCTAAATTAAAAAACTGAGTTTTAGGATTTTGAAATACTGATCCTACTTTTTCAGAAATTTTATAAATAGAAAGATCTTTTATTTTATCCTTATCTATAAATACATCTCCCATAAAGTCACCATCTGTAAAATGTGGTACCAATCCATTAAGTAATTTTGTAATTGTAGTTTTTCCACAAGCACTTTGTCCACATAATAGAAGAAACTCCCCTTTTTTTATGCTAATATTAATGTTACTAAGTTCTCTAGTATTATTTTTACCATAAGAGAAAGTTACATCTTTAATATTTATCACTTTCTACACTCCTTAATTTAAACAGGTATAAAAACTAAAACTAATATTATAATAGATATTCCTATTATAATATAATCTTGTAGTTTAAATTTAATTTGTACTGCACAGGTCTTAGATTTTGGATTTTCAATTCCTCTAGTTACAATAGCTTCACTAAGTTCATCTGCTGTATGGGAAGCAGAAACTAATAAAGGAACATATATGTATTCAATTTTTTTAAAAATTCCTTTTACATTCCTAAGATTCATGGCATCGTGAATACAGTAAAACTCTTCTTTTAGAGCAGGAAAATAACGTATTGTAATAGATAAAGGAATAGTAATTGTTTGTGGCACTTTCCATTGTTGTAGTGACCACATAATTAAACGTATAGGTGTTGTTTTAATAAGTAAACTTCCTAGCATACCACAAGGTAATACTTTTCTAATAAATACAAAGAGTATATTAGCAGTTGACACAAGTATTTTAGGTAAATATGGTAATATCAAATACATAGATCCAACTAAAGCAATATAAATGATAATCCCTTTTATGGCTACCTTAGGTAATCCAGAAAGAACTAATAATAAAGCAATACAACTTATGATTATAACTTCCATTTTCACACTACTATTAGTAAATATAAAAATATTAATTGCTAAAAGAAGAATTATCTTAGTTCTTGGATCAAGAACTAAGATTCCCTTTTTGGTACTAGTTATCATTGTACGATACCTGCTTTTTTGAAATGTTTTTTTAATAGAGATTTACCAATATTTGCACCAATAAGACCGCCAATAAATGCAGCAACTATCATACTAATTAATGACCAAATTGAAACCATATTAGACATCTTATTAACGTATATTGGATCCATTCCTAGTTTCAAAATAGATTTTACATAACTATCATGGAACAACCACATTGGAAGAGGAGAACCAACAAATCCTGTTGTAAGAGCAGCAAAGGATAGTATATTTCCTTTTATAGTGTTATATCCAAACAGATGGCGAAGAATTTCAGAAATAGTGCCTGAAATTAGAAAAGTCAACACAATAGTCCACGTGCATTCTCCAATAGCAGCATATAAAATTCCAGTAATAAGCCCTATAGCTAAAGACATTCCTCTTTTTTGAACTTTAGATGCTAATATCATATAAATAGTTCCATCAAATATACCTACAATTGCTGGATACAGCATCCATAAAACTGGTGAAATTGCTGCTGGCATCATAAGAATAAATGATATTAACATGAAAATTGCTGAAAACACTCCAATATTAACTAAATTCTTAATCCTTAAATTTTTATTATTCATCGTTTATCCCCCTATAAAAAATTGAGATTGATTAACACCTATTAATCAATCTCAATTATAGTGACATATTTAATAATAAACTACTCCACCTAGACAATGTAGCTCCATTTAGACAAAGGATTTTCTATATTCTTGTGGAGATTTGCCCACAATGGATTTAAATGCCGCAGAAAACTTGCTTGGGTTATCATATCCTAGTTTACCTGCTATTTTAGAAATGCTTTCATTATCTTTACTAAGCATTATAGCAGCTATATTCATTTTATAGGAACGAATATATGAATAAATAGAGATACCATAAACTGATTTAAAGCCTATTTTCATTGATGTAGAGGGTATATTAAATTTTTCTGAAAGTTGTTTAATAGTAAAATGTTTATCTAAATTTGATGTTATAAATTCTTTAATTTCCTTTGCTGCTTCTACTTGTTTTCTATAAAGATAAGAATTTTCTATGGTATTTTTAGGAGCTTCTAAAACCTCTAAAAACAATAATAATTCTAAAATTTTTATTTTAAAATAATTATCTCTAATACTTTTAGGAATTGTATAAAGTTCTGAAAATATATGTTCAATGGATTTATCTGCACGCATAATAAAAGGTTTTTTCGAAGTGCAAAATTTATTCTTTAATTTGTATAGATCTATTGAAAATCCATCAAAAAGTTTATTTATAGACTTTGAAGCTTCCTCTAAATGAAATATAATGGAAATTCCATAATAATTTTCTAGGGGAAATCTAAAGGTTTTTAAATCATAGTTGTGTTCAGCAATTTTAAAATCCCCAGTTCCTAGGTACATATATCTTTCATCTGTAAATTCCCATTCTATACGACCCTTTTTACAATGTTCTATGCAAAATATATCTAAATCAGTATTAAAGGAAGAATAACAATTACTCATATTAAAATCATCATATGTGATAATAACACCAGGAAATACATTATAAGCTTTCATAATACCTTTCCCTGATTTATCTTTTAGTATATATATTGTAGAATCATTATCTTTTATAACTTCCATATTATTTCCTAAATTTATTTTTTCTTCTAACCACATTTTATATTATCCTCCAATAGTAGTAATTGTGTTAAGATAAGTAACTCATTTATAGTTTAATCAATCCTTTTATACAAATAATTTAGTTGCTTGCAAAATTAATAAATCCGTACATTAAAAATATTAATAAGTTCCATGCTGTAAACAAATTAGTATATATTATTTAAAACTCCAGGTCTCAGCACTTCTTCTAGTTTTAATAAATTTTTTATAGAGTCCTTCAGTTTTTAACAATTCCCTATGTGTACCCATTTGAGATATAGTACCATTATTGATAACAAGTATTTCATCGGCATTTTCTATTGTTTCTAAGCGATGAGCAATGGTAATAATAGTTTTGCCTTTAGTTAATTCAGAGATTGCTTCTTGAATAAGATATTCATTTTCAGGATCAATGCTTGCAGTAGCCTCATCTAAAATAATAATAGGAGCATCTTTTAATATGGCACGAGCAATAGAAATTCTTTGTTTTTCTCCACCAGATAGAGAAGCTCCACCCTCCCCTACCATAGTATCGTATCCATTTGGAAGAGACATAATAAACTCATGACACTGAGCAGATTTTGCTGCATTAACAATCTCTTTTTCACTTGCGTCAGGTTTGCCAAATTTAATATTATTTTTAATAGTATCTCTAAATAAATAGACATTTTGGAATACCATACTAATATTTTTCATAAGACTATCACATGTAAAATCTTTAACATTACTACCACCCATGGTAATGTATCCTTCATTAACATCATAAAATCTTGCTATCAAATTACAAATAGTTGATTTTCCACTTCCTGATGGTCCAATTATAGCAGTCATAGTATTTTGTGGAATTTTAAAATTTAAATCGTGTAAAATAATTTTTTTACCATATCCAAAAGTTACATTTTGAAATTCAATATCATAATTAGTAATGGATATGTTCTTTCCATCTTTATCAATATAATTTTCTTGTGCTAAATTATTTAATTTATCCATTGTATTATCGACCATAGATAAAATATGAGCAGCATTATTAATATTTTCAACACTTTCAAATATGATAAAAGAGAAGAATATAAACATAATAAAAATTTCTATTGGCATCTGTTGTTGATAAGTTTTCCATGCACAAACAAGGACTAGGAATACCGAAGCAAGTTTTAAAGATAATAGATGCAAACAATTATAAGGAACAAACCCTTTTTCTATAGAAATCCTAATATTTTTTAAGTTTTCAGTAGCTTTTTTAAATCTTTCTATAGATGCCCCTTCTTGTCCAAAAGATTTAACAATTGGAAGTCCTCGTATGAATTCTATAACTGCACCAGACATATCTTCTGTTGCTTCATAGGATATAGGTGCATTTTTTTTGCCGTGGTAGCTGATACCAGATAGGGCTAGTCCTGATAAAATAACACCTAAAATAGCTATTAAAGTTGCAATTGGGCTAAAGAATAACAGGCATAAAAGAACTGCTAATAATTGAATATATCCATTTAATATTGTATCCACCATTTTCATACTTTGTAGTTCAAGTAAAGAAAGTTCAGTAGTAATACCCGCTAAAATATTTCCAATACTATTTTGATCAAAGTAACCTAAGGATACTCGTCTTAAAATATCTCCAATTTCAATTCTTTTTTCTGCTGCTACTTCATGTCCTATACTTTCTTGGAATGTTGCTTTCCAATAACTTAAAATAAATCGTAAAAAAATAAAAAAAGAAATAGCTAAAAACACTTTATACACCATACCTTCAGGTAAAGGTACATGATTTCGCCACGAATCTAATATCTTACCTAAAGACCATGCAGCAATCATAATTGGTGCGGATGTCATTATACTACTAAGGAAAGAGAAAAAAACTCCTAAATATAAACGTTTCTTATATTTACTAGCCCAATGGATAATACGTTTAATAGTTTGCAACATCTAACATCTCTCCTTTCTTCTATTGACAGACCAATTTTTTGACCCAATATGAGCTTTCCACATATTAATATATAAATCTGATCTACTTAATAATTCATTCTGCTTACCACTGTCTACAATACCACCATTTTTTAATAAAATAATTTGATCTGCATTTTGGATTGTAGAAAGTCGATGGGCAATAACTAATAATGTTTTATGTTTAGATAAAGACATAATAGACTCTTGGATTTTACTTTCATTTTCTGGATCTGTAAAAGCGGTAGCCTCATCTAAAATAACAATAGGAGCATTCTTTAAGATAGCTCTTGCAATGGCAATTCGTTGTTTTTCTCCACCAGATAATTTTTTACCTGCAACACCGGCCGGTGTATCAAAACCTTGTTCTAAAGATTGTATAAAATCACTACAACAAGCTTTTTTAGCCGCTTCATAAACTTCATTATCCGTTGCATTGGGATTTCCTAATCTAATATTTTCTTTTAAAGAGCAATTAAATAAAAAATTATCTTGGGTTACAAAACTAATATTTTTAGAAAGTTGATCCATAGGAATATCTTTAATATTAACATTATCAATAGTTATATAACCGCTATCTACATCCCAAAAACGAGCAATTAATTGTGCTATTGTAGATTTTCCACTTCCTGAAGGTCCTACTAAGGCAGTAAAACTTCCATTAGGTATTACAAAATTAATATTATGCAAAACTTTCCCTCGTTCTGTACCATCATAAGAAAAAGAAACTTCATGTAGTTGAATTTCACTTCCATTTAACTTTACTTTTTCTTTGGAATTAGATAAAACAGGAATATCCATTAATTTTTTTGCATCATTAACAGAAAACTCCATAGCTTTCATTTCATTAATAAAAGTTGTAGCCTTCATTAATGGTCCTATAATACTTAAAGAAAGAATAATGCACATAGCTAATTGATCTGGTAGGATAATTCCTTTCTGATAAAGTAATATACCAACAGGTAGTACACCAAGAAGAGTTGTAGGCATAATAGAAAAAGTTAAGTTCATTGTTTTCCAAGTACTTTTAAACCAAGCTAAAGTAAAGTCACTAAAGGATTTTACTGCTTCTGTAAATTTTTTATATGATTTAGAACTTTGATTAAAAGCTTTTACCACTTCTATGCCTTCTACATATTCAATAATTACATTATTAACATGATTATTTGCACTCATATATGATTTATATTGACTATTATAGTTCTTCATTAAAAAAAACATAGGAATCAAGGATATGATTGGTGAGATCAACATAGATAATCCCATCCGCCAATCAATAATGGACATCCATATAAAGATTACAATAGGTAAGATTAAGTTTGAAGAAAGCTCTGGAATCATATGTGCTAATGGAGATTCTATATCTTCTACCTTATCCATAAGGATATTTTTAATATAACCTATTCTACGATTCATGATTTCTCCTAAAGGAGCCTGAACTAGTTGATCTGCTATTT
Source organism: Hathewaya limosa (assembly GCF_030815255.1). Taxonomy (NCBI): domain Bacteria; kingdom Bacillati; phylum Bacillota; class Clostridia; order Eubacteriales; family Clostridiaceae; genus Hathewaya; species Hathewaya limosa. The sequence continues at coordinate 116,543 of NZ_JAUSWN010000003.1, forward strand.
GAATTCTAATTTCTTTTAGAATATTATAGGCAGATACATGGGATAACATTGTTGAAAATCCATAAAATAATATTTTTATAAAATAACCAAACATAGCAATAAGACACCAAGTTAATATTGATGACCACTTAACTGATTGATAAATAAATAGTCTTAGAATTTTGTACATAGCATAATAAGGGATAAAACCACCGATAACACTAAGCACAGCACAAAGCACGGACATAAGGAGTTTCCCATGATAAGGTTTTGCAAACTCTAAGAGAATTTTAAACCAATTTTTTTTCTTTTTCATTTATTTCACCTCTCATAGTTCATTTTTAAATAATATATACAAAAGGTGGTAAAACCTTTGCTATGTTTATGTTATCATTCATAAATTTTCTATTCCGCTCTATGTAGTCATAACTATACCATTTAGACAAATAATTTACGATATTCCAAGGGTGATTTTCCCATAACTTGATGAAAAGCCGATGAAAACTTACTTGGGCTGTCATATCCTACAAGACCCGCTATTTCAGCAACCTTTAAATTTTTACGAGTTTTTAAAAGAGTTGCCGCATAATTCATTCTATATTGCCGCATATAAGTGAAAATTGGTTTTCCAAAAATACCCTTAAAACAATCTTTTAAAGGTGTTTGAGCAATATCAAATTGTTCTGATAGTTCCTCAATTGTATAGTATTTAGTTAAATCTGAAATCATAAGTTCTTGTATTGCTTTAACTTTTTCTACCTTATTACAATAGAAATAAGGACGTTCTTCTTTATGTTTACTAATCTCTAATGCTTCTAAAAACAATAATAATTCTAAAACCTTAATTCTAAAATAGTCTTTCTTAATTTTAGATGGTACATTATAAAGTTCAGAGAAAATATGTTCAATAACTGGATCACCTTTTATAACAAAAGGAGTAGTGTCAGTACAATATTTTTTAATAAGATCATTAAGTTTTACAGGGAATGCTCTCATTTCTAAGGGGAGAGTTTTTTCTGCAATATCACACTCAAATGCAATTGTTAAACCATGATAATGACTTAAAGGAAAAGAGAAATACCCATTATGATTAATTCGTTGATCAATTTTTAGGTCACCAGTTTCTAAATAACTGTATACACCTTTTTTAACTTTTCTTTCGATACGTCCTTCCCTGCAATGATCAATACAGAATAGTTTAGTATTACTTTGAAAACCGGAAAAACATTCATTCATATGAAAATCATTATACATTAGATAAACTCCTGGAAATACAAGGTACATGGTCATAATGCCCTCTCCAGATTTATTTTTAAGATGCATAACTTTACAATCTTCAGTTCGTATAATTTCACAAACATTGGAATTAAAATCATTTCTTTCAAATATACCATTCATTTTATTAACTCCTCTTAGTTTTAAATTTCTCCATATTTAAAAGTGCATCACAAGTAATATTTAAAAATTCTACGTCATGAGAAATAATAAGTATAATTTTATTATCTTTTGCAAGGCTACGTATCATTCTATGTACCTCCATCATTCGTTTAAAATCTAGTCCACTTGTTGGCTCATCGAATATTAGTATCTCTTTATCAGAAAGATAAGATGTAGCAATAGCTAATCTTTGTTTTTGCCCTCCTGAAAGAGAAATAGGATGACATTCCTTATAAAGGAATAAATCAAAATCCTTTAAAACTTTCGTAATTTCCTGATTAGATTTATTTGTTTTGGAAGATTCACATTCATTCCAAACACTATCTGTAAATAATTGATGATTAACATCCTGCATGACTAAAAATGAACGTTTATTTCTTTCTTTTTTAGTCAATCTTTTCCCATGAAGCATTACTTGTCCTCTTTTTTCTTTAACTAAACCACAGAGACATCTTACTAGTGTTGTTTTACCACTTCCATTATAACCAACAATACCTAAAATTTGTCCACGCTTTACTGAAAAATTAACATTTTCAAAAACAATATTTCGTCCATAGGTACATGTAAGATTTTTAATGGATAATCCATTATCTGAAGACGTATCCTTTAAATAAGGTAAATTTAATGGAGGAAGGCAAAAAGAGCGTAAGCCCAATTTTATTCTTTTATCTTCCGAAAGTTTTTGAAATTCTTCTTGACTTAAGCTTTTATAAATCTTTCCTTTTGAAAGTATAATAGCTCTATCAATTAGATCCATCAAAAAATAAAGACGGTGTTCTGCAATAACAACCGTCTTTCCCTCTGCTTTTATCTTCATAATTTGCTTACGAAGTTGCTGTATTGCTTTAGAATCTAAATTAGCTGTTGGTTCGTCTAAAATAAAAACTTTAGGATTCATTGCATAAACGGAAGCAAAAGCTAATAGTTGTTTTTCTCCACCCGACATAGAAAAAATATTACGATTCATTAGATGATTTATATCTAAATTATAAACTGTTTGTTCCATTCTTTCCCGTATTTTTTCTGGTTTAACACCTAAATTTTCTAAACCAAACACGATCTCACTATTAGAATCTAAATGAAAAAATTGTGATTTGGGATTTTGAAAAACAGAACCAATTGATTCAGCTAATTTATGCATTTCAGTTTCTGGAACACTTAAATTATTTACAAAGACTTGACCATTTAGATTTCCTTCCTCTTCAAAATGTGGAATTAACCCATTAATAAGTTTAGTTAATGTTGTTTTTCCACATCCACTTTCTCCACAAATAAGAATTACTTCTCCTTCTTTTATATGAAGATTAATATTAGATAGTATATTTTTTTGGTGCTTATATTGAAATGTTACATTATTCATACAAATCAAGATATTACCTCCTATCGATACTTAAAGGAAAAGAAACAGAATATTATAGAGATAATCAACACAAGTATATCAGAAATATTCCACTTCAAATCAATAATTGTTGTTTTAGGTTTAGAATTTTCAATTCCACGAGCCACAGCTGCTGCTGAAAGTTCTTCTGCTGTAGTTGTGGCACATAGTATCATTGGAACAAGATATCCTTCTATTTTATACATTCCACGAAAATTTCTAAATTTCATAGCATCTTTAATATAATGTAATTCTTCTTTTATGGCAGGAAAATATCTTAATGTAACAGACAAAGCAATAATTAAGCTCTTAGGAAAATGCCATAATTCTAATACTGCCATTATTTCTCGAATTGATGTCTTCTTAGTAATTAATACCCCAATAATTAAGCATGGAAAAATCTTTCGAGCATATGATACTAAAATAATAAAACTACTTCCGATTACATTAGGTCCATGTGGAAGGATATAAAGTTGTAAAGCTAGACAAACACAGAACATAGTAAGTAATTTAAAAGCTTGTCTTCCACATCCACATAAAGTAATTAGAAATAAAAGGAATACTATCCATGCTATTTCAATATATAGAGAACGTTGAGCAAAAGCAATAATATTAGCCAAGACAAGAAGTATTAACTTTGTCCTTGGATCCAGAGGTAATATAGATTTACTTTCTGCATACATTATATGATTCCAGCTTTTTCAAAATGTTTTTTAAATAATGGTTTTACAATTGCTACTCCAATAAAAGAACAGATAAAAGGTGCAATTACCATTAAGATTAAAATTATAGGAGAGGTCAATTCTTCTAATTGAGAAATATAAGTTGCGGGCATTCCTAGTTCTGCGATCTGTGCTAAAAACTTATCTTTAAATAACCATATTGGAAGAGGAGATCCTATCATCCCCATAGAGTAAAAGGCATAGACTAAAATATTTCCTTTAATATCATTATATCCTGTTTTATAACGAAACAATTCTGCTAGAAAACAACTTATTGCAAAAGTAATTAAAATTACCATAGTAAACTGACCAGTAGCCAAATATATAAGGGAGGTTATACTTCCCATTAAAAGTACTGCTCCAAATTTTTGTACCTTTGCCGTCATAATTAGAAATGGTGCTGCTGCAAATATAGCTATAATTGCTGGCATGAAAATCCATAGAATAGGATGAAATCCACCTAATAACATAACAGCAAAATTAATAACAAAATAAATAGCTGAGAAAATTCCCATAGTAATAAAGTCTTTTCCTCTCATTTTTTTACTTGATTCCCTGTTTAACATTTATTTTCCCCCTTAATATGAAAATACAAAATATATTTACTCAGTATTCTTTTAAGCTCCTCCTATAAAAGATTATACCTAAATGATAATTGAACTCAATTAAAAAAACAGCTCCAAAGAGACTTTTATGTTCCAATTAGATATTTTTTTAATAAATACTTATATTTATAGGCAATAAAAAACCTAATTTACATAACTTAATTAATAAGTTTTGCAAATTAGGCTTAGATGTATTAATTCCAAAATATATCTTTATCGTAACTCTATTTTTTAGTCTAAGCTTCCATTAAATTTCTAATAAAATCAGCTGTTGATAAGACTTGTTTAATATTTTCTTCTGTTTTCATATTTAATTTTGCATATTCCATTATTTCTCTAATGCTAGTTAATGAATTCTTAAATATTAGAAGAATATTAAATTATATCAAAAGATATCTATTACGATACCTTATAATGACATCTTAATACCCTGTTCACCATTTAGTTTCATAAGATCTGTTAGCATCATCATTACCTTATCGTTGTTCATAAGATTTCTAACTTTATCATTTGATTGTAAACTTGCATCATCATTGAATTGAATTTTATTATTTTTATCAAAACTTAATTTAACAGAACTATGATTTTTTGATTTAGATTTATGTTTTTCTCTTTCTTTATCAGCTTCATCTAAAATTTCAAGAAGTCCTCTTCTAAGTCTTCTACGAAGTTCTTTTTCTTCTTCACTAAGTGGACATTCAAAACGTTGTCCATTAACAACAATCCATCTTTTTTCATCATCAATACCTAATTCTTCCCAACGACATTGAGGATTATTAGAAGAGTAGTTCATTATTTGATCAAAAGAACCTCTATCAACATATAAAGTTGTATGGGCTGCAGTTCCTTTATCTATGGTTATTCCTCCAACACCATTTGTTCTTGAAAAGTTTTTTCTTGCTATAGAAATATCTAGTGAATCTTTAAATTCTAAAGATCTAGCTCTATTGTTTTTTGATGAATTTGTACCATTAATTTTAGAATTATTCACTGAGAAATTATTTAAATATTCGTCATAAGTTCCTCTGATACTATTAATATTCATATAAACACCTTCTCTCTTTTAATTGATAATATTATCCTCGTTTAAAATTGTTTTTTACTTTAGTTTTTTGTAATAAAAATTCTATATAACTAAGTGTATATTTAGTTATATCCTTCTTACTAGAAAATCTATATCTTGTTAAATTTAGTTACATTAAGTTTAAATGTTATTCCGTCATATAAAGTACCCCTAACAAATCTCTCATTTAAGATACGATTACATTCTTCAAAGCCTATTTTCGTAGCAAGTCCTATTAATCTTAAATTTCCTGACCATGTTTGTGTATAAATATCTTTAATATCATTTGATATTAAGTAGTCTATAAGTAATTCCCATCCAGCTGTTGCGTAACCCTTTCTTCTTACATTTACTTCTGGAATATCAATTCCAATAGCATAATTTCCTTTACTAGTTGTATATTTAAAGTCAGAATTTATTTTATATATGTTACACCATCCTATGTGTGTTTCGTATTCATCTTTTATACATATTTGAAATTTATGGCGTATAGAAACATCATCTTTTTTATTACTTAAAAGGTAAAGCATTTTCTCTTTATATTCTTCGCTATTAAATTCATTATTATTTTCCCATGGTGCATCCCATAACTGCCATTCTGTTTCTATGGTTTCCCACCTAATTATATCTTCAATATCTTCTTTAATGAAATCTCTTAATATAACTTTATCATTTTCTAATCTCATAATTCTGTTACCAAAACATTATAAAGCTCTATAAAGTCTGTTTAATTCTCTTTTAAACATATTTGATTTTTCCGAAACTATTTTGCTTTATATAGTACTCCAAGAACGTAATATAATATTGTTAGTATTTTTGTATTGGCAACAGTTTTCACCTCCTTTTAATTTTAATCTCCAATTACTTTTCAATTAACTTCTGCTGTAATAAATAAGATAATTTCTTTTCTCAAAGCATTTTAAATAAAATTTAATACTTAATATAAGGATGTTTATCTAATGTCACCATTATATACATAATCTATTTCTAATTATATCATCATTACCTATAATATAAGACACAAGTTTGCTAATTTTCTCATAATCCTTGTCTTTCCATCTTGCATCAGCTTGATTATAATAAACTACTTCTGTAGAACTATCTTTGAAGGATATCCCTGAAAAGTCCAAACCACTACTTTCTAAATAACTGGTATCATTTGGATTTATCAGTTGTTAATATCTATATTAGCTTCTAATATTTTTTACTTGATTCAACTCATTTCCAAGAAAAATACCACTTAACATTTCAATAGGATTAGTGAGGATATAAACTATAAAAGCTAAAATTAAAAGCATCGAAATAATCGGTGCCAGTGAAATAAAAATTATTCTGTTTCTAGTTTCATCATCTTTTGAAGCTTGGATTGCTATTTTAGCAATAAGTGGCTCTAATGCCATGGTATCGTGCCTCCTTATTTTATTTTTGGGTAAAAAAATAGCATCTGATTTTTTAGATAGACACTATTATATAATATGGATAATGAAAATTCTTATGGAGGCAACGCATGATCTTTAAAGCCAACCATATTCTATTCCCTATTTTAGTAAATATTCATTTTATTTTCAATATAATTTACCTATTGAACTAAAAGTAATAAATTTCGAATTATAATATTCATCTGATATTTTATTTTTTAGAAGATTGTAAAACGACTCATCATGGGTTGAAATTACTATTTGCCATTTTCCATCTTTAATTATATTTCTTAATAAATCTACAAAAGCTAAAACATTAATATCATCAAAATGTCCAACAGGATCATCTATAAAAATAGTTTTTACTTCTAAATCCATCGATAAAGCCTGACCTAAAAATATACTCAATGCTACTGTATTTAACTGAGCTGTACTGAAAAAATATTCAGGTAAAATAGTTTCATCATCCCCATCACTTTCCAAATACAATTCAGGTACGTCTTCATCATCTTTGTTACCATTATTAGTAAACATAACTTCAATTTTCAATTTTTTAAATTCTTTATTAGGTTCTATTACTGAATATATTTGATTCATTGACTTACTGCCCAATACATTCTCTATATTTTCTTCAATGTACTTTTTTAATATAGAAAATATATAATCAATCTTCTCTTTACATGGTTTGTATTTTTTTAATTCACGTTCTTTTATTGCTATATCTCTACTTAACTCAGTATATTTAATATTATAATCTGAACTACATAATTCATTATTAATATAATCTAATATATCAATCTTAACCTTAAGATTTTTAATAATATCATCTTTTTTATTAGATAAAGAAATTAAATCACTAAAATCAATATAATTTTTCTTAAATATTTGTAGCATATAATCTCTATAACTGTTCTGAGTATACTCTAAATTCTCTTCTCTAAAGCTATTTTTATCATCATTACTTTCATATTCCTTGATATAATTATTGATATCTTTACTTTCTTTTTCAAGCTCTTGATTCTGCATAATTAATGAATTATAATATATTTCAAAACACTTCCATTCTTTTATTTGAAAATTTTTGCTAGTATTCATTTCATCTAATTTGCTAACCAAAACTTTATTAATATTTTTCTTATTAAAATCATCATTTTTATCTTCTAATTCCTTAACTTTTAATTTAAAATCTTTAGTTTCTTTATCTAATGATATTATTAATTTAGATATTTTATCTTTTTCTTTGGTACTTTCATCTAACTTACCTTTATAAGTAGTCTTAATTATATTTAACCATTCTTTTATAGAAGCTTCTGAAAAATCTTCTTCATATTGACTTATTTTACTCAATTCTCCCTTAAATTCGTTAACCTTTACATCTTCTAACTTTATACTTTCTTCTAATTTTTTATTTTGGTTTGTGATATTAGTTATTTTTGCTGCTATGTGGGAATTTATTTTCCCAATACTTGCTTTATATTTTTCACATTCTTCATTCCATTTAGTTACTAACTCTTTTTTTTCATTTAAAGCTTTTTCCTTCTCTAATAATCTTAATTGATAATTATCATATAGTTTTTTACAATTACTACTTTGTTCATCTAAATTAATTTTAGACAATAATAATTCTACATTTTTAAAAGGTGTATGGCATACTGGACAATTATTTAAATTTTCTTTTTCAATATATCCTTTAACCTGTATAAGTACATTTTGTATTTCGTCAAAATTTTTCTTATATGAAATATATAAGTCCTTTTCTTTATTAGCTGTTTCAGATTTATTTTTAATCTCATTCTCTAAATTCTTATATTTATCAATATATATTTTTTTCAAATCAAGGAACTTCTTATCATCTTCAGATACTGATGTTACATGTATATCAAAATCTTCTTTATTATTTTTTAGTTTTGCCTCTTCCAAATTACTAATTTTATTTTGATTTTGTTTTTTTAGAATATAAAGTTTTTCTAAAATATCATTATTTACTTTTTCCCTATATTTATTATCTGATATTTCCTTTATAATTTTTTCAATGCCTTTAGCTTTAGATAAAAAGTAATTTTCTTTAACCTCTAAATATTTAAGTGATGTTTCCCATTTCTTTATTTGTTCATTAATATTATCTAAATCTTTATTTTTAGTATCTAAACTTGCTACTTTAAACTTTAATTGTTGATTAATTAATTTGAGATCAGAGGATAATTGTTTCCATTGATTATATTCTTCAAACCATATATCACCCGCTCCATTTAACTCCTTGTATTTATTAAGCTGATCCCTTATCTTTTTAATTTTATTATTCAAATCTACTTCTTTTTGAGTATAATTATCTTTATAAAAATGTAAGAGATATATAAGCTTATCTCTATTCAAGTTTTCAATATCAATCATTTTATTTACACTATTTTTATATTCCCTTATTTCACTTCTATCAGGGATATTAATTATTTCATTCTCCTTTTTTATTACTTCTTTCAATTTCACTCCACACATTGGTTCTGTAGTATTAAATTCATTTATTTTATTATTTATTTCTTTTATTTTTTCATCGCTTACTGTTAATTTTTTCAGTTCTTCAATATCTTCTTCACATACTTTTTGGAGTGAATCAATTCTTTTGGCAATTAACTTTTTAACTCTATAAACCTTGGTAAACAATTTTCTTTGACTTCCATCACTGTCCCAAAAATTACCCCATTCTTCATATTTCTCGCTAGGACTATTCGCATATATAAAACTATCTATTTTATTATGAGGTAATATTTGCTTGTCCATTATATTCATTTTAAAATTATTAGTATTCAATCTTCCTTTATTATAATCTCTATATCCTTTTTCATTTATATCTTTATTCGCTCTTATCACAGTTCTTTTTACTGCATAATTATCTGAATATTTAACTTCAATATACGATTTCTCATTATTCCTATCGATATTTCTATTTGAAAGAACATATCCTTTATACTTTCTAATTTCCTTTTTTATATCTTTATCTTCAAATCTATAAATTACACCAGATGTAAACCACTCTATTCCATCAAAAAATGACGTCTTACCCATTCCATTTTGACCATAAATACATACAAAATCAGCTGGCAATCCATTTTCATTATTAAAATCTACTTGATTAAACTTATCCCTAAATACACGAAAATTTAATAGCTTAACTTTTTCAATTTTACTCAACCAAATCACCACCTAAACTATTTTTATTTAAAATATTAACAATTTCATCTATATCCTCATCTTTTATCAAATCTTTACTATCTATATATTCATAAAACTCTTTCTCACAATTCTTTAATATTTTTGATATAGAAAAATCGTTTTCTGATTTTTCTATATCAAAATAAAATAATCTCTTGCTTACTATATCCTTTAATTCTTCTTCAGACATCGGCATAGCTTTTTTTATTATTATTTTTCTAGATGAATACTTATCTTGTTCTATTTTATATAATAGCTGTTCGTTTATTTCCTCTATAAAAAAAATTATATAAACATTATAAAGTTCTATAATTTTTTCTAATTTACTTTGTACATACAAAGCCACATTATCAACTATCATTTTCCAGTAATCATTTAAATCTTTCTCGTTATCAAAAGCACAACATATTATATTTAATGCATATTCTTTTCTATTATTATTTTTAATTTTTTCTTCAAAATGCAATACTCTCAGGCTGTCGCATTCAATATTTTCTTTTATTAGTTCTATATCTTTATTTATAGTTATCATTTTTATCTCCTAATCTAAATTAATTTGCAAGACTTTCTTTTATAAAATTAACCATATCTTCTAATGTATCATCATTAATATTTTCAATTAATGTATCAATTTCAATAATTGCTAACCCCTTAGGTTGATTAAGCCCTCTTTTTATATCAAATCCTCTATTTGATGTATATGATCCTTTTATATCTTTTATAATCTTTCTAAATCTTTCGGGATTACAATATTTATCCGAACCTTGGATTTTTTTCTTTGTTCCCCATAAAATTAAACTATTCTCATCTATTTTGTTATTTATAAGATAATCATTTTTCAAAGAATTAATAAAACTACTTAAAGTTACTTTATTTAACTTCAGTTCTCCATCACAACATACATACCTTACAGGTATAATTTTTCCTTCGTTCTCTATACTGGCTTTCTCAAATTCAATTGAAGTATTTAAATATTTGAGTATACATAGAATTATTAGTAAATAATTTCTAAAAGTTTGACATTGATGTGGACAATTACGATTTTCACATTCATTAGAAATTCCACAAAAATCACTTCTAATTACTTTTTCGAAATCATTCTCTATTAATTGTTTCATTATTTCATGCAACTCATCATTCTCTATTTCAACCCAAAAATTATCAAGAGTATCTTCCAAATTACCTACTACACTATTAGCCATAATAGGTATATCCCAACATTTTTCTTTACAAATTTCCACTATTAATTCAGATGACATACCAGCACAAGTATTTAAGTCAGCCCTTTCACCAAGACTATTGCTATTTATACCTAATAACAATAACTCTGAATTATCATTTAGTAATATACCAGCTCCAGAAAAACCTACTAATTGTTCATTGGCTTCATATGGATTAATTCCTACTGAGGGTGAAATTCCATAGGTAAATCGTTTCTCTTGCTTGTCTATATTCTCTAAAGTTACATTGGCAATTTTATTAGAAAAAATTAACGAACTCTCTTGAAATAGAATATCTGGAAATCCTCTAAAAATCATTTCTCTATTTTCTCCTAAATTTTCTATCGTTTGTAACTTATACGTATTCACAATTGCTTTATTAGCATCCTGCCTTTTACATCTAAGAACAGCAACATCTCCACTTGGTAATACTCCATTTTCTATTTTTTTATCTCTATAGCACGCTATATTATTATCTTCAATTCTAACATCGAATTCTTTTCCATTTTTATCTATATATTTAACTATTATATCTTTTTTGTCTAATACAACATGTGCTGCTGTAAATATGTATATATAATCCGAAGTTTTATCTGGTTCCCACCATATTCCGCTTCCTAATACTTCATTATCACATCCTGATATAACTCTTTCTATTCTAACTGAAAGATTTAACAGTTCATTTTCTATAATCATCTATATATTCTCCTCATTAGAAATTACTATTAGATTTCTTTCATTTATAACTAATCTTCCCGTATCAATATATTTTACCTTATCACTTTCATTAAAATAATTTGTGCTTCCCCACCAATTATAATTACAATATATCTCAGAACTTTCACAAGAATTTACTATCCTCGAAATAGTTTCTTTATGAATCTTACTTTTTTTACTTATAATAAATTTAGTTGCACCTAATTTTTTTATCAATTCACAATTTGTATTATATTTACTCCCATGATGAGCTATTTTCACCAAATCTATTTTGCACTCACTAAAGTATTTATTTAATCCTTCTATTACATCAGTAGCAACTGAATCACCTAAAAAAGCTATTTTTTTATTTTCATATTGAAAAATAAAAGATATTGATGCCTTATTCGTAGGTGTATTTTCTTCTTCATATTTATCTTCTAAATAAAGCGTTTCTAAATCCTTAGTCATAGAATTGCTTGAATTCAGCTTAAATTTATCAACTAATTTAGCTACTTCCAAAACATCATCTTTTTTAGGCGTAATAACCTTTAGTTCACCTCCATTAACTATCTCCTCATGTCCTTCATATATTGGACTTATTAAATCTATACCTTTCTCCTTAATCATTTCTACTAATTTTCCTACATTCTTTGGTGATAATAACTGATTAGCTCCATATACATTTATTCCCTCCCCATTTAACCACATTTTTCTTATTACTTCACAATCATTTTTAACTATATAGTTTTTGAATCCTAAAATATGATCATTATCTACATGAGTAAGAATTAATAGATTTACTTCCTCATTTTTTTTCTTTATCTCATCTATTATCTTTTTAAAACCACTCTCAAAAATTCCAGGCCCTGAATCAATTATAATATTAGCTTTCTCTATTCTTCCATATCTTAACCAAATACAATCTCCGTTATATGCTTTTTCGATTCTAATATCTATGCCCATCTTAATTCCCCCATATTTAATTTATTAGATTACGAGTTTTTAAGTTAATTTACATATTTCTTTTTTTGCATATAGTGACTCTTATGATATTGGGTAAGTGGATTCTGTTTATCATCATATGATTGACATTTTTTATTAAGTTTTGTTACTAATCTTTCATACTACTCAAATCTAAACATAAAAATATAAGTCCTTGAATAAAAAACATCATCTTTATATAAATCTAAAACTTGTTCAATAATTCAATTTCCTTTTCTAGATTTATAACTCATCCCTGTATAATAAAGTGATTTAGAAACACATAGTTACTAATGCTACGCTTATCCAACCAAATTCTATATCTAATTGAATTTAAACTTTATTTTATTATATTTAAACTTTCCATTATAGACACAATATACTTATAATTATACCATCATTGCCCATAATTTAAGACAAAAGATTGTAAATTTTCTCAATTTATTTTATTTTCCCCCAGCCTTCCCCATATAATCAAATTTGCATTCCGGTATCTCAAACACCACATGAAGCTTCTTTAAACCTATCATTAATAAAGCATTTCCTCTCTTTTTACTTGCAAGAAGTTCTTCTTCTGCATCTGTTAAATTATAGAGTTCTTGTGTTTCTTGTAGATTTCTGACATTTGTATCTATTATATGTGATAGAATTACTTACATTTTTTCTTAATAAAAAAAGAAAATCCACCTACAAAGGTGGATAAATGATTCATCTTTTCTTAATTATATTTTATTTACCATCTTTAAATCTATTTTTATAATATTGCTTAGTCCTATAATCTATAACATCTTTAAAATGTTCCTTAAAACTTGCATTATCTTTATATATTTTTAATTCCTCATTTAAACAAAATACATCTTTATTTATACTAAAAAAATCTCCATGAGTTTTATTTAAAAATTTTATAGGGTTATCCTTTGCAAGTTTTACATACTTATCTTTATTCCATGATTTAAAATCCTTAGTATTTTTATGTCGTAATAGATCTACACTATTTGAACCTTCATCATAGAATTCTTTAAATACATTATAAATATCATCATCACTTATGGAGAATTTTATATCTCCTTTATTATAGAATGCTAAAAGAACTGGAATTTTATATGTTTTACTCATGGAAGTAGTTTCTAGCATATTTATAAATTTATAAGCTAAGGAATCGTTTTCTAAAAACTTTTCCTCTTCTTTTAATTCATTTAATGATTTTAAAAAGTTTATATAGTCATTGAAAACATTAAATTTGCTTTTACTTCTCATGTTTTCATATACTGAATCATCAATATATGTAAAGAATTCTAATCTAGATGGTCTATGATTTAAATCATCTTTTATTCGATAAAACTCTTCCTTAATAATTTCTTGTAATTTTAATTGTTCTCTTTCTTGTTTTTTAAAAATGTCAATTAGTCTAAAATCAAAGTCAACAATACAGTCTTCTGGGTAATCTTGCGAATCTATATTGGTATTAGAAGTTTTATTAGTAGAGTTAGTACTAGTATTTACATTAGATTTTCCTGTTAAGAAAAATGGTATTAAATTAGCTTTTTTATAATTTCCTATAAAATCTAAGACATTTAAATAGTTTTTACCCTTAAACTTTCTTAATCCTCTTCCTAGTTGTTGTAAAAATACAGTTGGTGATTCTGTAGGTCTTAAAAACATAACTAAATCCACTGATGGAATATCTAGTCCTTCATTAAACATATCAACAGAAAAAATTATATTTATTTCACCTTTTGTTAGCTTGGTTATTGCCTCATTCCTATCCATCCAATAAGAATTATTTTCTTTTATAATTCCCTTATCTATATCATAATAATTAACTTTTTCTTCTTTTGATAGTTCTTTTTCCTGTATTATTTCTTTAAATTCTACTGTGTTTTTAATAGAAGTATCTTTATTAAAACTAGTACTTTTACTATATACAGCAGCAGCTTCTATTCCATGAGTGCTAAAATATTTTGCCATATATTCTGCATGATGTTTAGATGAACAAAAACCTAAAGCTCTTTCACTCTTATACTTTTCATAGTTTTTTAATATAAGTTCAGCTCTTTTACTTAATGTAAGTGCTTTTTCCAAGGCTTTTTCATTGTATTTTCCTTTTTTATATTCTATATCATTATAATTAACTGTATCATCATATATCCCATAATATCTAAAAGGAACTAACCAACCTTTATTTATCGCTTCTCTGAGTCTAACTTCATACACCGTATTATAATCACATAAAGAAAATACATCCTTATTATCAAGTCTTTCTGGAGTAGCCGTTAAACCTAATAAAAATTTAGGTTTAAAATAATCTAATATGTTTTTATAATTATTTGCTGTAGCATGATGAAATTCATCTATAACTATGTAATCAAAATAATCTTCTTTAAAATATTTTTCATTTAAGTATTCTTCTTTTCCTAAGGTTTGAACTAAAGCAAATATCATATCCTTGTTAATTTCTTTTGTATCGCTATAGAAAAATCCAGTAGAATCATTAGGTCGTACATTTTTAAAACTAGTAGCTGCTTGTTTTATAATTTCTTCTCTATGTGCTATGAAAAGAACTCTTTTAAATTTTCTGCTATCAAAGGCAGCCAAGTAGGTTTTTCCAACACCTGTTGCTGCAACTATTAAAGCTTTATCAAAGTTTTCTTCTCTTGACTTCTTTAGTTCGTATAAAGCTTCTATTTGTGCTCCTCTAGGTTCAAACATAGGAATAACAGAAGAGACTGTTTCATCATCTTCTATATTATTATTTAAAGAAGTTTTTTCAATATCTTTAAATACTTTAGGCCTTATCCAATTCTGAGAATATCTCTTTAGTTCATTTTCATCAACAATAATAGAATGATTTAAAAACAAATCTTCAAAAACCCCATAGAAATGATTAAAATCATCTTTATTTTTGTTTTTTATTATTTTATAATTCCACTCTATACCATAAGTCAAAGCTGAACATGACATATTAGAAGAGCCTATAAAAATCTCTCCATCATCTTCATAGTGAAATATATATGCTTTAGGATGAAAAGACTTATTTTTTACATTATAAAATCTTAAATCAACATGCTCTCCTAATATATCTTTTAACATATAAAGTGCTTGTGGTTGAGTTATATTTAAATAATTTCCCGTTAAAATTCTTATAGGAATTTTTTTATTTAATACTTCCTTTAGCTCATTTTTTAATAGTTTAACTCCTGATTCCATTAAAAATGATACTATAATATCAATACTTTTAGCTTTCTTAAATGAAACCTTCAATCTATTTAATAAGAAATCCTTATCTCCCGTTATACAATTATTATTAATAAACTTATTTTCATTAATTTCATCTAAACATACATCAGTTAATCTTTCCGAATTCAAAGTATCACTTCCTTTAGCCATCATATTCAACTAGTTGTCTTTTTAGTTTTCTTATACCACCACGAGGATTTTCTATATCCCCTTTATATCTAGGAATCAAATGTACATGTAAATGCATAATAGTTTGACCACCATCATAACCAACATTAACTCCAACATTGTATCCACTAGGAGTAAACTTGTTATCAACTATAGATTTAACTTCATGTAATAAGGAATAAATTGCAGTAACTTCTTCCTCTGATGCATCAAAGAAATTGTCAAAATGTCTTTTAGGAATTATAAGAGCATGGCCTTTATTTACTGGAAATTTATCAAAAATAGCAAATGCTAATTTATTTTCAGCTATATAATCTTTTTTATCATAATCACAAAATAAACAATTCATAAAAATCTCCTTCCCATTTCAAAATAATCTTTTAAGTCAGTAAAAAAATATTATCTTAATTTAACTATTAAACTTATAAGTAGATTATCTTTTTTATATTTATCTAAACTTGCCTTAAATGTACCAATTATATTACATACGAACTTTTCATTTAGTTTATTTATTCCATACTTTATATATCCTAACACCCCTACTGAAAATACGTAATATGAATCATTTTTACTTATATGAAGTTTTTCATTTAAATAAAAAACTATCATATTTAATCTTTATATTGTAAATTCATTATATCTTTAATTTTACTTATTTTCTATATAGTTTTTTATAGTAATTTCTAAAAGCTTAATAAGATTAGCAACTATCTTAAGGCACAATTCTTCAATTTGTACATATAAATATTTAACTTGTATCTTTTGCTTTCTTCTATTTTATATTAATACTTATATGAAATATTAAGTACTTTTTCAAGTTCTCTTATACTATTCATAACAGTTTTTAATATAAGCTATTATATATGTTTTTACTTATAAGTAGATAAAATATAAAATTTTAACTAGACAGTATGTATACTTTATGATATACTAGTATAGTTACATAAGAACGTGCTTTATAGCACAAAACCATTTTATCAATAAATTAAGATATTATTTGGCTCTTGTAATTTTTATTGCAAGAGTCTTTTATTTTTTTATGATAACAAAAATAAGGAGGAAAAATGGAAATTTTAATAGTATTTTTACTAAAACTGCTGGATAACACTTTGGGCACAATGAAAAATATATGTCTGACACGTGAAAAGTTCTTCTTTTCTAGCTTGCTAGCAGCTTTATCTACAACTGTATACATGATTGCTGTGGTAAGAATGGCAAAGTCAAACGATATATTGAGTATTATAGCAATATGTGTTGCAACATTTATTGGAACTCTGATTCCTGGGGTTGTATTCAAAAGGTCTGAAAAAGAGAAACTTTATATCTTTGATATCACAGCAGACAATATGTCCAATGGTGAAGAGTTTGTGGGTATTTTAAGAAACGCTAATATTACTACACAAACTACCATCGTCTATGACAATATGATGATAAAAACCCTTTCCATAAAGGCATACTGCGTTAATAAATCGGAGAGTACAATAGTGAATGGATTCATATACCCAACTTTCAAATACAATGTTTATTCACCAATGAGCTTAGATTAAATTTGTCATAATCAGTTCCTATTACTTTTATGTCTTCTTGAGTTAAATCAATTCTTTTTATCTCTATATTCATCAAAGTATTACTCACTCTTTATTAATAAAATCTAATGATTTTTTTATAATTTACAAACAAACTTTTTCAATTACATTTATAAAAATATTTATAAACAAAAAACTATCAAATATAGATCTAATTTTATATAATAAAGAAAGATATCCTATAAAGTATTTCATCTTCACAAGATATCTTTTTATATTAATCAAATTATTATTTTTGTTTATATATATTTTGTGCATTAGTTTCCTTTGTGAAAAAAGATGCTACAACGCTTATAGCTACTATTACTATTAATATAAAATATGCTTTTTCATAACCAACTAAAGGTGCAGTTTTATAAGTATCCAAAACCTTTCCCATAATAACTGGCACAATAGCTGCCCCTAAAAATCCTGCACAATTTACAACCCCTGTAGACATACCTGAAAATCTTCTATCATTTACTTCATTCCCTATTGTCCAACACATAGTAAAACCGGAAGACACAAAACCAAAGACAAACAAGAAAGGAATTAAAATATTTATAGGTATACCGACATATATAAGTAAAATCCAACATATTAAAGTTAAGGTTCCTACAATGGTTAAAGGTAATTTTCTACTTTTAAAGTGATCAGAAATTTGTCCTAATACTAAACAACTTATAAGAGATCCTACTATAGTCACTATTACATAATTTGCTGATTGAACATTAGTTAAGCTATACTTTGTTCTTAAAAAAGATACACCATAAGTTCCCATAAACACTGTATAAGAAGTAGATAATCCAAAGTAAGCAAGAGATATAATCCAAGTTCGTTTATTTGACAAAATTGATTTTAATGCTGGCATAACTTTAATATTAGATGGAACTGCAGGTCTATTTTCAAGTTCATCCATTCCAGGAAGACCCATATCTTTTGGATCATCTTTAACAAATATAAGAGTTAAAATTGTGAAGAACACCATTATAAATCCCATAAATATAAAAGTTTTTCTCCAACCAAAATTACCAGATACTATAGCAAGAGGTGTTTGTGCTAACATAGCACCTAGATTAGCGACAACTCCTGATAATCCAATCATTAATGCAAAGTTTTTTGAATAAAACCAACGAGATTGAATTTTTACTAAACATATAAATACAACGGATACTCCTATTCCTACCATAAAACGAGCTATATTAAGCGATAATTATATTAGGTGCCATACCAAAAATTATAGAACCTATAGCAGCTAAAACTGAAAATATAGATACTGTTTTTTTGGGACCCAATTTATCTGCAAGAACTCCTGAAGGTATTTGCATAATAAAGTAAGCATAAAAGTACATAGAACCAATATTAGCATATTCTGCTGCTCCAATTCCAAATTCATTTTGAAGAGCATTTTTAACAACTCCAACCCCCATACGATGAAATGTTACAAACACATATACAGAATTAATTTCATAAGCTTCTGCAATAGCTTTTGCATGTCTTTTAATGCTTTCATGAACAATTTCCCTAACTTTAGGATTAAAATATCTCATTGATATATCAAGACTTGTATATTTAGGAATTATATTAGCTTTAGTTCCTCCCATAAATTTTCCTACAGTAAGAATTATTGGCTCTTGGGGATCAATATTCTTTGTTGCTATTGCTTGTAATCCTGAAACGAAGGTACAAGCTGGGTAAATAGTATCCTTTGCAAGATGTGGTGAAGAGCCATGACCTGATACTCCTTTAAATTTTACATAAATAGTATCACAACCTGCCATTCTGTATCCTGGTTCTATGTTTATATATCCAGTTTCAAAAGTTTGCATACAATGTAACCCAAAACATGCATCTACATCAGTTATTTCTCCGGATTTTATTACTTGTTTTGCTCCATTAAATATTTCTTCTCCCTCTTGAAATATTAATTTAATAGTACCTTTTATCTCATCCTTCATTTCAATAAGTATTTTTGCAGCACCAAGTAACATTGCTGTATGAGCATCATGACCACAGGCATGCATTAATCCTTCATTTTTTGAAGAAAACTCCACACAAGACTCCTCTTTGATTGGAAGTGCATCTAAATCTGCTCTTAAAGCTATTATCTTCCCTTGTTTATTTCCCTTGATAGTAGCAACTATAGAAGTATTCCCTACTTTTTTATAGGGTATTTCCATTTTATCTAATTCTTCTATAACCCTTTTTTGAGTTTCAAATTCTTGCACAAAATCCTTTTCTCAAGAATACGTTTTTTCCCGCTTCTCGTATCTCTTTTTTTCTTATCCTTGGTGGTAACCCTTGCTTAACCAATAAATAATCTCCTTTCGTTAAGCCACGATACCGTCGTTTAAAATTATTATAGCATTATTGATATTGATTTTTAATTAAAACAATCAAATATTACTTTAACTGTAAAATATTACTTTTACTTAATTGAATTATGGTCAAGATTTTAAGGGCTTTTTTAAAATATTAATTTATTACGTAATTAATTTTGGTATTCTAAAAATAAGTATGTAAAAGTGGGCGTTGTTAGCTAAAATGATTATTGTATATTTGATGTGTTAAACAAAGTTTCTTATAAAGAGTAAAATAGATAAGTAGAAAACTTACGAAAATCTTAATAATAAAAAAGTATATCAGCTAAAACATAAATATTTGCTAATATACCTTTTAAAATTATAAAGATATAGCTAGCAAAACTAAAAGGTTTTACTAGCTATATTATTTTATAACTTATTTATATAATTATTTCACTACTTCTACAGTAGTACCTAAATTATCAGCTATTTTTTGAGTTAAAGTAACTTTTGAATTTGATTCGTCTAAAGTAATATTAAAGATTCTTGAAATATTACTTTGTGATTTAAAAGCAGTTTCTATAGATTTTGCTATTTTTTGAGTACTATCTCCTTTTGATACATTAATTGTAACAGTTCCTATGTTAATATTTAGTATATAACCTTTAACATTTAGAATTAATGTTTGATCTTCACCAGCTTGTCTAGTTACCATTACTTCACATTTTTCTTTAACTTCCGATTGTCCAACATCTCCCTTAGTATCATCGTATTGAACAAAACTAATTTCGCTACTTCCTACAGCTAAATTATCAACATTATCTTTAATTTGTTTAGATATAAGTCTTACACTTGCGCTTTTTTCTTGTACCATCGCATAACCTACTCCTGATGTCCAAGCTGAATCATTTTCAAATGCATTAATAATTCTGTCCTGTATTTTACTTGAAGTATCACCTTTTAAGATCTTAATATTTTTTCCTGCAATTGTAATAGTTTGATCTTCAGCAATCCTAGAATTAGTCATTTTGAATACTAAAAAGCTTTTTTGATAAGATACTCCTTTTTCTCTAATTGCTTTATTCAATAGAACACTTTTTATTCCAACTTCTTTATTTTGTTCTTCTTGTTTTTGAATTTCTTTTTTTGTTTTTTCAGTGTCTAACTTTTGTGATTCTTCTTGTTCCTTTACAAATTTGTTAAGCTTCTCTTCACTTTTATCTTTTTTTTCTTTTACATGTGTATATAAAGTGCTTAAATTATCATCTTCTTCATTTTCTTTTTGTTGCTTTTTTGATTCTTCAGTTTTTCTTTGCTGTTCTGCAATTTTATTAGCTTCAGCTTCTTTTTCAGCTTTTATTTTTGCTTCTTGCTCAAGTTGTTGTTTTTTTAATTCTTCGGCTTTTCTTTGTTGTTCTGATATTTTTTTAGCATTTTCTTTTTCAACTTCTACAGTAGTACCTAAATTATCAGCTATTTTTTGAGTTAAAGTAACTTTTGAATTTGACTCATCTAAAGTAATGTTAAAGATTCTTGAGATATTACTATGTGCTTTAAAAGCGGCTTCTATGGATTTTGCTATTTTTTGAGTACTATCTCCTTTTGGTACATTAATTGTAACAGTCCCTATATTAATATTTAGTATATAACCTTTAACTGTTAGTGTTAATGTTTGATCTTCACTAGCTTGTCTAGTTACCATTACTTCACATTTTTCTTTAACTTCTGATTGTCCAAGATCTCCCTTAGTATCATCGTATTGAACAAAACTAATTTCACTACTTCCTACAGTTAAGTTATCAACATTATCTTTAATTTGTTTAGATACAAGTCCCACACTTGCACTTTTTTCTTGTACTAATAAATAACCTCTATTAGCTTCCCAATTTGAATCATTTTCAAATTCTTTAATAATTCTATCTTTTATTTTACTTGAAGTATCACCTTTTAAAATATTAACTGTTTTTCCTGCAATAGTGATAGTTTGATCTTTAGTAATTTTAGCATTAACCATTTTAAATACTAAGAAACTCTTTTGGTAAGAAACTCCTCTTCTTTGAATTCCTTTATTTAATAAATTACTTTTTATTCCAACTTCTTTGTTTTGTTCTTCTTGCTTTTGAATTTCATTTTGAGTTTTTTCAACATTTAACTTTTCTTCTTCTTTTTTTTCTTTTATTAATTTATTAAGTTTTTCTTCTTCTTTATTTTGTTTTTCTTTTACATATTTAAATAAACTACTTAAATTATCATTTTCTTCAGATTGTTTTCTTTCATCAGCTTCTTTTTGAGAATTTTCTTTTGGTAGTTTTTCTGCTTTTTCATCATTAACCTTATAAGTTGTTACTTCTTTAGTTAACTTGTCAATATCAGCATTTTCAGTTGAGTTTGTCCAATAAATTGCAGCTTCAAGCATTTTGTTTTTATCAGCTTTAGATTCTTTTAATATGCTTGTTAATTTTTCTGCATTTGCACAATTTTTAATTTGTTTAATTTCTTCGTTACTTAATTTTTTTTCAACTATTTGAGAATATTTATCAACTAATTCTTTTGTTCCAGTTATCTTGGTAAAAATTTGATCACTATAAGTATCAACAAAGTTCTTAACTGTATTATTATATTTTACTTTACTTAGATCATTTAATTCTTCTTCAATTACTTCTAGGGCATCACTATTAGCAACATTTAATTTATTTACATTTTGAATTAATCTTTCAATCTTTTTTTGTTGAACTCTATCTAAATCAGATGACCATGTTCTTTTATATTGATCTTCTATTACATCCTTAACTAATTCTCTTCCACTATTTATATCATCTTGCTTATTAGTATTTTTTGATTTTTCTATAGAATTAACGATTTCTACAAAAATAGGATGTTGTACTGTATCTACTTGTTTTGAAAATTCCCCAATTGCCCAATCTAATGATTTAGGTAATTTACCAATGGCTTCTCTAGCTTCTTTTATAGATGATTGAGTTTTTTCATTTAAACTTTTCATAGTTGCAGTATAGGCATTTTTATATAACTCATTTATGTTGGTAGACTTATTAGTTGTCGAACTAGCAAAAACTGTAGAAGCTGTACCCGTCGTTAATGTTAATGCTATTAATGTACTTAAAAATCTTTTTCTCATTTTTTATTCTCCTTTTTATAAAAATTTTTACTTTTTATTTAATTACTTCTTATTAAGATAATTTTAATGTATCGTTTACATCTTATTCAATCTTTTTTCATATATTTAACGTGTTATTAACATATTCTTAACAAGATTATGTGTAAATATTTAACACAATTAAATATTGCTTTATTAGTGGAAAGTTATGTCTATATATATATAGTATATTTTTACAATAAAGTATCTAAAAGTACATAATAAAACATCTTGAATTTATGACGTAAAAAATACTAATTATCATTTATATTAATTGCAAAAGGTTTACTAAATAAAAATGCACCTAAACTTTTAAATTTAGGTGCTAAATAAATTTTTTATGGAATTAATCTTTTTCTATCCCTTGTAATTAGCGTTGCTTCTCTTACATTTTTAAGATCTAAAATTCTTGCTGTAAGTCTTTCTAGACCCATACCTAATCCTCCATGCTTAGGCATCCCATACTTAAATATTTCTAAATAACTTTCATAGTTATTAGGATTAAGACCTTTATATTTCATGTTTTCTACTAATTCATCATAGTTATGGATTCTTTGTCCACCAGTAGTAATTTCTATTCCTTTGAACAATAAATCAAAACTATGTGTTCCAGTGTTTCCACAAGGCATTGTATACATTGGTCTTTTAACTCTAGGATAATTAGTTATAAATATAAAATCACTATTAAATTTTTCTTTTGCATATTTACATATAAGTTTTTCAGCATCAGGATCTAAATCTTCTTCTAAATCATCTTTATTATATTTTTCTTTTAATATATTTAAAGCATCTTTAAACTGAATCTTAGGAATTTCATCATTTATTGTAGGTAAAGATACTTCTAATAAATCCAAATATTTTTGTCCTTTAACTTTTAGTACTTGAAGTATATATATTAATAATTTTTCTTCTAAGTTCATGATATCCTGTTCATCTTCTATAAAGCCCATTTCCAAATCCAAACTTACATATTCATTAAGATGTCTATTAGTATTATGTTCCTCGGCTCTATAGGCATGACCTATTTCAAAAACTCTTTCAAATCCTGCTGCTACCATCATTTGTTTATAAAACTGAGGACTTTGTGCAAGATAAGCTTTATTTTCAAAATAGTTTACTTCAAAAAGATCTGTTCCACCTTCTGCCCCTTCTTTCACAAGTTTAGGAGTATAAATTTCCATAAACCCTTCTTTATTTAGAAAATATCTAAAAGCTTCTACTATTAAATTTTGTATTTTAAAAATACTATTTATTTTACAATGTCTTAGACTTAAAAATCTATTATTAAGCATTGTGTCTAAATTAACATCTAAGTTTTCTTTATTTAATTCTATTGGAAGTTCATGTTTAACTTCATTTATAATATCTAAACTTTCTACTTGCACTTCAAAAAGATTTAATTTATTACAACTTTCTTTAACAATGCCACAAATAGACACAACAGATTCTAAACTTATTTTAGTTAAGTCAGCTTCATTATTATTAACTATACACTGAATTAACCCACTTCTATCTCTAAGAATTACAAAGGTTATAGACTTTAGCTTTCTTATTTTGTAAATCCATCCTTGAATACATACTTTTTTATTTAAATAGTTTTTAAGTTCACATATTAATATTCTATTCATTTTTATTACCTCCAAAAATAAAACCCCTTGAGTCATTTATAACTCAAGGGGCAAAATATTTCGCGGTACCACCCTTTTTAATAATGTTTAAGAAATTAGAATATATACCTTTTACAAAATGAGCTCTTTTTTTGTAAATAAAAAAAGTCTCCTCTCCTTTTTAGGAGTGAAGACTTGTATGTTCACGGTACCATCCTAATTTAACAATGCATTAATACACTATTATCTCAAGTCCCTATAACGGAGGAAACCCGATTTATCCTACTACATATTTCAGATAAATATCTCAGGAATGTCTTTCAATATTACGTTTCTCATAGGCTCTCACCAACCCTACTCGCTTTGGATACTCTGTATATATTTACTCTTTCCTTCTAAGAATTTAATCTTATTGATTACTAATCATACTACTAAATTATTGTATTGTCAAACAATTTTTTATTATTTATCAATTAATTTTTCAACATTACATATTAATTTAAATTGATAGAAATACTTTACTTTTCAAATTTAACTTCAAAACATTATTTTATTCCAATTACACTTATAAACAGATCATCTTTTCTATCTTTTTCTAAGGTTGCTTTAAAAGTTACGCTTACGTTACATTCTAACTTTTCATTGATTTTATTTAATACTTCATCTATATAACTTATCTTCATATCTTCAGGAACACATATAGAAACTAAGAATTTAGCATATGTAGTAAGTTCAGGATTTGGAATAAAGATCGAATCTATTGCTGTTTCTAATTTTTCTTGACCCATACCATAACCCATAGATATATATCCTAATCCCCCTTCTGAAAATACATTATATAAGTCTTTTTTATTTATACGTATTGCTCCATTTGCCTCAAAGAACTTTATTAATTGTTGAATACAAAATAAAGGATATGACTCATAAAACTCCACACCTTTTTCATCTATGAGAGGAGCTTTAATACTGGCTGCTATCTTTTCTAGTTCTAGAGGAATTACAGTATCCATTACTCTTATTAGTCCATGTATTTCTTTTTTTAATCTTATTTGTTCAGTTTTATCTTGAAAAGTTGGTACTAAAACTACACCAATTAATAAGATCCCCTTTTTTCTAGCTGTTTTTGCTATTGATCTCATATTTCTAAAAGAATTTTCATCTTTTAAATCCCCTATAATAATAGCTATATCTAAATCCTTAAAAACTTCATCTAACTCTTCTATATTTTTTTTATCATGTTTCTTATAAATTGTTAGATTTTTTACTAAACTTTCTTCTTTTATAAAAAATTTTATATAATATTTAAAAAAGCTACCATTTTTGATATTTATATAATTATATTTTTCAATTTTATGTTGTGCTATATTTTCTATAATTCTATTTGGGATTTCTCCACAAGACAAAATTTTAATATTAGCTAAATTTTTCATTTCCTCACTCCATAAATGTTGTTTTGTGTAATTGTAAAACTTAATATTTTTCCGCAACAAAAACCTCTTCTTAAATAACCTAACTTTATTATATATTTAATTTTGCTTATTTTCTATATAGTTTTTCCAAATTAATTCCAAAAAACTAAAAAAAGAAAAGTATATTAGTTAAATAACAATTTTTCACTAATACACTTATTTAAAATCATATAAAATAGCTAACAACAATTTCCTTAGACTTTATCTTAAATCCTAAACTTTCTGCTAATTTAATTGAATATGTATTTTTTTCATCTACTAAATAAATTGGTAAAACATTATTTTCAATACACCAATTTAATATGCCAGTTGTAACCTGTTTCCCATATCCTCTATTTCTATATTGTTCGTTCGTATAAACCATATTTTCTTGGATGTTCTAAGGTCATTCGATACATATTTTTAATGCTATAATTTTGCAAATTATGATCACAAAATTTTTTTATATTTATAGAAAGTTCATCAGTATTAAGAGTTTTAAAAGATTTTGTATATTTTTTAAAAGCATTATATAAACTAGGAGATATAGAAAAAATGTTATTCCCTTTTAGATTAGTTATTATCAGTTTATATAAAAAAATCATTGTTTAAGGGTATATCTCTTTGTATACATGGAAAAACTGTTTTTTTGCTTTAATTTCTTTTTCAGATATACCTAAATAATTAAAATAATAATTATTAAATTTTCTATTGTAATCTACAGTTTCCAAGTATAATACCTCCTAAAATAATTCTATTTGTATAATATTATATCTTATAATTTTCAGAAAAACATAAATATAAACTTTATAAAAATAAAAATTTTAAAAACATTATGTCGCAATTAACAACTTCAAATTAATTTTAATACTATAACTTTTATTTAAAAACTACTTTAAGTCCCTTGGATTTTGTAATGTATCTTATATTATCTCTTGGAATTGTAACTCCTTTAATGGTTATTATTCCATTTATTCATTACCTTTTATCAAAAATCCAAAATGGCTTTCCAGCCTCTCCACCATTAGTAGAACTTTCATTAAAAATTATATCTGAATCCCATTCTTTTTTAGAATTTAGAATGCTATTAGGATCATACATTAAAATCTTACCTTTTTTAGTTATTCCTCTTAAAACTATAAAATGTCCTCCAGATGCAATTTTACCTTTATCTACACTTACAATAATTACTTTTCCTTCTTGTAAGGATTTTAATATTTTATCTGTATCTTTTCTACTTACATTTTCTACATTTAACCCAAATGCTTGTCCACCTTTAATCATTAAGGACCAATATGAACCATTTCCCTCAGCTCTATGCCCATTTTCTACTGACCAGTCTGCAATGATTTTAGGATTTATATCTTTTCTTCCTGTTATCCCTGATATAATCATAGCTAAACAAGTTGGTCCACAGCCTGCATTTTTTATAGTATCTGTTTTACCATATAACTTCTTTCCCCATCTTACATCCTTTTGATTATAATAAGGAATTTTCTCATTCCCTCTAGGATATTTTATAAGACAATTTTGTATTGCCAATATACTTCCTACAATTAGAACAATTATTAATAAAAAACCAACTTTTATAAACGACTTTTTCTTCACAGTCATTCCCCCCTAAAACAAAAAATATCTAGTAAATTTACTAAGTTCACTAGATATTTTATACTATTTAATCTATCTATTTCAATAATTTTCTATGTTTTCATAATCATATTGACTAATACGATCTTCCTTAATTTATAAATAACAAACTATAATGTGCAGTTTTTAATTAGTATATTACAGCTATTCTCAATCATTTCTATTAATACTTTTAACTAATTTTCCAATACTTTCACATTGAAAAAATGCAGACATTAGTGCCACTCCATTTGCACCAGCTTTTATTACGTGGCCCGCATTATATGCTGTAATTCCTCCTAATGCAATTATAGGACATGTTATATTTTCCTTTAATTCTTTTATAAAGTTAAGACCTTTAGGTTGTAATCCTTCTTTACATTTTGTATGAAAAATATGTGATGCTAAAATATAACTACATCCTAGATTATTAGCTTTAATTCCTTCTTCCACAGTATGAACTGATACCCCTATATTTTTTATGGAGTTATCTTTTAAGTTTATAAAATCTTTAAAAGAAAGATGAATAGTATTTTCTTTCACTTCTTTAAATACCTGTATTTTAGAGTTTATGATTATATTAGTATTAGGGTTTACTATATTTCTCACCTTATAATATAGCTTCTTAAAATCTTCATTTGATAGATCCTTTTCTCTTAGAATTATATTGTTTACTCCGGCTAATGAAGCTTCTTTTAAGATTTGAAAATACCTTTCTTCACTAACTAAATGTCTATTAGTAATTAAATAAATCAAAATCTTTCCCAATCCTTAAATATTGGTTGAAACCCTGCTTGTATTATCATATTTTTTACCTCTTCAACTGTTCCCTCATCATTTATTGTAAATTGAGAAGTTCCTTTGGAATTTAAAGCATGTCCTCCCACTTCTGTAGATACTCCAGCACTAATTTTTGTTATTCCTAGTGGAATTAGATGTCTTCGCATTTCATGATCTTCTCTTGTGGATATATTAATTCCGCTTTGTTGTGCAAATATTTTATAAGCAAGCATAATTTGTACTGTTCTTTTATCATCTACTGTGTTTAATTCTCGTAATCCTCCTGCACAAGGTCTTATTCTTGGTACGGAATAAACCACATCTATATGAGGATATTTTTTTCTTAGATATTCTCCATGAAGTGCTGTAAAAAAAGCATCTTTTCTAAAGTCGGCAAGTCCTAATAATGCTCCAATGCTTAAACTTCTCATGCCAGCTTTAGCTCCTCTTTCTGGGGCATCTAATCTAAACTTATAATTCTTTTTAGGACCTGCTAGATGAACTTTATCATAAACCTTTTCATCATATGTTTCTTGATATACAGTAAGTCCATCGGCACCTGCTTGTACTGCTTTTTTATAATCTTCCTCACTTAATGGTTGTACTTCTAAAGTGATTGATGGAAAATACTCTTTCATTGTTTTTATGGCATCTACTATGTAGCTAGTAGGTGAATGTACTGGACTTTCTCCTGTTAATAAAATAATGTGTTTAAATCCCTGTTTTGATACTGCCTCTGACTCCATTTTAATTTCTTCCATAGTAAGTTTTTTTCTGCATATAGAATTTTCAAGATTATAACCACAGTATGCACATTTATTTACACAATAATTTGCTATATAAATAGGTGTATAAAGTAATACAGTTCTTCCAAAATGCTTTAATGATAATTCCCTGGCCTTTACTGCCATTTCTTCTAGAGCTTCCTCTGCTTTAGGTGATAATAAATTTAGTAGGTCTTCATAACTTGGATTTACTTCATTAATACTTCTTAAAACATCATCAAGCTCTACCTTTTCCCAATATTCAGTAAAATTAAAGTTTCTAAATTTCTCTACTGTATTATAAAAACTCATTTTTATCTCCTCGATTTTATCTTAATATAATTCCTAATTTAAGATTTATATATTTAAATCAAATCTATTAATTTCTATTTAATTTTAAAATTACGTATATATCTATATTATTATCTATTATCCTAGAAAACCTGTTAATGGTGATGATGCGTTTCCTTTATTTGATACCTTACCAAACTTAGATAAATAGGCAAGACGTCCACCTTCTACAGCTAAACTAAAAGCTTTTGCCATATTCCCTGGATTCTTTGAAGATGCTATAGCTGTATTTACTAAACAGGCAGCAGCACCCATTTCCATAGCTTCCATAGCCTGTGAAGGTTTTCCTATTCCTGCGTCAACTATAATAGGAATATCAAGTTCATCTATCATAATTTGAATAAGTTCCTTAGTCATTACCCCTTTATTACTTCCTATTGGGGCACCTAAAGGCATAACTGCAGCAGCACCAGCTTCTATTAATCTTCTTCCTGCATATAAATCTGGACACATATATGGAAATACTTGAAATCCTTCCTTTGCTAAAATCTCAGTAGCTTTTATAGTTTCCTCATTATCTGGAAGTAAATATTTAGAATCTGAAATAACCTCAATTTTAATCCAGTTACCACACCCCATGGCTTTAGCTATTCTTGCTATTCGTACTGCTTCCTCTGCATTAGTTGCTCCTGATGTATTAGGAAGTAAAATCACATCTTTAGGTATATTAGATAAGATATCTTCCTCTTTATTATCTAAATCTATTCTTCTTATTGCTAAAGTTACAACCTGTGAATTACTTTTCTCTAAAACATCTTTTACAAGTTTGTTTGAAGGATATTTGCCTGTCCCTACAAATAATCTACTATTTAATTCTTTTCCACCTATTTTTAATATATCTCCCATAATTAACTCTCCTCTTCTCCTAAAATAATTCTTAAGGCCATGTTTGCCATATGATTTGCACATATCGATACTCTTGGTGCCATCAGTCCTGAACCTTTCTTAGATCCATTTATTCCATCTCCGCAAATATAAAATTTACTTGTTATCTTTTTAGTAGTTATATCATTGGAGGAATAGAATCCTGCCATACCTGATGATGCTATAACTTTCTTATCCTTCATTTTAGTTAAAACTTCATTACATAAATCAGCCTTATACTTTGCCTTGTCAAAAGCTTCTATGATTATATCAACCGACTTAAATATTTCTTTTATATTATGTTTTTCTATTTTTTCTACTAAATCATCTACTTCTATAAAAGGATTTATATCTAAAATATGTTTTTTTAAAGCTTTAACTTTATATTCACCAATATCCTTAATAAAATATTGTTGTCTATTTAAATTAGAAGGTTCTACTATATCAAAATCCACAATTTTAATATATCCAACTCCAAGTCTAGCTAAGGATATGGCTATATTAGATCCAAGTCCTCCAGCACCAGCAATACCAATTTTAGCTTTTCTAACCTTTTCATGAACCTTTGAAGTATGCCTTAATATAAGTAATTTCTGTAATTCCTCTTTGGTTGGAGATTGTCCCTTTTTTATAAAAACAATTTTATCCCCTTGTTTTAATCTTTGATCCTCATTTAGTAAAGTCCCATTTAAAATAATTAAATCACTATTAGGTTTAATTTTCTCTTTAAGTTTAAAACAAGTTTCTCCTATTTCAATTGCTGTATCTTTTTCATTAACTTTAATAAGAAATTTTTCTCTCAACTATAAAACTCCTTTTATATAAGTCATCTTTTATTCCCCATGGTATCAATTATTACCTAAATTAAAGATTAAGTTTTATTAGCCTCCACCTACAAAGGATACAATTTCTATGGTATCATCATCTTCTAAGTTAATCTTTGAATAGTCTTCTTTTGCTATTATTTCTTTATTAAGTTCTACAACAACTTTTGATTCATTAACATTAAGCTTATTTAGTAAACTACTAATATTTTTAATTCCTTCACTTGAAAACTCTTTTCCATTAATCTTCATCTTTTCACCTTCTTTCAAAAAGAAAAACACCTAACTTTAATTTGCTAGGTGTTTATTAACATTCTATATAATTAAATTTAAAATTAATTGTGCTTTATTATTTGTATTTATAACTTTAAAACAACACTTTAAATAACAAATACTAATAAAAAAAGCTTGCAAAAAGCAAGCCAATTAATTCAAATATAATATTATAAACATTAATTAATTCGCTTCCCTACGATGGTATTAACCATATCAGGTTCTTAGAGTTAGGATTTTTGTCCCTCTCAGCCACATAAATGGCACCCCTAGCTATTTATTAAATTAATTACATTATATCACATATATTTACATATTCAATAAAAAAGTTATCTTGTAAAAGAAAAGATTTAAGTGTGTGTAACTTTATACACTAGATTTAATTTTAATTAAATTTTATCTAATGGTTATTTACTACTAAATCAAAAGTAGACCAAGATTTAGATCAAAATAGTATTGTTTTTATGAAGATGTTATTTTTGCATGTTATATGATTTAATCAACCAATATTTAAATCGAATAACTATTTGTAAGATATCATACTAAATATATAAATGCTCTTGTTCAAGTTTTGTATTTTCTTTTAACATATACTCAAAAACATTATAAAATTCCTTAAAACTTTCTTCCTTAAGCATTTCTTCTAACTTTCTCTTATCATTTTGTGTTAAATCCCTACAATAACTTCTTCCATTAATTAAAGTTTCTAAATTCATGTTATATGGAATAAAGTCTATAGAAGTTTTTTCTCTTAAATGTTTAAGTATCTTAAATCCCCCACAATCTATATCTCCGAAATGATAAAATTGCTTACCTTCATTATCCTTCTTTATCTTTTTAAGAAGCTCCCTTCTTGCATTATTGTGAAATCCTCCTAAGTATATACAAACAAAATCATCTTCATTAAATGTATTAAAAGTTGTTAGGTTTTCTATTGTTATTATCTTAGAAGTGTTTATCTCTATCTCTCTTATTTCATTTAAATCTTTTGAACTTATTCCTATGCCAAATTTTAGATCAACTATATCCAAAACCTTATTCTTTAGCTTTATTCTAGTATTTCCTTTGAAATAAACATAACTTGGATTGTTTAATATATTAAATTCTTCTAAGGTCAATGTTTCTTCGCCAGTAAAATCTTTTAATATTCTTAAAACCTTTCCTTCTATGGATTCAAATCTCTTTGAATCACTAAATACTCTTATTGAAAAATTTCTTTTAAATATCTCCTCTTCTTGATCTATAACATTCTTAAGAGCCTTTAGTATATTCTCACACTCTTCGATATTTTCTATATCTAAATATTTTTTTATAGAAGCTTTTTCTTCTAACTTATTTATCATTTCTATTGAAAATTTTTCTAGAACAAAACCTTCTTTTACATATTTTTTTAATAAATTAATGCACTCTTCTTCACGATTCTCCTTTGATTTTCTTTTCAATAGCTTGTAAGCATCATTGAGTTTATGTACATTTAAGTCTACTCTCTTTATAAGATGATTTTCGTATCCTTTACCCCAAATTATTTTGATAAGCTGGAGTTTTTCTAACTCTTTAGCACTTTGCTCTATTTCTTCTTTTTTTAAATAATTGTCTTCATCAAAATAATCTTTTATATTTTTAACTGTAAACTTAAATGATATCTTTCTTTCATTTAAAGAAGTCCCTTTGTATAAGGAACTTCTTTCATAAACATCTATTAAATTATTTAGTATCTTTTCCTTGTATTTTTTCATTACAATATCCCTCTATTAAACTATAATCTTCTCCCTTTATAACCAATAAAGTAGTATTTACAAAAGGAGCTATAGTATCTATTTTTTGTGGTGGTGATGCAATTATTAATTGTAATGGCACTCTATTGAAAAACTCCATCATAGCAACTATCCTGCTTTCATCCATTTTGTCAAAGGCCTCATCAAATAATATTAAACCTATTGGTTCGGAATTTGTTGGCATAGAGTAAAGCTGAACAAAGGAAGCTGCCATAGCCACATAATATGGTGTTTGAGTTTCCCCACCGCTTTTTTCCTTACAAACCTTTGAAAACAACGAATGTTCTCCATTAGAATGTTTGATTTTTATATCATAATTCATATAGGTTCTATAATCTGTAAAACGCTGTAGTTCTTTATCTTCACTTTCATTATCTATAGTTAACTTATCAAACAACTCTTCTAAGACTTCCTTATATTTATCCTCATATTGTTGAGTAAATAGTGTAAACCCTTCCCCTATATTTCTGTCATCCATTATCATATCATAATATCTATTTACCTTTGCATCCTTGCTCTTTTCTATCTTAAACTCATACTCTTCATTTCCAAACTTAACTCCTTGAAGAGCTCTATTTAATTCTTTAAATTCTTTTTTTGCCACGGTTATATTTTCATTTATTTTTGATATGAAGTGTTCTCTAAACTCTAACTCCGCTCTTTCCTTTGCTTTCTTTACATTGTCCTCATATTCTATGATAGTACTCTTTCTAAGCTTTTCAAGTTCCCCTAAAAAGATATCTACTCCTTCTTCTCCCGGTGCTGCTCCAAACTCATACTCTCTATTATAATCTCCTTGCAGCTCCTTTAACTTTTCTAGTCTATTTTGCCTTCTTGTTTCATTGTTATTTTTTGAGGTTGTGAAATTTATCTTTATAGTTTCTAGATTTTTAATTTTTCTTTCTGTCTCAACTCTTTTCTCTCCCTCTTCAAATACAATTGAGTCCTTTAAACTTTTTTCCTTTAAATCCTCTTCTTTATACTCTAGAGAATTAACCTTATGATTTAAGTTTTCTCTATCATATTTTATATCTGTTTCTAATGACCCTATGTTTTTAACTGCTTTGCTATATTCCTCTTTTAATCTGTCAATTTCTTTTTTAACTTCTTCTAGCTTAAAGGTTAGTTCCATGAAAGTACTATTATTGGATAAATATGCTTTTTCTTTTTTAAGAGATTCTAGTTCTAAAATTTCATTTTTCTCTTCTCTAACAACATAAGCCTCTTCGCTTATCTTTTCTAGGTTTATATCCTTTATAATATTTGTTACATTATCCAACTCCTTTTTCTTTGCTAATAAATTATCTATATCTTCTTTAAGTATTTTCCTTTTCTCTCTAAACTCCTCTAGTTGAATCTTATAAGCCTCTTCTCCTATATAAGGTCTTTTGTATATTTCCTTATCAATAGCCCTTGCCACATGATTTTGATAAACCATACAATCTGGTGTAATAGATGTTTTATATTCCTTAAGTTTATTAATGTCTTTTTCTCGTCTTACTTTTCCTAAAATCATATTGATAAATCTTTTACCATCTCTACTTTTAGATGTAACAACGGCAGCTAAAGAATTTATATCTACTTCATCATATTTATCTAGATTTAAGGTGTTTATAAGGCCTACTGAATGTATTCCTTTTTTCTTTACCAATCTATCATACTCAACAAGAGCTTTGTCAAAATTCTTTTCTTCAACTATAAGATAAAATCTTTGAGTGTTCAAATATCCTTCTACTGCATTTTTCCACTTTGGATCTGTAACCTCTAATACTTCACATAATATTTTAGGTTCATCCTTTATTCCTAAAGCTTTAAATTTAGCTACTATTTCTTCCTTCAAGATAATAACATTCTTAGGATACTGAAGGTTCCTCTTTTCTAATTCTTTTATGCTTTCTTCAACTTTCTGTAATTCTTCCTTTTGTTTCTTAATGTTTATTTCATAATTAAATGAATTTCTTAACTCTTCTTCTCTTTTTTCATCTAATTTCTTACTTAAATCCCTTGCAATCTTTATAAAGTTTTCTAACTTCCCATTAAGATCTTTAGTTAAATTTAAAAAGGTACTTATTCCTATTTTTTCAATCCCAAGATTTTCTAACTTTTGAAGCCTTCTTTCTTCTTCTCTTAATTTGTTAACAAAAGTTCTTTTACTACTTGCTAACCTTTGAATGTTAATTTCCTTTTCTGATATATTTTTATTTATATCTCTTAGTGCTAAATATTCCTCGTTAGTGTTTAAGGTTATTTGAAGGTTATCTTTTTTATTTTCGTTTTGTCTTATTAAATTATTTAATTCTTCCTGCTTTCTTTCCTCTAATAGTTTATTATTTTTACAACATTTTATCTTTTCTTCTAAAGCTTTTATCTCTTCCTTTAATATTTCTCTTTCCACTATATCAATAATAAAGGAATGAAGTTTTACGTTGCTGACTGCCCTTTCATATTCCCCATAGCTTTCTTTTATATTTTGAAGGTTTTCTATTCTTCTTCTAACATCATCCACCAGATTTTGACATTCATTGTAAGTTCTTATATTTTCCCTTAGATTATCTATACTAAGGGCCTTTTCTTCTAATATATACTGATAAACAAAGTCCTTAACATCTGTAATAGGTTTAAATGCAAGAGCCTTTGGCAATAAGCTATTAAACTTATCCCCTATTCTACCAAGCTTATTTAGAAAATCCTTTCTTGCATCACCATAGTTAGTATATGATTGAATGCTTTTATTCCTATGGGTAGCTTTAAATTTAGATATATCTAAAGGAACTCCATTAAATGTATAACTTAAATCCTTTATTCTATGCTTTTCTATTCTGTAAAACATAACCTTTTCAGAGGTTTCAGAGGATGAATCAATAACAGCACCTATGATAAAATAATTTTTTCTGTTTTCTTCATAAAATTCTAGAGCCACATGAGAGGTTACATCTCCTGTCCTTAAATATTCACTTTCTTCTCTTCCTGTCTTATATCTTACATAACCTGTAAGTTTTCTCTTTGACTCTTCATTGGCAGCTTTATTAAAATTATATTTACTACAAGTCAAAACAAATTGTATAGCATCTAATATAGTAGATTTTCCTGCTCCATTTTCACCAGAAAGCAATACCGAATTCTTTATCTCTATAGTTTCATCTACAAAAGCATGCCAATTAATAAGCCTCATCGCTGTTAACTTCTTCATCTTCTTTTATCTCCTTTCTCTTATAAGTATTTAACTTTTCATATACCTTTGTTATATCCTCCATTCTTAATGCCATAAGGATAGAAGGATATATTATAATTCTTGAATCTCCTAAGGTCATATTGGAATCTAAGTTTTGAACTATATTGTACCTTTTTAAAACTCTTAAGCTGTCTAAAAGCTTTGTTTTATCAATTATTTTATCTTGAAATTCTAAAGCTATAAACTTTTCTTGTATCTCTGATACCTGAACCATTATATCCTCTGTAAGACTTAGTTCCTCCATTTTTTCATAGTAAAGTATTCTAAGAATCAAAAGTAAGATGCTATCTATAAGCTTAAGATTAACCTTGTTTGAATTATTCTTATTTACAAGCTGAGCAACTCCGATGGTTTTATTTAATTCTATCTCATAGTCTAATAAACTTAGGTATTCATTTAAAGCTTCCAAATTGCTTTCTATAAAATAATAATCACCTTTTGTTTCTTCTTTTTTCTTACATATAAAACATACACTTAAAAGCTTATTGCATACTTTTTTAAAACTTTCCTTGTTCCTTATATTAAACTGCTCTACCTTCAAGTTTACTTCCTCCAGATCTCAAAGTTTTTGTAACTATATCCATCATTATTTATTATATCTTCTCTTTTTTTAATACTATATTTTGCAAGTATAGATGTTCCATATAGCCTTATGTATATAATCTTGATAAAGTCTTCTACTGAATTAATCTTTATATCTCCTGCATATATCATAGATTTATCTTGTAATAGTTCTAAAGTTATCTTATTAACCTTTTCCAAAGTATATTTTTTCTCCTGTTTTTTTCTAAATTGAACAATCTTTTTTTCTCTTTCTTCTTTGGATATGTTCTTTAAGGTTAATTTTTTTGGTGCAAAAGATTTTTTTCCTTCATTTGAAGTATAAAAAGAAGTTTCATCGATATATCCATGGGTATATAATGTGAATAAATCCATAATTTCATCTATTGCATCATCAGTAAGCTTCATTTCAGCCGCCTTATAACTATCTGCTGCAAACTGTAATATTCGCTTTACCTGTCCTACTAAATCTCTTGAATTATTTAATAAAAACTTAGCTCTTGTTACTGCTACTCTCTGATATTTTGTGTTTTTGCTATCTATTTGCTCCATGATATCATCTAAATTATTAAAAGCATATATAATATTCTGTACGATTGTTATAACCTTATCTCTTCCTTCTTCTAGTTCTTTTAAATTTTCTTCCTCCATGAAAAACTTTGCTGCATCCTCTACAAAATTATTGTCATAACTTAATTCTTCTAATTTAGAAATAATTTTAGGTCTATATTTTGATATATTATCTGAAGTCCTAAGTCTATGATAGGACTTATCTATTATATTTATCATATAATCCTTAAAGAGAACCTCCATTATTTCTTCAGGTGTTTGCTTTTTTGTTAAGTTATCTATGTACTTCTTTATATTTGCATTTAGAGTTTTTAATGCTCCAATTACTTCCTTGGTATTTTCAAAAACTTGCTTTAACAATACCCCATTATTTATGTTTTCTGTAGAATATAATAAATGATATATAGATATGATATTTCCTTGATATTCTAAGGTTTCTTTGTTTATAATTTTCTTTAAGGCATCTATTATAACTACTGCATAATCATTAAAGTTAATTATTTCTTTATAATTATCTGTAATCTCTTTGTAAAACCATCCATAATCTATTAACTTTCTAACTAAGATATTAGCTTTATCCTTAAAGCTTAAATAGTTTTCTCCTATCTCCTCATTTAAGTTTTCTATATTTCTATCTTTTAATAAAGATTCTATTTCGTCCACCAATATTTCTCTATCTATGCCATAAGATAATCCATTTTGTACTAATTTATAAGCAATAAAAATAACTTCAGCATATAAATACCTATTTGTAGAAGCTAAAGGAGAAAATAAATTATTAGGTATTACATTAAATAAGTGTTTACTAATACTATCACCACCCAAAACAAATTTTTATGTCTACTACATTATTAAATAATCATTTATATCCATATTAAATTTTTAAAACATGTTTTTGTTTTTCATTACCTTTATTGATTCCACAATGGTGTATATAACATTGTGCCATTTTTTTACTCCATGCTCATAAATTATACATATGACCATTATACTTGTGATAAAGTAGTTATTCAATAATAACTACTTTATCACAGCTTACTTTCTCTATTATAGACAAAGTTTCTATTGAGAAGGAATTCTCACAATTTGGTGCTTCTATTTTTCTTATATAACTCCTGCTCATACACATTTTATCTGATAGTACTTTTTAAGATAATTCTAGTTAGTTTAAAAATGTAATTGAGGTAGATGGAAAGTATCAATATAACCTTAAAGATAAAAATGGTAAAGATATTATCCGGTGAAATTTACAAATCAGTAAAAATAGCCTTCTATGATCTTTAATTTATCATAGAAAGCTATTTTTCCACTTTTTTAAACACATTCTGTTATTTATAAGTCTATATTCATTCCATCATAAGCAAAAAATATATTGTCATATTCTTTCTGTAATTTTATATAATCATCGTATGATTTTCCCCAATCTTCTTCTAAGTGCGTAACAATTACTTTTTTTATATTATATTTATTTTTAATATCTTCTATTTCCTTCATGCTAAATAATTCTTGTCTAAGACTATTATCTTTTTCTAAAACAAAACCATCTTTTAAAACATCTCCCACAAAGGTATTTCCTATTATCATTATATCTGCATTATTTAAAGTATTATTATGTGGAAATGGTTTTACATCACAAGGTGCATAAATAAGTTTCTTTCCGTTTTCTTCAAAGACAAATATTGTAGCTATACCTACTTTTATAAAGCTTATTTTTATATATCCAAGACAAATAAAATCCTCAACTATCTCCCTTTTTATTAAATTTCTTATTTTTTCATAATAATCAAGAAAAGAACCATATTTTGAACATATACAATTTAAATCTTGCATCACATGTTCCATAGCTAATACTCTAATAAGATTTGTGCATTCTTTTCCTATAGATATATCATTCCAATTCAACCTCAATTGTTCAAAAACTCTCATGCCAAATAAACTTCATATATAAATTCCTCCTCATTTACTATATAACATCTTATTCATACTCTTAAAAATCATTTATTATATTTAATTTTCAATAACTCCACTTGGTGATTCAAATTTCAAAAATCGTGTACCTTGAAAAGTTAAATGTATTATTCTTTTAATCTTAAATCCTTAGATGTCTTTTTAAAAAGTATTACTGCAACAATTGTAGATAATATATCTGCCAATGGTATTACTAAAAAGATAGAAAATATAGGTGTAATTCCAATATCTATTTTTGAAAAAACAATTGGGAATATTATTATAAATGGAATAACAGAAAATACCTGCCTTATAAGTCCTAATAAAATTGCTTGAACTTCTCTATTTGTAACTTGTAAAAGAGTCATAATTGTATAAAGTATACCTACAAAAGGAAAAGTTATAAAAATTACACGTATAATCTTAATAGCTACTCTATGTATTTCTGATGTCACTCCAAAAATATATAACATTTTATCTCCCATAAGAAAAGTACCAACTGTAGCAATTATTCCATAGATCATACAATAAATAATTGTTGATTTAATAGTTTTTGATTTTTTTTCATCTTCCTTATGTCCATTAAAATATGAAATAATGGTTTGCACTCCTTGAGTTATTCCTACAATAGGCATTAAAATAAATATATATAATTTTTGTGATACATTCCATGCTGCTATATATGTTGATCCACCCAAACTAAGTAAACGATTATTTATTAAGAATCCCGTAAAGCTAGACAACATTTGTATAACCGTTTGTGCTGCACCAATTTTAAACAAATCAAAAGCCATGTTTATAAATTCTCTTTTTCTAAATGCATACCCTCCAAATAACAGCTTTTTTCTATATAGCCATATCATAGAAAAAACAGAACCAAAAACTTCTGAAATTAATGTTCCAATTGACAATCCCACAATTCCCATTGAAAATCCAAAAGTAAATACAGAATTAAAAATAATATTAACTACAACGGCTAAAGTGATAATAATAGCTTCTATCTTTGGATATCCGAATGCACGAATACAACTTGTAAGTGTGTACCCTATAGCACTAAATATATTACTAACTAACTGTATTTTTAAATATTGATTTGCTAGATGTAATACTTGTCCCTTTGCACCTAATATGGAAAGTATAGGATTTAAAAATATATAAGATACCAAAGATGTTAATATTGATATTAACATAGTCATAGAAAATCCACATAAAAAATATTTGTTTAAAATCTTCCTATTATTTAAATACTTTGCGATCATTATAGCCGTAGAAATTGCAAATAAAGTTTGTATAGCCGTAAAAATAGTAAGTATGGTGGATATAAGTCCCATTGCTGTAAGAGCATTGGCACTTTTAATTCCTAAATGCCCTGCAAAAGCTGTATCAACTACAGATGTAAGAACTTCTACAATCAATGATAAAATTGCCGGAACAGAAAAAATAAAAATTAATTGTTTTATTGATTTTTGATCATAAATATTTTCCTTCATTTGTTTCACCTCATATAAAAGTATAACAGGCAAACAAGACACATTTTGTCTAGTTTACCTGTTAATTTTCTCATTCTTTTTATATGGAATGAAATCTCGAGTAAAAGTGCTTGTTGTAGGTTTCGTATCCTTAATTGATTTTACAGGAATTAAATGATATTCACTATCAAAACAGTATAGATATAAACCCTTTGGCTTTAATACATAACTAATTGGAGCAATCTTTATTTTATTACCATGTAAAAAAAGTTCTAAAAATACATCTTCATTCATACATGTATTAATATTTTTGCAAGTTTCCGTTTGCATATTAATTTTTTCACTTACTAAGTCACATACAAAGTATTCTTCCGCATCACTCTCTAATATTCCAACAAGTTCTGGTTCAATCATACAAAGCTTTTTTAAAATTTTTTCCTTACATTGTTCATTACCAAAACTCTCAAATGCAGTTAATGCAAAAATAATATCTTGAATATCCTCATTGGTAAAAAAACTAGTGGAAAGTTTATATTTTTCATTAATAGATATTCCTCCATATTTTCCTTGTTTACATTGAACTGGTACCCCCATAGATGAAAGACGATTAATGTCTCTTTCAATAGTTTTTGTACTTACTTCAAATTTTTCTGCAAGTTGTTTATATGTTGAATTTTTATTCTTTAATAAAAAAATTAAAAC
Organism: Hathewaya limosa; assembly: GCF_030815255.1. Taxonomy (NCBI): domain Bacteria; kingdom Bacillati; phylum Bacillota; class Clostridia; order Eubacteriales; family Clostridiaceae; genus Hathewaya; species Hathewaya limosa. Next base: position 158,472 of record NZ_JAUSWN010000003.1, read on the forward strand.
CTCTAATTGTCTACTTTTAATCATTTTTACCTCTTCTCTTTGTGTTAATCTATTGATTCCCTCTTGAGGATATTTTATATTCATGGTATTAAAAAATCAATTAAATCTTTAATTTCCAAGTTTACTTATCACTATGTTCAAATTATTCTGAGCTTATCAAAAATAATACACTTTAACTTGCCACTTCTTTGAGTTCTTTGTAAGTTTTTAACGTTTAGCTGAAATTTCCTTATTAAATAAGAATGCCTATACATTGGATTTTACTCAAACATATAGGCATTTATTAACTTATTTTTTTATTTTTTTTCTTAATGCAATTCCCAAACCAGATAAAATAGTTCCCATACTTGCTAAAATTCCTGTATTAATAGGAAGTCCTGTCTGTGGTAATTTTTTATCCGTTGAAATTTTTTCATTATCTTTATTTTCATTTTTTACAGTCTGTTCTGGTTTTTTACTTGATTTTAATTCAATATGATTTTTTACTGCTGAGGTCTTTTTATTATGTGAATCTTCTTCATTTGTATATATATGTTCTTTATTATTAATATTATCTTCTTTTACATCATTATTGCCATCTTCTTTATTATTGTTATCTTCTTTAACGTTATTGTTGTCATCCTTGGTATTATTATCTTTATCTTCTTTAATATCATTATCTTTTGATAATGTTGATTTATCTAAAGATTTATTTACCAAGTCATTTTTTAAGTTAACTATGGCTTGGATTTTTTCATTAGGTTTATTACTATCAAAAGTTACTAATTCTACTTTTGAGTTTATGTTTGGCAATTTAAATTCTACTACTTGTTTATTATTGTCTTTTTTACTTTCAGTTTTTATTTCAGGTGATGCCATTAACTCTATTCTATCCTTAAAAATTTCCGTAACATCTACTTGTTTTCCATCTACAAATACTTTTGAATTAAAAGCATACTTACCTGTTAGTTCCATTCTAACTATAACATCTTTTTCCTTTGTTACAGTTACATCTGTTTTTATTTCAAGATTTTCTTTTATAAGTTTTTCTTGTTCTTTGTTTTTACATTTTATTGTAGATTGTACATTTTTGTAATTTCCTGATTTTAAGTTATTGTTTTCTACTACTTTTAATATCTTAGCGTTAATATCTTTATCTTCTTTTATGTTATCCTTCTTGTCTTGATTATTTTCTTCTTTTTTCTTTTCTTGCTCTATATTATCTTGATTTTGGTTTTCTTTCTCTTTTTCAACTGGTTTTTCTTCTTTATTAGAAATGTTTTCTGTACTCTCTGGTTTTGTACTTGGTTTTTCACTGCTTGCAGATGTTGATGCTTGTGAATCTTGTTCCTTTGCCAATCTAAATGCTACTCTTGCATTACCCATTGGAACTACATTCATTCTCATCATTACTTCTGTATTTTCGCTTTCTACTTCAAATGTAAATTCTCCAATATTCCCATTTATTTTCTTTTCAGCTTCTACTTCTTTTCCGCCTACTTCTATTGCTATATTCTTCATCCAATCCATTCTATTTAGTGTTACTGTGAAATATTTCTTGCCATCTTTTTCTGTGTATTTTACTATTTTTTCTAAGTATTCTCCAGCCATTGATGGTTCATTTGAATTTTCTTTTAATGCCTTAACTTGTATTTCTTTTTGTACTTCTGATTTTGTAGTTGGTATTTCCTTATCTTTTGGGTTCGTAGGTTTTGTATCTGGATTTTCACTAATATTTTCATTTACTATCGCTTTCGCATAGGCAACATCTGTGCATACATATGTAGGTGACCCAAATGATACTGCTTCTAACTTCTTTAGTATTCTATATTCATCTCCATTTTTCATTTTTGAATCTTTTATAGAATCAGAATGATCATTTTCATTATAATTAGTTATTTCTTTTATGGTTATATAATTTCCATTTATATCTTTCTTTTGAATTTTAGTTATAATTTGTGGTTCTGTCCATCCTTTTTTTAGAAAATCTATAGCAGTTTTACCACCTAATTGTTTTTTGTATTCATCTAAGTTTTTTGGTACTTTTTTTGTATTAAATGAATTAGCAATTCTCCACCATGCCATCATATCTACAGATGAAATATCTTGGCTCCAAGCTATCTCCCCATTTTTGGCATTAAGTTTTAAATTTAATGCTTGTTTTTGTGGAGAATTAGTGAACCATATCTTTCCTTTCGATGGATCTGGTAAGTTAGGAACTATTTTCAATTTATTAAGTGAACAATTTAATGTCTTATTTTCAGGCATTAACTCCCATATATTTAACGGTATCTTTGTTAATTGGTTATCTTTAATTTCAAACATAGTCAACTTATTTAAACTTTTATATACTTCTTCTGGTATTTCTTCTATATAATTTGTTCCTAAATCAAGCCATGTTAAATTCTTTAAATTAGATAGTTCTTTTGGTATCACTCTTAACTGATTTTTATTTAAATTTAAAGTTTTAATATTATCTAATTTAAATATACTTTTTGGTATTTTAGATATGCCTGTTTCCGCTAGAGATAAATACTCTAAATTTTTAAGCTTATCAAATATATTATCATCAATTTTATTTAAAGATAATCTCATATTATATATACTTAACTCTTTTAACTTAGTTAATCTATCAAAAATACCTTCTGGTAACTCTGTAAAATCATTCATTCCTATATGAAGTTCTGTAAGTTCTGTTAATTTATCAAAAATACCTTTAGGTAGTTTCTTGATATAATTTCCATGTATATCTAATTTCTTTAATTTTGTTAAATTATCAAATACCCCCTCTGGAAGCTCGGTTATTTCATTTCCTACTAGATCAAGTGAAGTTACATTTTTTCCCAAAAACTGTAATCTAGAAATATCTTTTATTCCTTTTCTTGCTAAGTTTACTTCTCCCTCCGCAAGTGCTAATTCTTCATTTGTAACAATTCCATCTCCATCTTTATCTAATTTAGCGTCCACTAATGCTTTATTAAATTGCTTATCATCATCAATTTTTTTATGATCCTCATCAAAGCCATTCCACTCTTTTAAATTATCCTTATCAAATACAAACATAACTTTTCTATACCTATCAAAATTTCCAATATCACTAATAAGTCCGCCCATTGGTCCTACTAAAACACAACCTTCATGTTCTAAATCTATATCTGAAATATTCACTTCAAATGTTTTAAATGGGTATTGTCCCTTTGGTGTTAACTTTCCATATCCCTTTGCTATACTTTCTGGAAATTTTCCGTTACTTTCTATACGAAAATCATATAATCCATCAGCAAAACAAATATTTAATAATGTTATTTTCATTTTTCCATCTTTAACTTCTAACTTAGCCTTCTTATCAAAGAAGTTATTTAACATGGAGGTTTCCTTTCTATCTTCTACCTTGTATGCGGTAAATCCAATAGAATATGTTCCATCCTTTATTTTATCTTTTACTACTTCTTTTGAAGTTTCTTCACTTGCTACTTTAACTTCTGCCATTTGTCCTAATAAATATGAAAATTCCTCATAAGTAGCTCCATTTACTTTTTTTAATATTCTATATTGATTTTTTTCATTTACACTACTCTCTTCATAAGTTCCAGTATTATTATCTTCTTTATCTTTAAAAGTTTTTATAGTTACATACTTTCCATCAGCATTTTTCTTTTGGATATCTGTTACAACTTCCCACATTAATCCTTCTTTTTTCAATACATCTCCCGCTGTCTTTGCACCATTTTCAGCTAAATATTGTTTATATTCTTTAACATTTTTAATATTTTTTGAGTTTCTATCTACAGCTCTTTGCCAACATAACATATCTAAAACAGAAAGATCACTTTTCCAAGTTATTTTATTATTTTTAACTTGTGCTTTAAAATTTGTAAATGATTTTTGAGGATATACCTTTTTCATAACATCATCTTCAAAATTAGGCATATTTATAACGTTATTCAATATTATTTCACTACTAATCCCATTAAGATTAAACATTTTAGCCATATCTTTAGGTACTTCTTTTAATTCATTATCTCTAAGGTTTAGAGTTTTTATATTATTATTTTTTCTTATATTTTCATAAAATTCATTGTCTATTTTATTGATAAAATTATGTTGTGAATCAATAACTCTTAATTTTTTTAAATTGCTTAATTCTTTTGGTAGTTCTTCTAACATATTTTCACTTATATATAAAGATTCTAAATTGTTTAACTCAAATATTGCTTTTGGTATATGTGATAATTTATTTCCTACTAAACTTAAAGTTCTTAAATTCTTTAAGTTTTTAAATATTCCATCTGGTAATTCTTCTATATTACATTCTCTTATTGATAATTCCTCTAAATTTTCTAGATTTTTAAATAATTCTTCTGGTAAATCTTTAAGATTATTTTCAGATATATCTAAATTTCTAAGTTTAGTTAATTTATCAAATATATTATTCGGTAAACTTTTTATTTCATTATGAGTTAAAGATAATTTTTCTACATTAATAATATTATCAAAGGTTCCTTCTTTTATATCTGATATCTCATTAAAACCTAAATTTAATTCTGTAACCTTTGAACCTAAATTTTTTAATCTAGTAATATCTTTAATTCGTTTAGAATTTAATTCTAAACCATATGCAGCTTGTTTTATTTCTTCATCAGTTACTATTCCATCATTATCCTTATCTAAATGCGCTGCTACTAATGCATCATTAAATAATTCGTCACTAGTCTTGACTTCTCTTTTTTCTTCAAAACCTTTCCATCCCTCTACTAGTTCATCATTAAAAGTAAGTTTCGCAATCTTATATTTGTCCATATGTCCTTTATCAATAAGTTTTCCACCCATTCCTGTTACAAGTACTGCACAATTATGTGGATTGCTTAAGTCTGAAACTTCAACTTCTATAGTTTTCATCTTATCAACAGTTTTTCCCTTTGGACTAGTATAATAAGTTAACTTAGCTGGAATATACTTTCCTTCACTTTCAAATCTAACATCAATTAACATATCTGCCATAACTTTATGTAAAAATGTTAATTTTATTTTTCCTTCTTTTACTTCTACTTTTACATTATGATCTAAAAATCCACCAAGCATAGATGTATCATTAGGGTTGTCTACTTTATTTGCCTTAAATCCTACAGTATATATACCATCTGCTATATTATGTTTAGGCTTTCCACTAACTTCACTACCTGTTTGAGTATCAATTTTTATTCCTTCTTCTTGTTTTATAATATTAATTGTCTCACTCTTTTTATTTACCTCTATTCTTAAGTCATTATGTCCTTTTGACTTAAAGATAAGCATATTTTCTCCTTGCTTAAATGCTGAGGGATTTAATTCTAACCCCATTGAACCGAAGTAAAAAGTTTCTTTTTTTTCTGCTGAATCAGCTTTTTTATAAGTAACTCCATTTACTTCTATTCCATTGAAATTTTTCATATAAATAGCCATGTTAGGATCGTATGATGGTTTTTCAAATTCTACTCTGTATTTTTCAAAATCCCCATAAAACTTTCCAAATTTTATAGAAGTAATTTGTGATATATTAGTTACTTTTTCCCACTTAATTTTTAGACTTCCTTCAGTTTTCTCTTTTTTTTCACTGTTTTGAACTATATCAGTTTCTTTATCCTTTTGCTTATCCTTAGGTTGGGTATCTTCTTTTTTAGGTTTACCTTGATCAGTAATTGTAGTTTCTGGAATTAATCTGAATGTAACTCTTGCATTTCCCATTGGCTCAACATTCATATGCATTAAAATTTTAGAGTTTAAATTTTTTATTTCAAATCTTATTTTTCCTATCTCTTTTCCTTTTCCATCGTTTTTTTTCTTCTTACTTATCTCTAATTCTTCAACCTTTACTTCTTGTCCATCATTTATAGATGCAGTTATATTGCTCATCCAATCTAAACTATCTATTGATAAAACTAAATATTGTTTTCCATTACTAACTTCATGTTCAACTTTTTCTATATATCCTCCTGCCATAGAAACATCATCTGATTTCTCTTTTAATACTTTTACCTTTATTTCATCAATTTTATGATTAGATTTTTTTATACTCTCGTTTACGCTTAAATTGCTAAATTTATAAGTTCCATTTTTAATCGATTGATCTATATTTTTACATATAGCTTTTGCCTCTATTTGAGATATATTTTTGTTAATGGGATTAGCATGTACCATCATAGGTACTCCCCCTACAATGATCATTGCTGTAGTTGCGACGCCTACTCCCTTATTTATCTTCTTTATCATATTCATATATATTTTACCTCCGACTCCAATTTATATATATAAATTATACAACAATTGAAAATGATATTCAATTACATTTTGTATTGATTATCATTTTCTTTCATTTTTTTATCATTATAACGTTACTTTTCTAATTTTCACTGTATAAATTATCTTTTCATTACATCATAGGTAAATAGCATTATATAGCTAGTAAATTCTATTATTATCGTATTTTATACATAAAAATAACCCTCACTATTAGTAAGAGTCATTTTTCATAAATTTAATTCATATAAAATTTCTCACTAGTGTTTAATTTTTAGAAAGTATTTCTATTGACAATTATACTATGTTTAGTTTTTATAACTAATTTCCTAGATTAATATGTACTAGAATAATATTCTAAGAATAAAAGGCAGACTTATCTAAATAGCGATAGCTTATGGGGGTTTATAGTTTTTTAGTTATAATTATCCACTTAGCCACTTTTGCCACGAAAATAGAATATTATCTATTAATTTTGTGAGAGAATGTTTTATTAA